>NZ_JAJKFQ010000005.1:522480-876853 GCF_020966635.1 Stieleria sp. JC731 | reverse complement strand
TCAATGACTTCGTCAGAGTTGATCGATCTAGAACGGTCTCAAATCGGACATGACATTCATGACTTGCTGCTGCCGCTAATCTTTGGCGCATCAGCAACGCTGCAGTCATTGAAATGGACGTCAGATGAAGAAGGCATTAAACTGGACAGCAGTGCTGCCGAGAAGATCGACTTGGTCCGCCAATGGCTGCAAGAAGCATTGTCGCTCGGTCGCAATCTTTTAACCGAGATCTATCCGCCTGAACTGGAAAGCTTGCCTTGGCTGATGGCGGCCCAAGATGCGGTAACAAAAATCTGTGGCGACGAATGCGAAGCCGAATGGGTTATCGACCCTTCGACCCCGCTTGGACATCCTAAGCTACACCGAGATCTGGCGACGACTGCGTACCGAGTCTTGGTTGAGTCGGTTCGCAATGCGACACGCCATGGCAAAGCAACCGCGGTTTCGATTCGCTGTGATTCGAATTCTTTGTCGATCGAAGACAACGGAACCGGTTTTAACCCCAACGAAGTTCCCTCAGGTCACTTCGGTATTCGGGCGATGAAAGGCCGGGCGGCACTGGTCGGGAAAACGCTGTCGGTCGAATCGAAACCGGGCGGACCGACACTCGTAAATCTATCGCTACATTAACGATCGCAGCGACACATAGATTACCAAACCCGCATCTTGGGAACCGAAGTACTGAACGGTTTCACCCAATACTAAATGATGCGTCTGATGCGAGACGTGAGCGATGTGTTGGAGCAACGTTCCGATTGGCTGATTACTTGTCTGTGCAAAACGGAACAAACGCTTTCGCCAATTCTTTCGATAAGCCGCGAGCAACCAATCGAGAGCCTTTCGTTCTTGACGAGGTTTTAACATCCGCGGATAGAACCATCGAAAGAACAATACGCACAACCCAGTGATGGTGCCGGCCAAGGTACCGAGTGCATAGAACGCAGATGCTGAGTCAGGGATCCAGATCATAGGCAACAACAACGGTGGGAAGATGAATATCGCCCCACCGAACAGCCAGAGCACCAGCGGCACAGTGAAATAGTAGAACTTCGCGACTTCTTGACCACGCAGCACAACACTGGCCGTCGGCTGCAAATCCGACAGCATCCGAGCAATCTGGTTGCCGAACTCCTTACCACTTAGACCGTCGCGTCGATAAGTTACTTGGCGAACCTGCGCGACCAATAGCTGAGTCGCCATCACCCAAGCGTCGTTATTGTCTTGCTGTCGAACCGGGAATGCTTTTCGTATTGCCGCACCATCGCGAGAAAGCTCTGCGAGCTGCTGGACGAGATCGGTATAGGCTTCACCGCTTCTGGACAAGCAGTGTGTCTTCATCGCGACAAGCAAGCGATGTTTTAAAGGATCACTTTCAGTTTCGATCGATGTTTGATTCAGCAGAACGCATAGCGCACTGAGATACTCCAGTTCAAATTGGCCGAACTCGTCCAGTACAGACGACTGCCGTTCCATCTCGCCAATCTTCTGCTCGGTCCAATGCTGCGGAGCAAACCAAATTGCGGCATGCAGAATCCGCAGGTAGAAATTCAATCGAGCATGAGTATCAGTTTGTCGAACACCACTATCACACTGATCCAGTAGAACGTGCCACTGTGTGAAATCAACCGATTCGACCAGGCGAAGCCAAAGCGGTTCGGTCAATTGATAGAACAGTGGCGACCGAATTCGCTTCGCTACGGACTCAATAGTGTCAACGACGTCGACGTCTGGGACGTCGCGTGAAATGCACTCCGTTACCAGCGAAATCAAACCTTGATCGGAAGGATGGGCTTCCAGTCCATCAAGCAGTCTTTCCAGGTAAGAAGTGGACTTCATTCCTGCGATCGCATCGCCAAGCACTGCTTGCAGGTAGTATTCTTGCGGCGATAAAACCGCCTGGCGATTCAGCTTTTCAAGAGCGTTTGCGGGATCAATCAGCGCCAATTGCTGAACCGTCAATTGCGGCCGACCCCTTTGAGGTTCGACGGGATACTCACGGGCACCGCTGATTCCCGTGGCAGGATTTTCCTCGGTCGCCTTTGAAACTTTCGACTGCGTTTTATCTTTCCATGCTTGGTTTGCTTCGGCAGTGTTCTGCTGGCCTTTCTGGTATCGCAGCATGCGTTCAAGCCGCTCGTAGGCTTCACGCACCAACTGAAATTCAGCTGGATGTGAGTCCGGTGCAAACTGGCGAATCGCTCGCCCATAGCGACGCTTCAATTCACGGCGGTCGTAGCCCGATGGCAAGTCGAAAAACTGCTCGGGCTCCGATGGCAAGTATTCGATCTTGAACATCATCGGCCCTCGATCGCTTCCGGAGCCTCAGCTTCGGTATCGATTTCATCGCCAGCGGATTCCAGCTTCTCACTAAGTCTTTTGACTGGCGAATCCGAAAGAGGCCGCCACCAATCGAGATTCTCCGTGCCCTCTGGCGGTGCGTTTTCCAAATAGAAATCGGCGATCGACTTCACACTTGATCTTGGTTCAACGCGTAGCGGTGGCAGCGTAAACTTCGGTACCACGATCTCCTGCCCGGAAGGCGACTGAGGAGTAAACGATGGAATCTGCTGTCCGCCCGAGCGGTTCCCCAATCGAAATGGCTGAGACTGCTGTTGCCTGGATTGGTTCGTTCTCTTTGAATCATTGTCTTCCGACATGATTCCCGAAATGACGAATACGGCGATGATGGAGAGCACGGTCAATAGGTTCTGCTTGCGACGCAAAAAGCTACCAGCTCGCCCGGTCACCGAACCCTTTCGCAACCAAGCCGCCTGATTTTTTCGATCCAGGATTTCGTCAAACCAACTTCGTTCAAGTTCGTAGACCGCCGGATAATCTCGAACGATCTTGTGAATCCGCTTGACTCGGTGACGAAGCTTTCGTGACGAAACAAGACTATCGATATAGGCTTCCCAAAAATGCCCAGCGATGGGTGCGGGCGCGACCAACGAGCTTCTTAATGCGGTAACGAATGGCTCGTCGGGACAATCCTTCGAAATCTCTTCGATCGCTTTACGCTGCTTCGCGACCTCACTTAATCGCTGCACTCGTTCTGCAAATTCTGGAAACTGCCCATTGCTGATAAAGTGCAAGTAGAACTCAAGCTGACTATCGGAAAGCGCGTAGAACTGCTGATGGACGCGACCGAGGTACTGGGCAGCCTGGTCTCGCTTTTGCTGATTTTGCCAATGATCAACGGTGGAGTCCGATTGATATGACTTCGCTTGACTAGACCCCGTGCGCTCGTCGAGCTTCGCTCCGCCAACACCGCCACCCTGGATCTGACCGTTATCCGATGAAGCTAAATCAAGCAACTCATTTCTTCGGCGGACAATCAATCCAGATTGCCAGACCGGATTGAGCTGCAACATCTCGCGAAGATATGCCTTGGCGGTCTCATCCGACACACGGCCTGAGTCTTCCGGCAACCTCATACCTGGTCACCCTCAGGCTCGATTCCGAGCGACGACAAGCAGTCCAATAGCAGCTGCTTTGCCATCAGAAACTCCTCACGGTTGGCGCGGTTCATCGCAGCCTCATACACATCAATCGCCTGATCTAACTGCTCGCGTTGCCAAGACGGAAGCTCACCAAGCATACGTTCGGCAAATCGTGCCAATTGCAAGTTGGCTAGGTTTTCACGCGGGTAAAACTTCAGCGTCGCGATCCGCTGCCGTGCCTCTTCGATCGACTTGGACGATAGATTTTCGATATGGTTCGTTAGAATCGTTCGAAATTTTTGACCACCAGGCGTGTAGGCTTCGACCTCCAACACACCACTGATGTCATAGGTAAAACGAATCAGCAGTGGGCTGCCTGCAGGGCCCTGAGGCAAGGGACTGACTTCAAGTTCGCCGATCAACGTGTTGTCCGATGTCTTACGAGCATCACCTTGGAATACGCGAACGATAACCGAAGGCTGATTTGGCGAGACGGTATAAAACGTTTCTTCACGTGATATCGGAATCGTACTGTTGCGGTGCAGCAGTGGTGAAAAGTAGCCTTGCTGATGCTGTCCACCGAGCTCCTTACTGACCTCGATCCCCAGTGTGAACGGACAAACGTCCGTCATCATCATGTCATCAACTGCAACGTCACGTTCGATCAAAGCCGCTTGAACAGACGCGCCCAAAGCGACCACTTCGTCTGGATTAAAACGCAACGTGACGGGCTTTTGAAAGAAGTCTTCGGTGAACTCCTGAAAGGCAGGCATTCGTGTAGCGCCACCAACCAAAATCACTTCATCAATTTCCTCCGGACCAAGCTCTGCATCCCGAAGAGCTCGCGCGACAGGAGCGGAGACACGTTGAAATAGCGGCTTGCAGAGCTTTTTAAACTGCTCGTCGTCGAGTGCGAATTGTTTTGGGTTGTCGCCGAGTTCGCCATCTTGATTGGGCACACGAATGCTGGCCGAGTTGCCTGTCGATAATGAACGCTTCGCCGCTTCACATTCGCCGCGTAGTCGAGCAACACGCAGTGGGCTGTTTAGCTCGGCAAGCTCCAACTGAACCTGCTCTGATGCGAGAACCTCGGCAACGATTCGGTCCGTGAAATCTTCTCCACCAAGCATACTCTCGCCGGCAGTCGATCGGATTTCCAAAGTGCTCTCGAAAACCTCCATCACCGTGACGTCAAAAGTACCGCCACCGAGATCGATGATGGTGATCGTTTTCTCATCCGTGCGATCGTGGAAACCATAGACCAATGCCGCAGCTGTCGGCTCGTTGATCATTCGCCGAACGTTCAGCCCAGCCATCTCACCGGCCAGTCGTGTTGCCTGCCGGGCATGATCGTTGAAATAGGCAGGTACGGTGATCACCGCGTCAGTGATTTCGACGCCCAAGAACTTCTCCGCATCCTCCTTAAGCGACCGCAACACCATCGAACTAAGTTCGGGCGGAGTGAATGTTTTTCCGCCAATCGAAAAGCGACGATTCTGTGCCATGAACCGCTTGAAACAAGACACACAGGATCGCGGATCTGTCACTCGCAACTCCTTTGCCGCCTGACCAACCACAATCTCACCGCTTGGCAAAACACCCACGACTGATGGCGTCAGAAAAGTCCCGTGGCTGTTGGGAATCAGTTCAGGCTTGCCTTCACGAAAAACGCTAACGAGCGAATTGGTCGTCCCTAAATCGATCCCTACACAAGGGGCAGGATTCTCTGTCGAAGTCATTCAAATGAAGGAGGCGAGTGGCAACGGAGCGGATAGATTCAGGCAGGATAATCACGCACCAACGATTAGATGAACCAAGCAAATTCTCGGACAAACTACTGTCAGCCGAATCATTCCAATTTGTTGGCTCAACATGACCCACAGCGCGACTATCACCCGCGACCGGTGTCACATTTCGGGCCACTGCGTGCGATAGACGAAAGACTTGGACACAACCAAATCATTGGCCCCAAGGAAACTTCGCTGCTATTGATGTTGCTCCGCTGGATAGCGGACATCGCTGGCATTGATGGATCACTAGTCGGGTCACGTATCATATCGCAATTTCAAAACCGGAACAGAAATCGCGATCAAAACTGAAGCGATCCTTCCCGACTAAGCCTCGAATGCTTCGTCATCGAGATCGTCGGGTTCTTCATCGTACGCATCGTCGATGTCAACTTCGGCACGCCGTAGAAGAGATTCTGGCGGCTCAGAACCATCATCGGGAACCCAGCGAATCGTTTCTCGCGGCGGATCAGACAAACTGTCGTCGCATTCTAGCGCGATCCAAGAAATGTCACCGGGACCATCGGCCGTGTCGCCGTCTTCAAATTCCTCGGTACTGTTCATCAGATACAGCGACGCGTTGCGCAAGAAACGCTCGACATCCTCCGGATCATACTTGTCGGTATCGTAGACCGCTTCCATATCCGGCAAATCGAGCTGCCCCATACCGACCGTATCCATCAGGACCCAAGATTCCTCAGTTCGAAACAGACGAACATTGGACCACATGTCCAATGGAGGTAGGTCGTAGTTCCAGGCAAAGTTCAGTCCCTGCCGCAAACCGCTTTGGTCTCGCAGCACTTCGCCACCGGGATTGAAGTAGCAGATCGCTTCGGGCAGTTCCAGCAGTTCAGACACGGCTCGCATCAAGAACTTCAGTTCGGCCATCGCATCATAGTCGTCTGGAATCAAGACAACGTCATCTTCGGAATCGTCGTCTTCCTGGTCTTCTGACTCTGACCCCAACACATAGCTGATCAACAGTCGGACATGACAGGTATGTTCCGCGACCGCTTTTTCGCCTTCCTCCCAAGTCCACGATTGTTCGGCAGCGCGTTCCAAGCAACCGGGAAATGCGAGCGGTCCGAATTGCCCAAGTGACCATGCGACGAAAACATCGGGCGTCGACTCCGGATCGCCCATATCGTCGGGCCATTTTTCGGTCGAAGGAGTCACCAGAAGATGGCCACCGACTTCCGGACGAAACTCCATCACCAAAGTCTCTGGCGACGCGTTGTCGACCACGGATTCTTGGACACCGACCAAATCGAATGACGATAGCGATTCCTGCAGTTTTTCCAGAGAGACCGGCTGCCTCAACAGCACGCACATTCCCTGGGTGAATAAACCTTTCGCCATCGTCGTTGCCGACCCGTCCTCATTACGGAAGAAATCCGGCGCGGCGTTCTACCGCGCGTCAAACCGCTGTTGTAACGCATCAAGCACTCATCGACGAGGCCTGATGACACTGCGGAGCGGCTGAAACGAAGCGTTCGAGGCCTGCGCAAACGCTAAACGAGATGCCACCGCCCACCCCAGGCTGCCGCGATTGCAGAAAGCACAAGAACGCAACTCTGTTCAAATAGTTGCGTTCTTTTCCCGTGCGGCAAGCCGAGCACCGAAAATTTGCCGCCGCTTGACCTTGGCTACATGCCAAGATCGCCAAACAGTGGGGTGCTTAGATAACGTTCGCCGAGGCTGCACATCACGGTAACGATTCGCTTGCCTTTCATTTCAGGACGTGCGGCAACCTGTGCGGCAGCCCACATGTTGGCACCACTGCTAATACCAGCGACGATCCCTTCTTCTTTGGCTAGGCGTCGGCCCCATGCGAAGGCGTCCTCGTCATCAACTTGGACCACATCGTCGATTAGGCTCGTATCCAAGTTCTTGGGGATAAAGCCCGCGCCGATACCCTGGATTCGGTGTTTCCCTGGTGCACCACCACTGATCACGGGTGAATGAACCGGTTCGACAGCGAACGCCTTGAAATCGGGATTCTTGGACTTCAAATAGCGAGCAACACCGGAAATCGTTCCACCGGTTCCGACACCTGCAACAATGGCATCGATCTGTTGGCCGCTGTCTTCCCAGATTTCCGGACCGGTAGTTGCTTCGTGAATTGCCGGGTTGGCCGGGTTTTCGAATTGCTGTGGCATGAAAGCGTTCTCGTTTTCATCTACCAATTCCGCGGCCTTGTTGATGGCGCCTTTCATACCTTCGCCGGCTGGGGTCAGCACTAGGTTTGCACCCATCGCTCGCAGCAACGCACGCCGTTCAACCGACATGGACTCCGGCATGGTCAACGTCAGCTTGTAGCCCTTCGCCGCACAAACAAATGCCAATGCGATCCCGGTGTTTCCACTGGTAGGCTCGATGATATGAGTTCCGGCATTAATCGTGCCGTCTTTCTCACCTGCCTCGATCATCGCAACGCCGATCCGATCCTTGACGCTGTTGAGCGGCTGAAAGAATTCACACTTTGCGAAGACCGTCGCTCCGCCTTCGGGAACCAGCCGATTGATCTGAATCATCGGTGTGTCGCCAAAGGCCTTCGTTGCATCGGAGTAAAGCTTTCCACGTGGCATTTCATTCCTCCCTGGGGAATCCGGTCGTGTGCGGCGTCATCGGACTCAATCGCAAGTTGTTGTGACTATTATTGCAAAGTCGTCAGACGATGTCGCAAGGCTGTGCTGCTGGCCACCAGACCTTATCAGGTAGGCGGCCGCATGATTCAAAAGTTGCATTACCAAGCCGCCAAACCGCAACCCCGATGATCGCAGTCATCGTTTGACAGCAGGGCGGTTTGCCTTGGCGTTTCGCCAGTCGATCCATCGATCGGCATCAAGCCAAGACAACCATGCAGGAAACCCAGATCCGCAGAAGCGAACCCAAGCAACCGACGCATGGTATGAAAACTATTTAACGACCCAGGTGTCACCGGCTGAAATCAACTTTTGCAAGTCGCCTTCACCGCGGGTTTCTCGGGCCAATTTAACTTGATCATTGATCTGATCGTTATAGGTCGCGACGCCTTCGACGTCACGCAGAACACCGATCGGTTCCGGCATCGTGGGATACCGCATCCGCGCCAACATCATTTGGATTGACGGATTGGGGTCCTTCTCGTCGTGGATCAACAAGTCATCGTCTGGAACTTCGCTACGCTCGACGATTTGCAAGTGGTTGCCCATCAAGCGAATGCCCTTCTCGTTGTCTTTACCAAACACGAGTGGCTTGCCGTGTTCAAGCTCCACAACGTTATCGGCACGCTGCTTCTTTTCCTGTGCATAGGCCATCGCACCGTCGTTGAACACGTTGCAGTTTTGGTAAACCTCAACCAAGGATGTGCCTTTGTGTTCGGCCGCTCGCTTGAGCACCATTCCCAAATGCTTAACGTGAGCATCCAAGGAACGGGCCACAAAGGTTGCCTCGGCAGCCAACGCGACAGACAGAGGACTCAACGGGTGATCGATCGACCCCATCGGAGTACTCTTGGTCACCTGACCTTCATTAGTCGTCGGGCTGTACTGACCTTTGGTCAATCCATAAATCCGGTTGTTGAACAGGACGATGTTCAAGTCGACGTTTCGACGCAACACGTGAATGAAGTGGTTTCCGCCGATCGACAGCGCATCACCGTCGCCGGTGATGACCCAGACCATCAGGTCCGGACGCGTGGCTTTCAGGCCGGTTGCGAATGTTGGGGCCCGACCGTGGATGCTGTGCATACCGTACGTGTTCATGTAGTACGGAAACCGGCTGCTACAACCGATGCCGCTGATGAAGACGGTTTTCTCACGAGGCACACCCAACTCGGGCAAGACCTTTTTCATTTGCGCCAAAATGGAATAGTCACCACAACCAGGACACCATCGGACGTCTTGATCGGATGCAAAATCGGCGGCTTTTAGAACGGGAAGTGCCATAGCAATGACAGGCTTATCTTGAAAGGCTTGGTTGATTTGAAATGACGCCGCGATGTTTCAGCGGCGAAGATTGATTTGCCTGAGGCGACTACGCTGGCACCGCCGATGGCAGGTGGCTTTCGATCGCTTCGATCAGTTCACTGACGGAAAATGGCTTCCCTTGAACTTTGTTGAAACCGATACAGTCGACCAGGAATTCGCTTCGGAGCAGCATGCGAAGTTGCCCCATGTTCAGTTCAGGCACCAGGACTTTGTCGAATGATTTCAACAAGTCACCGATGTTACGTGGCAGCGGATTGAGGTATCGGATATGTGCATGACTGACGCGGTGTCCGGCCTCTTGGCATCGGCGAACGGCAGTCAAGCAAGCACCGTACGTACCGCCCCAGGAAACCACCAATAGGTCGCCGCTGGTTTCGCCGACGACGTCCTGTTCAGGAATGCGTTCGGCGATTTTCGCTACTTTGTTGGCACGGGTTTGAACCATGAACTGGTGGTTGGCTGGGTCATAACTGACGTTGCCGGTTTCATGCTGTTTTTCCAAGCCGCCGACGCGGTGCATCAGTCCTTCGGTCCCCGGGATTGCCCAAGGACGCGAAAGATTTTCATCACGTAGGTAAGGCAAAAATGGCTCGTCGGAATCGGCACCTTCAGGGTGCGATACAACGATTTCGGGAAGCTCCGCCATTTCAGGCAGTTTCCATGGCTCGCTACCGTTGGCGATGTAACCGTCCGACAACAGCATCACCGGAACCATGCATTCAACCGCGATTCGCCATGCCTCGATCGCCATATCGAAACAGTCAGCCGGGGATCGCGGCGCGATGATCGGAAGTGGCGACTCGCCATTGCGTCCGAACATCGATTGCAACAGGTCGCTCTGTTCTGTCTTCGTTGGCAAGCCTGTGCTAGGGCCGCCGCGTTGGACGTTGACGACGACCATCGGCAGTTCCAACATCATGCCCAAACCCATCGCTTCGGCTTTCAACGCGATGCCGGGACCGCTACTTGCGGTAACCGCCATCGTACCGCCGAACGCAGCTCCGATCGTTGCGCAAACCGCAGCGATTTCGTCTTCCGCTTGGAAGGTACGCACGCCAAAGTTCTTGTGCTTGGTCAGCTCGTGCAAAATATCGCTAGCCGGCGTGATCGGATACGTTCCGTAGAACAGTTCCTTGTTGCTCAGCTTGCTTGCCGCGACCAATCCGAGCGCCAAAGCTTGGTTGCCCATGATGTTGCGGTACGTTCCGGGTTCCAGCTCCGCCGCTTCGACTTGGTAGCTTTCGCCGAACGCTTCGGTCGTTTCTCCGTACGCCCAACCGGCACGAAGAGCCGCCTCGTTTGCCGACGCGACTTCGGGCTTTTTGCCGAATTTGGCTTCGATAAATCGCAAAGTCGGATCGAGCGAACGGCCGAACAGCCAGTACACCAATCCCATTGCGAAAAAGTTCTTACAACGGTCGGCAACTTTGGGACTTAAACCGTGTTCGGAAACCGCCTTCCGAGTCAACTCGGTCATGTTCACGCGGAACAGGCGATAACTATCGTTGATGACGGTCGCTTCCAAGGGATTGGCATCAACCTTGGCCAACTTGAAATCTTTGTCGGTGAATCCGTCGTCGTTGGCAATTAGGATGCCGCCTTTGCGAAGGTCACCAATATTGGTCACCAGCGCCGCAGGATTCATCACCACCAACGCATCCAGGGTATCGCCGGGAGTAAAGATCTCTTCCTTTGCGAACTGGACCTGAAAACCGCTGACACCAGCGCGAGTCCCACGGGGGGCTCGAATTTCGGCGGGAAAGTCGGGGAACGTCGCAACGTCGTTTCCGGCCAATGCACTGGTGTTGGTAAGTTGTGTCCCCAACAATTGCATACCGTCACCCGAATCACCGGCCAATCGCACGGTGATTCCAGTGACCGATTTGACGTCTTTAGTAGTCATTAACGAATCAAAGCTCGAATTCTGTCGATCGGCTTCTGGCTCGACCGGGGTGGTTTCTGTATTGCGTGCCAGCGGGGAATTGGCTGCCACTGCCGCTCGGATAGGAATCCGGACGGACTGTAAGGGTTGTATCGAGTATTCCAAATCGGAAACTTTTCCGAATTCTATAAATCGGCCGCCAAAACGTAATGACCGCGCGTGGCGATTCAGGCATTTTGGGCAAGAAACGCGACAATCTGCCCGATTTCGACATGCAAATCGGGTCACCCCATGCACGCACCCGGGCCCCCGCCCCCCGGACTGCGACGTCTTGCTAGCAGGCTACGGGGTTGGCAAGCCGCAGACCTAGCAGGCTTTAAGTCACTCGCTTTTGCCTTTCAGCTGAGCCTTGGCATGCTCCATCGCCCCCAGCAGCTTTTTCGTTGCGTTGACCGAAAAATGGTAGCGATGGGTTTCTTCGCCGACCTTGTTCTCCAGTACCACTGATCGCTTGGCGTCTTTCACATCGGCCAACAAAATCCACTTTGCATCCTTGATGCCGGTCACCAACGGTTGAGGTTCAACCTTGTCCGTCGCTTTTGCCGCGATTGCAGATTTGAATGCCTTCGATAGCGATTCGTACTGCTTTCGATTGACCATCAACATGCCTCCGCCGACCGGCTTCGTCTCACCGATCTCAATCGGGACCATCAGCGAAATCTGCACGGAAGGGTCCATGCCTTCATAGTTCGCCGCGTTGACGTACGTGTATCCGGTCCGCCCCGAAGGCTGGTGAACGAAGGGCGACGGGTCACCAATCCAGCTGCGATTCCCGATGACAACTGACTGAATGCTCGGATCGAAGGTGTCATCGTCGGCATGCCATGGATCAGCTTGCAAATTGCCCAAGCAGCAAAGCGCCAAGGCACAGCCCCAAAGCAATCGACGCAATTCAAATCGATAAATCATCACAGTGCATTTCCTTATCTCGAATGAAATCAGTCATCTCTGACGCCAAACTTAAAGTCGCTGATACCTAAATCCAATGGGGATAACCGACGAAAGCAAACGCCGCAGATGTTTAACGCAACGGTTCCGAGAACCAAAGAGCCTTAGTGAATCAATCTCTGCAGCTCTTAAACCACCTCCAAAACCAGAGTGCGATCCAGAACCTACAAATGCCCAATCGTCAACCGAGCAGGCATGACCTTTTCCCCCCTAGGGAACTCCCACCAGCACTTCAAGCATTTCAGTCGCCCATCCGTGCTAGCGTTGCAAACAGAGGGAATTAATCGGCAGACCAATAAGCCAACCCTTCACTTAGTAGTCACCGGACTGCTTCCGGATCACCGGTCAAACCAGCGAACAAGCTTGCCGAACCGATCGCTTCCATTCACTCGCACTCTCACGAGCCATTTTCCAAGTCGCAATGCCGGGGAACCATGCTCGATCGCTTCATTCGTTTAGTTGCTTTGCCAGGGCTGCTGCTGTCATACATCGTCGGCGTGGTGAAGCTGACAGACTATGCGAGCCGACCGGCCACAACGACGTACGAAATCAGTCGTGAAGCAATCAATGAAGTTGTCGCCCGCCATTGCAGCCCAGGGAACCGCAAGTGCATCTTGTTTTTCTACCAACCGGGCTGTCCGTGTACAGTTGCCGCAGCTCGCAATCTCCAACGCATCAGCCCATTACTCGACCCACATCCGGACATACTCGCCTTCGCTTACCAACCAGACAACGCCCCATCGAACTGGTTGAAGAAACGTTCGACCGAAACGCTTAATCGAATCACAAGCACCAAAGTGATCATTGACACCAATGGCAAGATTGCCGGAAGCCTGGGGGTGAAAACATCGGGGCACTGTATCGTCTATTCAAAAGCGCGGGGCGTGATCTTTAGCGGAGGCTTGACTCCACTTCGAGGCCACGAAGGTACGGGACCTTCATTGACCCAATTCACACACTGCATCAACGACCAAGACGAACCTTTCACTGAATGGCCCGTGTTTGGATGCTCGATCGCTGACAACGCACAGGCCGATTGATGAATTCCAGATCGACAGAAACCGACCTGTCCAAGACAAGGTACGACAAAGAATGCCGATGGGTCCATCGATTCATGGGACGGCTGATGCTTGGCCAGTGGCTTCTGGGAACCATATTCGCCCTTTTTTGGACTCCTAAAACTTGGATCGGAAGCACCAGCGAAATCCATATCCATGTATGGGCGGCCATCGTTGCCGGCGGAGCGCTGTCAACATTTACGATCCTATGGCTAAAGACCTTTCCAAAATCTGCACACTCGCGTCATGTCGCCGCTATCGCCCAGATGCTTTGGTCTTCGATGCTGATCCACCTTTCCGGTGGTCGTATTGAGACGCACTTCCACATCCTCGCATCGCTGGCAATTTTATCCGCCTACCGTGACTGGAAGGTACTCGTCACCGCGACACTGGCAATCGCCATTGACCATTTCGTTCGCGGTGTGTTCTATCCGCTATCGGTTTTTGGAATCGTCACCGAAAGCCCGGTACGTTGGCTGGAACACGTCGGCTGGGTCGTATTTGAAGTCGCGTTCCTGATCCCCAGCTGCCGCAGACTTCGTAGCGAGTTCAAAGAACTGTGTGATCGACAAACCGAGATCGAAAACGCGAAGCAAAGCGTCGACCAAAAAGTCAGCGAGCGCACCCAGGAATTGGTTCAGACTAACTCGCTGCTACTTAAAAAGACTCGCGAAGCTGAAAAATTGGCGATGGTCGCCAAACACACCGACAATGCCGTCGCGATTACAGACGGCAATGGAAAAATCGAATGGATCAATGAGGGGTTCACTCGCATCTCGGGATACACCCTTGGAGAGATCACCGGAAAACATTTGCTGGAATACCTTTATTGCAGTGACACCAGTCCTCGAATGGCAGCGGTCGTGCGAGACGCTTTTACCAACGGTGAAGGCTGCAACCTGGAACTCCGCAACCGAAGAAAGAACGGTGAACTCTATTGGCTAGCGACTGAGGTTCGCCCCATCAAAAATCGTGGAGGCCAAGTTAATCGCTTCATCGTTATCGATCGAGACATCAGCGAACGCAAGAATGTCGAACTGTCCCTCGCTGAAGCGGAACAACAACTTCGGTCAATCCTCGACAATGTTCCGGGGGCATTCTACCGACGGCACCTGTCGAGCGAAGGCAAAAGCATTTTTATGAGCCGGTGGATCGAAAAGATCACCGGATACCCGGCGGACGAATTCGTCGTCTCTAACCCCAACGCCCCGAGCACCACCAAAAGCAAACGCTCTCACCTGGACCTCATACACCCAGAGGATGAAGAGCGGGTCCGCAAACACGTCAATTCATTGATCACCGAGCGAGGTGAATTCTCGATCGAATATCGAATCGTCGACAAAAACAAAAACATTCGTTGGGTCTGGGAACGCGGAAAATGTGTAGACAACTGCGGCGACAACCCATTGATCGACGGAACGATCTTCGACATCACCGAACGAATACTCGCCGAACAAGAGAATCAAAAACTGCATCAAGACCTACTTGATGTCTCCCGCCAGGCTGGCATGGCAGAGATCGCAACGGGGGTCCTACACAACGTCGGCAACATCTTGAACAGCGTCAATGTGTCGGCCTCCATTCTGCGGAAGCAAATCGAAGAAGGCTCACTGGATAAGCTTGAGCGAATCTCCGGCTTGATCTCTGAATATGAATCCGATTTCTTCCAAAATATCAAGCAGGAACATAGCGGTCGGGTTATCCCCGAATACATCAGACGCGTCACTGATGCGTTTAAACGTGAGCGAGAATTGATGGTCGAAGAGTTTGGAGACCTCGTATCCAACGTCGACCACATCAAAACAATTATCTCCGTCCAACAGTCGATGGCAAAGTGCAGCGGGCTAGTTCAAAAACTTGATGTTCATGATGTATTCCGTGACGCCATCTCCGCAAACAAAGCATCGATTCAGAAAAACCATATCACTATCGAACAGTGTGTCGACGACAACGTCCCGACGTTCATGTCGGACAAGCATCGCATTCTCCAAATCCTGATCAACTTGATCAAAAACGCGATTGACGCACTTGTCGAGTCAGGACACCTGTCGCCCAAAGTCACCGTCGCGGCAAGCTGCACTGGAGAGTGGCTAGCACTTCGCGTCAGTGACAATGGAATTGGGATCCCGCCTGATCGTTTGAACCAAATTTTTCAACATGGCTTCACAACGAAGAAAACAGGTTTTGGTTTTGGATTACACAGCAGTGCAAATTCAGCTAAAGAAATTGGTGGCTTGCTAACCGGTTTCAGCGAAGGTGTCGGCCATGGAGCAACTTTTGAACTTCAGCTTCCACTGAACGAGAAATCAGTCAGAGAATCACTATACCAAGAAGATATTTGCATAATAGGAAATTTCGAAAATGAACATGTCGATTGATAGTGCTTCCAACCGTTTCCTACGGATCCTAGTGATCGATGACAATCAAGCGATTCATGGTGACTTCGACAAGATCCTTCTTCGCAACAATCAAAGCTCCCCGCTCGACGACCTCGATGCTGAACTGTTTGGTCGCAAAGACAAACCGCAGCCTTCAGTCGCATTTGATCTCGCACACGCGACACAAGGCAAAGACGGTCTGGAGATTCTGGAACGGTCGATGCAAGAGGGCAAGCCTTTTGGCGTCGCATTCGTCGATATGCGGATGCCTCCGGGATGGGATGGCGTCGAAACCATTCAGCGACTGTGGGCGGCCGACCCAAATCTACAAGTCGTCATCTGCACCGCCTACTCCGACCATAGCTGGCAACGTATCGTCGAAAAGCTGGGATACAACGATCGACTGCTCGTACTGAAAAAGCCGTTCGACGAAATCGAGGTTGTTCAACTGGCAACTTCATTGTGCGAGAAGCGACGCCTTCTAGAGGTCTCGCGATCCAAAATGAATTCGCTCGAACAAGAAGTTTCATCGCAAGCGATCGAATTGCAAGAAGCCCATGAAAACGCGGAGACACTGATTCAGTCGATCACCTCCGTCCTGATCTGCATCGATGAACATGGCAAGGTGTCTCGCTGGAACCCTATCGCGGAACAACTCTTTTCGATCAACAAAAGCCAAGCGATTGGACACCCCTATATTGACCTTCCGATTGATTGGCACGACAAGCAACTTGCAGCCAACCTAACTAACGAACGCTCCTCAGATGGACCTTGCCGCTCCGAACTTATGTTCACCGACCGTCAAGGCACAACCACAACCCTTGAGGTAAACGTCTTCCCGATCGTTGGTGCACCACAATCTCAGACTCGCCTTATCATCGCCAATGACATCACTCTACAAAAGAAGCTTCAATCACAACTTGAGCAGGCACAAAAACTTGAATCCGTTGGTCAACTGGCCGCCGGGGTGGCACACGAGATCAACACCCCGATGCAGTACATCGGCGACAACATTCGCTATGTCTCCAGGACCATTGATCGATTCGATTCGCTACTGAAATACCTACCAGATCTGCTGGATGAAACAATCAGTGATGAAGAGATTGTTTTGCGCAGAAAAACGCTCTCTTGTGACATCCCAGCTGACAAAATGGGATCCTGGCTTTCACAGCTATCTGAGGCTCTATCGGATTCCATTCAAGGCGTCGACACGGTCGCCAAAATTGTTTCCGCGATGAAAGAACTGTCTCATCCCGGAACTCAGGAAAAATCGAGGATTGACCTGAACCGCATCCTTCATTCCGCGATCACGGTGGCAAAAAGCGAATGGAAGCATATCGCCGATGTTCGAATTGACGCATGCTCCGACATGCCGCCGCTGATGGGTTTCCCTAGCGAACTCAATCAAGCAATCTTAAACATCATTGTCAACGCAGTTCACGCGATCCGGGACCGTATCGCAACGCAGGGAATTGAGCGAGGACAGATCTACATCAAAACCAGTTTCAACGAAGACTTCGCCATCATATCGATCGCTGACAACGGTGGTGGTGTCCCAGTCGAAATTCGAGACAAAGTCTTTGAACCATTCTTCACAACCAAAGAAATCGGTAAAGGCACAGGTCAAGGTTTAGCGATCGCCCATTCGGCGGTGGTTAGCAAACACGGTGGCACACTATCGCTGGAGGTACGCGAAGGTCAGGGATCTAAGTTCACTTTACAAATCCCTTTCGAAAAAGAGAAAGCAACCGAACTCAACACCGCTACCGCGCAAACCGGAATCTACCAATGAGGATCTTACTCGTCGACGATGAGCCCCAAGTGTTGCGAGGCATAACTCGCATGATCCGAGCGGAACAAGACGACTGGGATATCCGGACTGCCACGTCGGGAACCGAAGCACTCGAATTGCTCGACGTGTCTGCGTTTAACGTCATCGTCTCCGACATGAGCATGCCCGTGATGGACGGTGCCGAACTGCTTGACATCGTGGAACGACGCTCCCCGGCAACAATGCGCATCATCCTTTCCGGACAGGCTGACCGGGAATCGATTCTCCGCGCGGTTAAGCCGGTACACCAGTACCTCGCGAAACCTTGCGACCCAAATATATTGATCAGTACCATCCGCGGCATCGAATCCTACCAGTCAGCGATCACCTCCCCAGAAGTTCTTGAGGCTGCAGGAAACTATCACGATTTCTGGACACCACCAAGTATCCGTGAAGCGATCGAAAAAGAGCTAGCCGCCGAACCATCGTCTACCAAATCGCTTGCCAACGCAATTTCTCACGACCCAATCCTTACCGGAAAGGTCCTGCAGTTAGCGAATTCGTCAATCTTCGGTCCCAAGACACCAATCGTCAGCATGGAGCAGAGCCTTTCGCTGATCGGTGTTGATATGTTGCAAACGATGGTGACACCAATTCCCGCACCATCACAGACACCGGCGTTTGACACTGCGGCAACCGCAGAAATCTTTGAACACGGGATCAGCGTCGCCAAGACCGCTCGTCAAATTGCGGAATCGGAATCGGACGATCAGAAATTGATCGACACCGTCTTTTCAGCCGCTCTCCTACAAGACATTGGCAAGATCATTCTTAGCCATTCATTCCCTAAACGCTACCAATCGATACTCGACCAAGCGGCATCCGACGGCACGCCTTCCTGCGAAGCTGAACAACTGGAGTTTGGCGCGTCGCACCCGCAGTTGGGAGCCTATCTGCTTGAGCTCTGGGGGCTTCCTAAGGAGCTGAGCGAAACCGTCGCCAATCATCACGATGCCGAATGCTGCCAAGAAGCCGGCCAAGTCAGCCAGATTGTTTTTGCCGCACGTTTCATCACCGAGCAGAAAACAAACTCGCAAGCGAATCCCGAAACCTCGCAACTGCCAACGAAACTCGACCAGTTGATCGGCCGGTGGAAATCCCGGCCTACAGAAGAAGCGAAGCACGCAGTACATGAGACTCAAAACTCCACTCCGGCTTTCCACGCTTAGGTAAAAGGACCTTTCCGATTCCCCATCTCCTTTGTTGGAAACATTGACAATTCCACGCACCAATTTTGTTGCAAATCATCATCGGACAACAAAGTCACAAACCATTTCAAATCAGCACAGACGCTGGCAACACGACTAAAAGCGAGATCGTTGTGACGAACGAAGTTTGCCCCTCAATCTAAATGTTACCCAACCTGAAGTTCACATACTTCGCGACGTAGACCTACGATTTACTGAAGCAATTTGATCAGAATCACGTAGCGATCCGACAAGGCGACCCAACGAAATCCGGTTTTGCAAATCCCAATGACACATCAATACAAAAAACTTCCATTCTCGTCGATCCTGATGACGCCATAAGGCGATCACTCGATTCGGCTCCGACCTCCACGCAATTTTACCGATGACACGATGCGCTATGGATCCCCACGACCCATCGCTGCCCGAGTGAACGGTTTCACGCTCTATTGCAGATACAAAGACGCGACACAATGAACGAATTCTGGATCATCAACGAGAATGAAGATGTCACCGCGAGATTACGAAACGAGCTTGTCGAAGCTGGGGTGGCGCACCACGAGGGACGGGAAGTCGAACTAGCCTGGATTTCCAAAGAGATGGAAAACATGCTGGTCCCGGGCTGCGTTTGCTTCCTGGCACTGCGATCGATTGACAAGGAAGTTCTAGATACGATCAGCCGATTTCATGAACAAGGCTCGGCGAAAGTCGTCGTCTTGGTGCAGGCAATCGAGTCTGACGTGGCGTTGAATCTATTCCGAGCCGGAGCTTCAGACGTGTTAACGCTCACGGAAAGCTTTCGCACGGACTTTATCAAGCTTCTTTCCAGACTTCATGCGTCGACGGTCGGCACTGGAAAAGTCGGAAAGATCATTTCGGTCCTACCGACAAACAGCAACTATGACTCCTGCCTGCTGTCGGTCAACCTTGCCGCAGCGTTTGCGAAAGCTGCCGGAAAATGCGCATTGATCGACCTCCACATCCAGGGTGGAGACCTCGGCACGATGTTGAACATGAGCCCAACACACAATCTGCGTGACTTGCTGACGCAAAGGATGGGCCTAGATGATTCGATGATCGATCAAGTGGTGGCGAACCATAGTTGTGGGATCGCGCTGATCGCGGGCCCTCCGATGTTTTCCGACCGAAGAGACCTTGACCTCAATCTCTGCAGTCGGATCATCGAATACACAACGCTGTCACGCCCCTACACGCTTGTGCATATCGACTCCCCGATGTACAGCGAACAGATGCGTGCTTTGGTTGCTAGCGAGTTCATCTTTGTCACATGTCGGCTGGATATGTCATCAGTCGTCCGCACCAAAGAAATACTCAAGTACCTGGCCAGCAATGGCGTCAACCCAGACGCGATAAGAGTCGTCTTCTTTGTCAGCGAAAGTGAAAGTGAACTCCCACAAGCGAGTGTCAAGAAAGTTCTCCAAATTCAAGAACTGCTGCCGGTGCTGATTGAACCATCAAACTTCACCGCATCGATCAATCTGGGCGAGCCAATTGTCTTAAATAACCCCGGTTGCAAGTCGGCGCAAGGTTTCCTGAAGGTCGCCCAGTGTGTTACCGGGATCAAAGGCACCGGCAATAAAACAGACAAGAACGCGTCGCCGGCCAAACAACCTTCGCTGCTTAATCGACTCGGCAGTGTGATTCGACCGTTCCCCGGGGCGTCGAGCCAGTCCGCAAAATAGCAACCGTTTAAACTAGGGGGTACTTCCTTTGGATAATCAAGTGACAGCCGCTAACAACCCGTCGCATGAAATCTGGTTTCAGAACCTAAAGGCTGAAATCCACGAACGGCTCATTGCAGAACTGGACCTTGAAGCGTCACGTTCAGTCGACGAGTCCGTCATGCGCCAAGAATTAAGGATTGGTGTCGAACGGCTTTGTGATAAGCACTCTGACCTGCTATCAAGCGTCGACCGTCTTCGCCTTATCGAAGAGCTTTTAAATGAGACCTTGGGCCTGGGGCCTCTCGAGCCTCTGATGAACGACCCTTCGGTGTCTGACATTTTGATCAATGGGCCGACCAATATCTATGTCGAACGCAAAGGGGTACTCGAACGAACCTCTGTTCGATTCCGAGACAACGATCACTTGATTGATATCGTTCAACGAATCTCCGGCCGCGTCGGCAGACGCATCGACGAGTCGTCTCCGATGGTCGATGCCCGGTTACCCGACGGCAGCCGACTGAACGCCGTCATCCACCCCTTGGCTCTGGATGGTGCCTTGGTTTCCATCCGCCGTTTTGCCACCAACGTTCTGGATATCAAGGACTTGATCGTCCGCCAAACGGCAACCTCGGACATGCTGTCGTTCTTATCAGCATGCGTAAAAGCCAAGCTGAACATCTTGGTCTCCGGAGGCACTGGCGGCGGTAAAACAACTCTTTTGAATCTACTTTCTGGCTTTATCGAAAAGACGGAACGAATCGCAACGATCGAGGATGCGGCAGAACTGCGTCTTCAACAACCGCACGTTGCCCGAATGGAAACCCGAACTGCCAACATCGACGGGAAAGGCGCGATCACCTCAGGTGACTTATTGAAAAACGCTTTACGGATGCGTCCCGACCGAATCATCGTCGGGGAATGCCGTGGCGCAGAGGCATTCGACATGCTGCAAGCGATGAACACCGGACACGACGGAAGCATGTCGACCATCCACGCCAACAATACACGTGAAGCGCTCAGCCGCCTTGAAATGCTTGTCGGGATGGCGGCCCCAGAGCTTCCGATGTGGTTCATTCACCGACAGATCGCCTCCGCAATCAACATTGTGGTCCAAGTGGAACGCATGACAGGTGGTCACCGAAAGATTGTGCAGATCTCAGAAGTCACAGGCGTTCACGGCGAACTGATCAGCATGCACGACATCTTCGAATTTCGTCGCACAGGCATTGACAAGAACGGTCATGCCACAGGCGTGTTCGAAGCAACTGGCGTCGTACCGAACTGCATGACCCGGCTGCAAGAATCGGGTATTCGCCCACGTGATGTCCAGGTTGTCTAGGAGACATCAGCATGTTGCCAATTATCGTTTCAGCTTTCTCCTTTTGCGCCGTCGCTGGCGGCGTGATGTTGATTGGAACGTATTTCTCCCGCCACCGGTTGCGGGCGGAAATGCTCACCGAACGACGTCTTCGGGAACTCGACGGATCGACTGAACAAGCCAATATACTTTCCATCTTCAAACAGTCTTCGCTTCAGTCGGATGAGCAGCGCACGACTAAGAAGAGGATCCTTCAAGCGATAGATCGATTGATCGACAACAGCGAAATTGGATGCAGCATCAAAACCTTTTTATGGGGCAGCATCTTCCTAGGGCTGGCCGTCGGAGCGGGTCTATATTTCGTGATCAGCTGGGTTGCCATCCCGCTCGGATTGGCGTCTGTATTTGCACCGATGGCGTTGCTCATCATGATGCAGCGTTCACGCAATCGTAAACTCGTTGAGCAGTTGCCCGGCGTGTTCCAGTCGATCAGCCGCGCGGTAAGATCGGGAAAAACAGTCAACTCAGCGATGAGAAACATTGCCGACCGTTTCCCCAAACCGATCTGCAAGGAGTTCGCACTCTGCTGTGAACAACAAGATCGCGGCTTAACCAAAGAGCTTGCCTTTCGAAAGCTAGGAGAACGCAGCGGCGTCATGGACATGCAAATCTTTGTCGTCGCATTGCTTGTTCAGTCAAAGTCGGGTGGAGATTTACCAGACCTTCTGCAAAACCTTGCTTCGACGATGGAAAAGCGTGGCCGCCTTAAACAACGCGTGCGCACGCTAACCAGTGAAGGCCGTATGCAGGCGGTCGTGCTATTGATGCTTCCCGTCGCCGCGTTTGTCGCTCTCCAGTTCATCGCTCCGGATTATGTCGAAACCCTACTGACCAAAAAAGAGCTGTTGTTCATGACCGCTGGGCTTCAATGCCTGGGATTCTTCTGGATCTACCGTATCATCAACTTTCGGTTTTAAAAACATGGAGACATTGCTTTCACTCCAAGTCGCTACCGTGCTTGGGGTCTTTGGCTTTACCGCGTTGGTCGCCTACGTGCTACTGAGTCAGTTCACAGCTTACGGCGCGACGGTTCACAAACGCATGGAATCGCTTTACGCCGGTCAGTCACAGACGAGCACTAAAAGGAGCCAATGGGTCGACACGAAGAAGCTTGGCGAACTGCTAGTCAAGCTATCTCGTTTCGCTTCATTTTCAAACCTGTCTCAAGTGTCATCGCTGCGTCGCAGACTTGCGACAGCGGGGGTTCGAGGGAAAAACGCCGTCCATGTTCTTCTAGCCACCCGTGGAATATTGATGATCGTCCCCGCGATCGTGGCGACGATCCTCTGGCAATTCGGGTGGGGATCAGGCCTTGAAGTGCTCTACATTGCGCTGACGGGAATTGCCGCCGGCTGGCTAGCGCCAATCTTTTGGCTTAACCGAACGACAGTTCGATATCGCCAAACCCTCAAGGCATCTCTACCTGATTTCCTTGATTTGGTCGTCGTCTGCCTCGATGCAGGCCTAAGTTTACAAGACAGCCTTCGCCGTGTCGCAGGAGAACTTCGCGCCGCACACCGTGAACTTGCATTAGAGATGTCAAACGTCCAGCGAGATATTGAGCTGGGGTCATCTCTCGACATGGCGATGAAACGACTGGCGGAACGCACGGGTTACGAACCCATCCAAATCTTGAGCACCCTGATTACCGAAGGGCATCGCAATGGCTCAAACATCGCCGATGCACTACGCAGCCATTCCGATACTTTACGCTACCAACGCGAACAAGCCGCAGAAGAAAACGCCCAACGTGCGTCGGTCAAAATCATGTTGCCGATGATGGTCTGTATTTTCCCCGCGACGTTTATCGTCTTGGTGGGACCAGCCGCGATCAAAATTTACGAAGCATTTTCCGGCAACAACTGATTGACTGTTTCGATACAACAACAACGGACTGCAGGTCGTGTGTCATCCCTGACGGACGAGTGCCAGCCTGTCGATTTTCTACTGTCGCCTTCCACTGGATAAAAGGATCATCCATTCGCGCTAAGGTTACGCAGTTCAGGCGACGTTGTAAAAGCCGCAATTCAGAATCAACACGTCATTACACCATGATTTGGCCTCTCATGATTGCACGCCATCCTCGTCGAACTGCTGTAGCTGCGGTCGAATTCGCAATCTTAGCTCCGATCTTGCTCCTATTCGCATTTGCATGCGTCGATTTCGGACGGGCGTTAGGGATTCGCAGCATTGTCTGCAATGCCGCCAGAAGCGGTGCCACATATGGCGCAAGCCATCAATTCACTGAGTTCAGCCGTGGCTCCTGGGAACAACAAGTGCAAGCAGCGATTGCTGATGAATTTGCATCGTTACCTCCCATCGAAACTGGTCCTATCGAATCGAACCTAACGGTCAACGAAGTCAGCTCAGGATTTCATTACGTTCGCATTGATGTCGGGTACCTGTTCACACCAATCGTGGCATGGCCCGGAATCCCGTCGGAAGTCAACATTCGGCATCATGTGGAATTCAAACAATTTCGGTAGAACGCATGGCATCATCTGAAATCGATCTCTCCCGACTCAGCTTCAGCCGCCAACAGGATTGCATTTCACCCCGAACAAGACACATTGCTCGATTGGGCCTTAGCGCTGTTGAAACCGCCATCACGTTGCCAGTTGCAATGCTAATCATTTTCGCATTGCTTGACTTCGGTCTGGTATCGGTTCAGCAAAACTCACTGGACTATTCGGCACGAATTCTTTGTCGTGAAGCAACAATGCACGGAGCCGATGCAGACTCCGTCCAAGACCAATGGGGCCCAGTCGCCATCTCGACCAACGCCGGCAGTGGTGCCCCGGAAGTGCAATCGATCCTGGCCACTCTACCGACCATGAATACCGAAGACGTTTCCGTGACGATCAATTGGGCGTCAGGTGAAAACAATCCAGGTGATTCAGTCTCTGTCACTTTAGAATTCACACACGACTCATTTCTAAGCGGTTGGCTCGAATGGACTCAATGGGATCTCCGCTCCGAGTGCGCTATGCCGATTGTTAACTAAGCGATTTAGAGTAAAGCTGCCAACCTACTTGATAGATACCGCGGATCCGAAAAGGCCAGGCCCCTGCGGCAGTAGACCAGCATCACGCTAGATCAGCTTCAAAAAATTGTCACTCAGAGAAGATGCGATTCGGTGAAGGCCAACCGGTACGACACCCCATTGCGTCCGAAACACTCGCAAACAATCCACAGTCCGCGCAGCCGTCCGTTTCTAAACCACCTGTTCGTCGACTGTAGACCAGCGATGAGCGCAGCTGTCTTAGCGCCACTTGGCTTCCATCACGGCTACAGCGTTTTATGTTCAACATCTAGATCCACATATAAGCGGAGCATGCGAAATGAAACCCAGGCACAATAGATCAGGGAAAATCGCCGTGTTGGCGATGATCACGCTCCCGATGTTCGTCTCCATCGCCGCTCTCGTGTTCGACGGTGGTGTGGGAATGAGCGAACACCTAAATCTGCAGCATGCCGCCGACACCGCCTCAACAGCCGCCGCCGCCAGCCTGCATAGCGGGAACGATGCGACGGACGCTACAGATATCGCCCGCGAAATGGTCAGCAACGGACAAGGGATGAACGATGCGAATATCACCGTCAACATCCCACCGTCGTCGGGCAGGTACGCCGGAGAGAATGGATAT
Source organism: Stieleria sp. JC731 (assembly GCF_020966635.1). Lineage (NCBI taxonomy): Bacteria > Pseudomonadati > Planctomycetota > Planctomycetia > Pirellulales > Pirellulaceae > Stieleria > Stieleria sp. JC731. The sequence continues at coordinate 851,598 of NZ_JAJKFQ010000005.1, read as the reverse complement.
GTCGAAGTCATTGCCGAACGTCAATACGATTCGATATTCAGCGGCTACATCGACGGTGCATTGCAGAGGGAAATGAAGGCAACGTCAGTTTCTGGGATTGTCTCGAATCCCAACGGAGCCGCCCTCGCGATACTTGACCCTGATCCGGCCGACATTTCATTTTCTAACGTTCAAAACCTGATCAGCAATATTGATCGCGTTGCGCTCGTCGAAGAAGCTGTCGACCAACTCGACACGTCGATTCTTCAAATCGGACCACTCAACATCCCATCCGTCCTGTCTGGACTGTTGGGGCTCTTAAAAAACACGCTGGGAGATACCGTTTCCGACTTGCTTGATACGGAACTGCTCGATCCCGTGTCTGCGATTTGCCCTCCACTGCTCACACTGACGGGCGGACTAGAAATCGAGGGCTTGGGACAACTAAGAGTCAATGGCGCGGTACATGTGAACAACAAAGGTGGGCGAGTTGACAGATATGGTCGCCCGGCAGGAAAAAGCGGACTTCCTCCCTACGGGATTTCTTGCATGCCACTGGTGTCAACAACACGACTGGCTGCAAAACACATTTATGTCGCCGGAGGAGTCGACTCGACATCGAACTACTGTCCGTACGACAGCGGTGGTCGCAACCCACTGAGGTGCAACCAACGGCAAGTCCCCGACCCATTCGGATCGCTAGTACCTCCCGCCTATAACCCTGCCACAAGCAAAGGAAACCGCGTCGTCGCGGCGCTTACTGGTAGCGGTGCGAACAACGTTGTGTCCGCATTGCTTTCGCAGATCTCTCCGCTACTGCAAACGTTGCTCTCACCAGTAACAGGGCTGCTCGAGGACCTACTCTGCGATGTCACCTTGGAACCCGGTGTCTACGATTCACTGACAATCGTCTCACTCGGTGGCTCAGTAAAGCTGAACGCTGGAATCTACGTCATCACCGACGTCAGCCCTATCACGCAGATGTCGCTCTGTATTCTTGGATCGGTCGAGGCCGACGGCGTTATGTTCTATATCGCCAAACCGCAGTCGTATATTCCGCTGCCGTCCAACCTTCAGCCCAGTGTTCTGATCGCTCCACTCATCCACACATGCACATTTCGCGGACTAAACAATGGCGTTTCGCCATACAAAGACTTGGTGCTGTACCAAGACCCAACCGACATCCGGCCGATGATCATTGAATCGCAAAATTTGATTGGCACCGGATCGTTTTCAGGAAGCATCTACAACAAAAGCGGCCATGTCACTTGGGTTGCTGGTGGTGGAACCTATGACATGAAAGCGGCCGCCGGAACGATGCGCGTCGTGACCGTCACCAACTCGGAACTCGCGCCCTCCGAACCATTCCCTGCGGCCACCAGCGTGATGTTGCTAGAGTAATATCGGGACGCCGGTTCATTTGGTTCATTTCGCTGTTCCGCCGAGATTGTCCCCCCTGCAGCGACATGAGGTTGCTGCACACCAGCGTCAAACACGTGTCTAGTTAGAAGGTCTTTCCAAGCCCGACGAGAAAAGAACGCTACCTTCACGGAGCGAAGGGCAACACTGGAAAGCGACAAGCTGACAAACGTCGAACTCCGACCACGAACTTCATTCGCTTGACAACTCCGACGACTTGATACCGGTCGCCCGGCGGCTACGGAGCTCCCAGTTGCGCTGTGAAGCCGCTAAACCGTCAGGCGACTTCGAAGATCTTGGATAACGTCTAACTTTTCACGGGACCCGTTCGAGCTTCGTGCCACCGCGACTTGTTCCAATTCCGCCGCAGGGTCGGTAAAGCAATGGTAGCCGACCGTTCCCGCTGCACCTCGCAGCCAATGTGCGATCCGCCCCAGTTCGTCAAAGTCACTTTGGTCCCAAGCTTTCTCTAACAATCCCATTTTGCTTTCGAACGTCTGTAGAAACTGCTCAACAATATCCCTAAACACTGGGTCATTAGTCGGCAATTCTGACTTAATCAATGAAGGACGTTTCGGTTTCCCTGCATCAACGTTCCGATACTTTGACAATTCCGAATACAAGGAATTGCAATCGATTGGCTTTGAAAGGTAGCCGCTGCATCCGATTTTGAGACACTTATCACGGTCTCCTGACATTGCGTTCGCGGTCAATGCCACGATCGGAATGGTAAACCCAGATTTCCGAATTTTCGAGGTGGCCGCGTAACCGTCCAGGACAGGCATTTGCATGTCCATCAAGATCACGTCAAAAGCAGCGTGCGATACCATGTCGACTGCCACCTGGCCGTTCTCCGCCAACCAAACCTTTGCCCCTGCTCGTTCTAGCAACAGACGAATTAGTTTTCGATTCGTGTCACCATCATCGACGACCAATACGCTCAAACCGTTAAGATCATCGAACGTTGCTGTGTGCTCTTGAACATCAGACGTTGCCAGGTTTCGATCGACGGCTCCTAAGTTACATTCGCCCCCGGTCGCGATTCGTGCGGTGAAGGTACTCCCTCGCCCGACGACACTTGCAACCGAAAGATTACCGCCCAAGGCGTGCGCGATCTTCTTGCTGATGGACAGTCCCAACCCGGTGCCTCCATATTTGCGGGTCACGGTATCATCCGCTTGAACGAACGGCTCAAAAATCGTCTCCAGCTTATCTTCGGGGATGCCAGTACCGGTATCTCGAATCTCCACAACCAATTGGTCGTTGGCGGCGGTGTCAATGTACGCCACCACGACAACTGCCCCTTGATCTGTAAACTTGATCGCATTTCCAATCACGTTCAACAACATTTGCTTGAACCGATAAGGGTCAGAATTAATGGCGTTCGGAATCGCCCCCTCCCATCGGTAGTCCAGCCCGATGCCTTTTTCGGTCGCCGTGACTCGAAGAATTGAAATCGTATCCGAGATGATTTGATGTGGCGAACATGGGATCAACTCGACGCACATCTTCTCCGCTTCGATTTTGGAGATATCCAATACGTCATTGATCAAAGTCAGCAGGTGCTGGCCACTACGCCGAACCGTTCCTAGATGCTCGTCCACTTCCGCAGGACTCGCGTGCTGCCAGTCACGCAACAACACTTCTGTGAATCCAAGAATTCCGTTTAGCGGAGTCCTTATTTCGTGACTCATGTTGGCAAGAAAGCGGCTTTTTGCGTGATTGGCAGATTCCGCGGCCTCGATCGCCCTCTCAAGCTGTTCAGAGCGCCGTTTCCGCTCGGTGATGTCTGTCTGTGTCGCGATAAAGTATGTCAACTCACCAGCCTTATCGAAAACCGGATCGATTTCCAGGTTTATCCAATAGGGCCTTTTTCGTTTTGTGTAGTTAAGGATCTCAACACTGACACTTTCCATCCGTCGGAGTTTGTCACGTATCAATGATTTGGTTTCAGACTCGGTCTCAGGCCCCTGCAACAACTCACCTGGAAATGCCCCGATAGCCTCCTCGGCCGTGTACTCAGTCAGGTTTGTAAACCCTTCATTGACCCACTGAATTGCGCCATCAGGTCCGGCAATGATGACCGAATGCCTTGTTTTGCTGGCTACCAATGAAAGCTTGGCAATTTGCTCCTGAGCGGCCCGTTCTGCCGTAATGTCTTGCGCCGCCGCAATTAAGTGCAACGGCGTTCCCTGATCATCCCGAATCAGGGATAGCGTCAAACGCACCCAGACATCATGTCCGGCTTTATGGATATAGCGTTTGTCAAATTCACAACTCGATGATTCACCGGATGAGAGCTTCTTTAAAACTTCGGCATGAATGGCGATATCATCGGGATGCGTGATTTCTTGGAAACGCTTTGTGAACAGCTCATCTCGTGCGTATCCCGTGATCTGGCAGTATTTGTCATTGATTCGCAAATACCCGCCGTCCAGTGACTTGAACGCCATCCCCAAAGCGGACTGCTCAAACCCGCCACGAAATCGTTGCTCGCTTTCTTCGGCTAGTTCCAATGCCTGGTCTAGCTGCACCTTTCGAAGTGCTGATTGACTCATTTCGCTGACACTCTGCCGAACGATAGTCAACAAGAACAACAATTCGAACAATACCCAACCGGCATGCTCCAACCATCGCCATTGAGACGCTGTCGCAATCCCGAAGACGGATTCAGGCCACCACACACCGCGCGCCCAATGGTCCAAAGCGACGATCGACGTTGCCGTTAGCAACGCGGTGGGATCTCGATAAGCAGCCAAAAAGGCCAACGATCCGAACACATGGAAGTGCGTTTCGATCCTTCCACCACTTAGGTGTATCAGCAGCGTAGAAAACAAAGCTTGGCTGCAGGTAATCACCATGCGGGTCAGCTTCGTTCCGGGATGGTACACGGCCAAGAAAATTGGAAATAGTGCAAGTGCCCCACCACCGAATACAGCCATCAACAAGTGCGGGTGTGGCGAACTGTTTGCACCGTCCCAAGTCAGCCGCGAAGTGAACGCGGCAATTGCGAACGCGCCCAACCATTGAAGCAGCATTAAAACTGCAAACATCCGGTCCGTACGGACGTGGATGGAATGAAAATGGTTTCGCAAAGTCGATTCAACGGCTGACAGTTCACGGTGATCGCTATCGCCGCTACTAGACAAAAATCGCATGGGATCGATGAAAGTTAAAGGAGAGTTTTGATTGGTCATAGATCGTTCCCTAACGGTCTGCCGTCGCCGTGGAATCGACACATAATCCGCAACCAAATACAGGTGGGCTTTGCTCCAACGTTCTTGCCGGGCGTTCTATTAAAGAGACTAGCTGGTCACCTCCTACACTCGGGCCTTCGTGTCCTCGTGAAACCGTCACGCCGCCAACGAAGATTCTTTCTCCTTGGGGACGATACAGCATCACGGTTCCGCTAACTTTCGCGTCGAATCGAGCCGTCTCCTTTCCACCTTGGTCAAGTATCAGCCGACTGTTAGGAAGCTGCGACGCTTGACGCAAAATGTCGGTCTGCCCCCAATTGTCACCGGACTCCTTCGGGACCGAGGCGATAACGACGACTGATGGAAGATCTGCGTTCTCACCCAGGTCATCAAAGACTCGTTTCAACTCATGAATACTCGCTTTCGTGCATGGGCATTTCGGGTGAACGAAAAAAAGCATCGTCAGTTGACCTGATGCCAACGGTATCTCGGTATCACTTGGCCACTGAAGTTCTGTCTTAATCGGCCCCGCGGCAGCAGTTTGAAACTGATATCGAGCAATACAGATCCATCCCACGACGACGATGCCCGCCCAAAACAATGCCAAATAGCGGAATCGTGATTCCTTGAGGCAATCAGCAGAATTCATCGGGGGCCGTTGGTCTGTGTCTATGTAGATTCAAATGTCGAGTTTGAAAACATAGTTCAGCCATAGACGCACACCCGAATGACTCGGTCCGCCTGTGTCCCTTTCCCCACTGATGTATTGGTTGTCCGGATAAGTTCAGTTGACAGCAAGAGACACAGCAGGGCTCCCCCGAACGATAGATTCCCCACAAAGGCGAAGCCGAACAGTGTTTCGCCAAACGAGTCCTACATCTCCCTGAGAGATTCATCCCCGACGAATTTCAGCCGTTAACGTACAGCACCTTAAGCAAGAGTCGCGATCTCCGAGAAATCGCCGCGACCACAGCCCTCCGAACATTTTCGCGATCTCGCCAAGAACTTACCCTTCAGCGGCGTTTGCTTCCGACTTCGCGCTCAGTTGATCGACCAACTGACCAAGGTCCTCAATCTTACTCTCGAACATTTTCGTCAGGCGATGCTTTTCGCTCAGCGCTTGTGCAAGCTGCAGCACCTCGACGTTGTCAAAAGGTTTCTTCAGGATCAGCAAATTGTCGCGGACCCCGAAATCCCTAAGCACGTCCGTCCACTGCCGATCCGAATATGCCGAGCAAATAACCACCTGAAGACTCGGATCCGCCTCCCACAGATGCTGGATTGTCTCCATACCATCCCATCCTGGAGGCATACGCATATCAACAAACGCAACGGTGAATGGATTCCCTTCCGCGATTGCCGCATTGAGTTTCTCGAGTGCCTCTTGCCCTTGGTAAGCATCCTCGATCTCGAAACTCAACTGCTCTTCGGTCGTCTCGCTCTCCCCGAACAACTGCGCTTTTAAGTCGCTAAGATCCGTCGCCTCCGGCTGATGAAGAATCTTCTTGAAATCCTCGTGGATCGCGGGGTTGTCATCAACGACAAGAATTCGTCGCGCTTCAGTAGACGCCGAGTTGCTCATATTAATGTGTTTTCTAGTTTGAGTACCTTCTTGGCATTGAGCACACTGCCTTTCCCAACCGAGGAAAAGCCCTGTAGTCAAATTCAATTTAGGTCAATGCGAACCGACTTGGCTGCAGACGTCGGAACTCGGACGTCAAATCCCATACTGAAGCGAGATATCGACTTCACTGACGATCAGCTTTGGATGTCCGTCAAGGATTCGGGTATCGGCATCGAGGAACACAATCTAACGAAAGAGTTTCATCGCGGATTCACAACGAAAGACGATGGCCACGGCTCCGGCCTCACTCTTGCTTTGCCATTGGCCTATAGGCAATGAATTGGTCGTGCACGTGCGCCTCGACGACATGCGCAGCCAGACGCTAGTTGGTGAAACGGACTGGGCTGTAACCGGACCATGGATGAAAACCCGAGCTGCTAGGATCTGCTTTTAGCTATTGCCAAGCAGAACGTCACCATACCGTTGACTGAAATACTGCGCATCTACTCGACAGCCGTCTTCACAATTATTCAACCCGCCAGCGAATGACGGTGCTGGCTAGCGGCCGCAAATTGCAGCAACCCTCAATCGTGATTGCTCCCCGACAGAAGTAACGTTTCCCGTCAAGCACAGCAAAAGTGAATGCCCGCTGATTCATTTTGAAATAGGGAAGTGGTAGCTGGAACACCTCCACTCGTCTTCTCGCAATCGTCTTTAAAAAACACTGCTGGCTGTCGCCCCGTTTGCCTTCATGGTGGGTTGTCGGCCAACGCTTGACCTCTGGCACCGATTGTAGGATCCGGGCATGGATGTGACTGATTCCCGCTAACCGTAACAAATAGGAAAGCCCCATCTCTCGTAAGGTAGGTGATGGTGAAATCACTTATGAACCCTGTCGCGACCGTTGTCATTTTGCTCGCGATGCTCAGTTCGATTCATGCACAAGACGATCTATCACCGCCGCTTTACTTCGGAACCTCGACAGCGCTCAGTGGTCCGTCGGGTGCCCTCGGCCAAGACATGCGTCTTGGAATCGAGGCAGCCTTTGACGAGTGCAACACCGCCGGTGGTATCAACGGACGGAAACTACGCCTGGTCGTGCTTGATGACGGATACGAACCGACCCGAACCGTCCCGAACATGACAACGCTAATTGAAAAAGTCGGCGTCTTAGGGGTTATCGGCAACGTGGGAACGCCGACCGCAATCGCCGCCATCCCGATTGCGACTGAAAACAAGGTGCCGTTCATCGCGGCATACACCGGCGCGGGCGTGCTGCGGAAATCACCACCAGATCGTTATGTGATCAACTACAGAGCTAGCTATGCGCAAGAGACGCAGGCCATGGTCGACGCCCTGATCCACTATGCAGGATGCAAGCCAAATGAAATTGCATTCTTCACCCAGCGCGATGGATACGGTGACGCAGGCTTTATTGGCGGCATCGAAGCGTTACGTTCCCATGGCTACGACGAGGAACATAAGGTACCGCACGTACGCTACACGCGTAACACGCTGTCTGTCGAAAGCGCTCTGGCGGAACTAATGCTGCTGCCGACCCCGCCAAAGGCAGTCATCATGGCTGGCGCTTACGCACCATCGGCAAAATTTATCAAGCTTGCCAGATCAGTGAGTTTCAATGCAATCTTCCTCAATATCTCATCCGTCGGTTCCTACGCGTTCGCGCAGCAGTTGGGGACCGCAGGTGAGGGCGTGATCATCACCCAAGTTATGCCTCCGCCAGAGAGCAACCTTCCGATCGCGAAAGAATTTCGCGTCGCGTACGCGCAGATATCCAATGGTGCCCCTTTAACCTTCGGTGCTTTTGAAGGTTACGTTTCGACACGAATGCTCATCCTTGCACTCCAATCCTGTGACGAAAGATTCGACCGGGAATCCATCATCGAATCGCTGGAGCGTCTTGGCAACTTCGATCTAGGACTCAACAGCCAACTGTCGCTATCTCCACAGCGCCATCAAGCAAGTGACCACGTCTGGCCAACGGTCGTTCGCTCGGGCAAAGTCCAGCCGTTCAATTGGGAGGAGCTAAGTGCCTACTCAACAACAGACTGATTCCGAACCAAAACCGGAATCTGAAAACGCGAAAGTACCAGACAGTGCGGTTCGCAACTTAGCACTCTTCGGGTTGGTAGCCGCAACCGTCGTGTTCGGCGTTCTGTTCTGGTCGATGAGCCAGATACAGCAAGACCGCGCATTGCGAGACGACCTTGCAGAAGCCGTGAACGACTCTATCGTCGCGGCGAACAATTTGATTACGCAATCGGTCCACTACACGAACCCACTGCTGCAGAACGAGCAACCGAGCGGGGCGGCACCCAACTTGGATTGGACCGAACCGCCCCTGAACCCTGGGGTCCTCGGCGATTACATGACCGAGATGCAACAGACCGTTCAAGGGATGCAAACCGCGATAGGCCGATTGAGTCAGTTCAATCACGATTGTGCCGAATTTGCCGAGCGTTTGCGGGATGCCCAAAGCGACCGCGATCGCTGCCTGACCGCGACACGCGCGGCGATCGTCACACTTCGCACCAGCCTCAATGTTGATGTAGGAGAAGAGGCATTGCGACAAGCAATTTTGCTTCGCGAATTTCGACGGCTATCAGGAGACGAAAAACAGATTTCGGCGACCGAATACCTGCGCAATGTCAAGCCGGTGTATCAACTGGGAACCGAAACAGACGAAGTCGTCGAACTTGAATCCCTCTGCGATCGACTCTATGCGATCACTGAGCGAGAACTATTGATCGACATGAAAGACAATTATCTGGCAGGCTGCCTAGCCCGATTAGAACGCGAAGTCGTATCGAACGAGCATCCCGAAAAGGCTGAAATCCATCTTGGACTGCTCAAACGCATCGAGCATGAACTGCTGGGACGCAATTTCAAAAAGAACGTCACCTATCAAACGATCGACCCAGGCTCAGACGGACTATTCAATGCATGTGACAACTGGCTGAGACTACTCGATCAGCGACGAAAACTAGAAGACCGAAAGAATTCAACGATAGACGATTTTGCTTTGGCCCGAAATAAACTCGTCGCCGATATCGCGAAGTTTTCACGCGGATCGAGCGATGTTGCATCAAGGGCGATTCGCAATGCAATGCTGATCATCTTGTTCGTCGGAGCAGGTTTCGGACTAATCTTCTCTGGAATCGCGAGAAAAATTTCACAAACAATCCTGAATCAATTCAACGCATTGCAGGATCAGGCAACCCGACTGGAAACCGTATCGGAAGAGCTACGCTCTTCCGCACAGCACCTTTCGTTGCTTTCGTTGGTCGCCAAGTACACCGACAATGCCGTCGCAATCACCGATCCGGACGGGACAGTTCAATGGATCAACGAAGGTTTTGAACGAATGACGAGATACCGTTCCAAGGACATCGTCGGACACAACTGGTGTGAACGCTGGGAAAAATCGGATATCGATGACGAAGACTTCAAAACCATTCGCAAGGCTTTAGAAGATCAATGTGGAATCGACATGGTCTTGAAGGCGACCGGCCGATTCGACGAGCAGTACTGGATCGAATTGGAAATGCGCCCCATCCTGCACGATTGCGGTGGAGTTCGGATCATCTGGATCGAACGTGATGTCTCGGCAAAGGTCGAAGCCCAGAAAGAGGCGGAGTCCCTGAACGAAGAACTACGCACCGCTGAACGATATGCGGGAATGGCAGAGGTAGCAACCGGCGTGCTTCACAATGTCGGCAATGTGCTCAACAGCGTCAATGTGTCTGCGAATCTCCTGCGAGAGAGCATTGGAAATTCCGAACTTAAGTCGCTTACACAGATCGCCTCGCTTCTAAACGAACACAAAAACGATTTACCGACGTTCCTAAGCGACGAATCGAAAAGTGAGGCGGTCGTCAGCTTTGTTAACAAGGTCTCAGACCAACTGACCCACGATCAGGACGAACAGCTGGAAGAAATCTATCACCTGTTCGAAAGTATTGAGCACATCAAAGCGATTGTGACATCACAACAATCGTTCGCTCGGCTTGGAAGCGGATCTGAGTCACTTTCGCCAGAAGATCTAATCGAAAACGCAATCACGCTTCACAGCGCAAGCTTAAACCGGCACGGTGTCGAAGTCATAAAGTTATTCAAAGTTGCACCCGCCGTCCACGCATCTAAACACGATGTTTTACAGATCCTTGTCAACCTAATCAAAAATGCCCAGCAAGCCTGCAGCGAAGACGAGAAAGCCCCAAAGAACATTGAAATCGATGTCAAGCAAGAAAACGATATCGTCCATATCTCGGTGAAAGACTATGGCATGGGCATCTCCAAAGAGAACCTAACAAAGATTTTCCGACACGGATTTACCACCAAAGATGAAGGCCATGGGTTCGGCTTGCACTCCTGCGCGAACGCGGCGGCGAAGATGGGAGGTTCGCTCAAAGTTGAAAGTGATGGCGTTGGACAGGGAGCAAAGTTCACCCTTACGCTTCCCACAGCAGACTCAGTCGCAAGAGGAGATGTAGCAGTCCAGTCGGAGGAAATCGAGAAAGAAATGGTGTAGAAGCGGCAAGCGTTTCAGTCCATCGCTTCCACTGAAAATGCGTGTTCTTCGCTTTGGCAAACAAAACAAGGTGTTACCAACGTTGGCGGTTTGCTGTCGTGAAATTTAAGGTTTCCCGACTTCCCTTCCTCAATCATTTCCCACAAGCACCAAATTGAACTAAATCAAATTGCGTGGGGGGCGTCCGGGACAATCACGCACCTATTTGCCTTTTGCATTCCCGGAAATCGCTGGGGCAAACACTTGTCCGCAACATTCATTAAAGCAATGACTCCTGATAGCAGAGCAACTTTCGCAACCCACCACCATTGCTAGTTGAACTGCCAAATCCCAAGTGTTTCGATTGCGAAACAATGCATCGATACCAATTGCGCAATTCATTGCGATTTTTCGAAACTCTTTCTTCGTGCACTACACAGGTGCATCACATTTCGACCCTCAGAGGAACGGTAAATATGAACGGACTGGGGCAGCGGCTTATCGATTTCGTGCCGGGCAGCAAATCTCGAGCATATAACGAGACGCTCTCGAGACTGGAAGAGCTTTCGACATTGGTGAGCCGTGCAGTCGTAGGCGATTATCCAGAGAAACTTCCGGTCGGTAAAAACGAAGCAGAGAACCATCTTTACGATGAGCTTCAGTCAGCATTTTCACAACTGAGAAAATACGAAGCCGAACTCCGGCGATACAGAGTCGTCTACGACAGCATCCATGCGAATAAAGCAGTCATTGAGTTTGACCTAGACGGTACGATTCAGGATGCCAACGACAACTTCCTTCGTACGACGGGATATACGCTGCCCGAGATCAAAGGCCGTCACCACCGGATCTTCGCTGGTAGCGAGTATGCCGACTCACAGGAATATCGAGACTTCTGGGCAAGACTCGCAAGTGGGGAAGGCTTCTCCGGCGAATTCAAGCGATTTGCGAAAGGAGGCAGAGAAATATGGATCAACGCGACTTACCAGGCATTATTGGACGATCACGGAAAACCGTATCGAATTATCAAGATTGGATCAGACGTTACTGAGATCCTGAAAAAGCGTGATGCAGAACTTGGTCGCATGAGTGCGATGCTTGAAGCTTCGGCACCGATGGTGTTCGCCGATACGGATAAAATCATCCGTTATATGAATCCCGAAGCATTGTCAACTCTCGAACAGTTCGAAGAGTACCTACCTATAAAAGCGAAGGACATTGTTGGGCAATCGTTTGACATTTTTCATAGCACGCCCGCGAAGCAACGCAATCTGGTTTCGGATGCGGGCAACCTCCCTTTGAGAACGCGTATTCCGCTCGGTCCTGAAACGCTTGAGCTAAATGTAAAAGCAGTCTTCGGTGAAGACCAAGAACGACTCGGTTCGATGGTCACCTGGGAGTTGGTGACGGAAAAGCTGCGATTGGAGCGCGAGGTCAAGCAGAATGCAGAACGGCAAGAACGTGAGGCACAGGAGACCAACGAAAAGGTTGAATCCGTCTTGAAAGTCGTTAATCAAATTGCCGAAGGGCGATTCGATATCGATCTTCCAGACGTTGGAGATGATGCCATTGGCAAGGTCGCCAAAGCTCTAACGCGAGCGGTTGAATCCGTGCGTGATGCCATCGGCAACGTTCGCGAAGTCTCTTCGTTAGTCGCGGAAGCTTCAACCGAAATGACCAATGCGACGTCCGAAATCTCTCGCGGTGCCCAGGATCAAGCCTGCCGATTGGAAGAAACCGCGTCAAGCTTGGAAGAGATTACGCTGACGGTACAGCAGAACAGCGAAAGTGCTTTGACGGCTCGTTCACTCGCTGATTCGTCTCGGAACATCGCCTCCGAAGGAGGAAAGGTTGTTGGCGATGCGGTGCAAGCAATGCAGGAAATCAACGAGTCATCAAAACAGATCTCCGATATCATCACCACCATCGATGAAATTGCATTCCAAACGAACTTGCTGGCGCTCAATGCCGCCGTCGAAGCTGCCCGAGCTGGAGAGCAAGGTCGTGGCTTCGCAGTCGTCGCGTCCGAGGTCCGTAACCTGGCACAACGAAGCGCATCATCGGCGAAAGAGATTAAGTTGCTGATTCAAGATTCGACAAGCAAAGTCGAACGCGGAACAAAGCTGGTCTATAAATCGGGCGAAACGCTTGAGGAAATCGTCAGCTCCGTCAAGCAAGTGACGGACTTCGTCGCGGAGATCGCAACGGCATCAGTTGAACAGCTGACCGCAATCAAGCAGGTCAACGGCTCCGTCTCTAAGATGGACGAAGTCACGCAGGCCAATGCAAACCAAACAGAAGAACTTGCCGGCACATCTTCCTCGGTGCTCCAGCATGCCAATCACCTCTATGAACTGGTGCGAAAGTTTGAGCTAGGCAACCATGTCGCGAGCATAACGAAGTCGGCCGTGGTCAACTCTGTTTCCCGCCACACACCTGCCCCGAAAAGCAATGGAGCAACAAACGAAGAGAAAAAGCTGGTTGACGAATTCGACTGGGACATGGATTAACAGTCGGTAAACTGTGGTTTGGCTTCTTACAAAATCGCCTTCTGCTCCGCATAACCAGCGTAAAAGAACGCTGCGATCACGGAGTGAAAGGCGACGACCGGAAGCCGACAGGCTGCTACCTTCACCAAGTTCGCGATGACAGGTTGCATGCTGCCACACACACCTCTGAGACTTGCACCTCCATCATTCCCTAAATCATGCGTTGAAGGCATTCTTGCCTTCTATATTCCGGCAAGAAGTTTGAATCTCACCCGGATACCTGTTCAAAGCCTTTCATGCAGATGCGCTGTTCCGAGCGCGCAGTGGCGTAAGTGCGATCGAGGATTCGCGCCATACCGGAAAGTGAGAAACCATCTATCCCCTTGTTTTCCAATACACTAGGCTTTTAGCTACAACCAGGAACTAGTCAACAGTTGGAACGTCATGCCGGCCACGGCATGACGCATATCGACGAAACTTGGGATAATGCGACTGATCATTCGCACAGTGGCACATCAGTGCCTGCCGACAGGCCGGGGGGATTCAGGGATTGATACATCGATGCCCCCTTGGTTTGGGCCGTTCAGAAATCGCTCCAACAGCTTTTGGGGACACCTTGTCAAATGGGTAAACGCGATCAATTTGTGATCGACGCGGAACTTTGCCCGGTTCCTATTCTGCTAATTTCCGATGATGGTGTCATCCAAAAGACAAACGTCAGGCTTGACGAACTGTTCGGATACGATCGCGATGAATTGCGTGGTCAAAAGGTCGAAGTATTGGTGCCCACCGAAGTTCGTCGCTACCACAAAGACCTTCGGAACGCTTATTTCGAAATCCCAACCAGCCGAAAAATGGGGTCGGGCCGTGACCTTTATGGGGTTCGAAAAGACGGCACTTTGCTTCCCGTTGAAATCGGGTTGGACCATCTAGTCATCGACGATCAACAGATGGTATTGGCATCGGTACTGGACATACGCGAACGCAAAAAGAGCGAAGCGTTCATCCGACGGGCGCTCAATGCCGCATCCAGCGCAATGATCCAGGTCAACGAACAAGGGATCATCGAACTGGCAAATGTCCGCGCCGGAACCATGTTCGGATATGAAGCGGAAGAGCTACTGGGCAAGTCGATCGAGCTGCTCGTTCCCAGCCGCTACCGGCGCAAGCACCCGGTTTATCGCACCAGCTATCTTGCGCAACACAGTACACGCGGGATGGGATTTGGGCGTGAGCTCTATGGATTGCGGTGTGATGGAAGTGAATTTCCGATTGAGATTACTTTGACCCCCATTCATGAAACCGGTGGCCGCTCAACGATGGCGACCGTGAACGATATCACCGATCGAAAAGCCCGCGAAGCCGGAATCGAAGAACAGAACGAACAGCTAGCTCGTTTGAACCAAGAACTCGCACACTTTGCATACAGCGCGTCGCATGACTTAAAAGCACCGCTGACATCCATCCAAGGATTGCTGAATTTTTGTATCGTCGACTTAGAAGAGGAAGCGATCGAGGAAGTCCGTTCAAACCTGATCAAATGCACAGAGCTTGCGACAACACTAACGACGCGGATTGAAGACACCTTACGGTTAGCAAAGTCCGACATGACCCCTGCGGACTTCGACGAAATCGATGTCGAGGAACACCTCCAAATCATTTGGGCGGGACTAAACGCCGAGGATGTGGAATTGCAAACATTCCTTGCACATAAACATCCAATTACAACTGTTCCAGCACGTTTTGATGTTATCCTTCAGAACCTGCTTTCCAATGCGATCAAGTTTCAGAAAAAATTGCACTCTGAAAAGATCGTTCAGGTGATTACAGCCAGCGAACCGAGTGGGTTTCACCTCACCGTAGCCGACAATGGCATTGGAATTGCAGAACAGCACCGGGAGCGTGTTTTTGAACCCTTTGAACGCGTCGCCGATAGCGACATTCCCGGTAGTGGTTTGGGGCTTGCGATCGCCAAAAAGAATGTGATCCAGCTTCAAGGTTCGATTGAAGTTTGTAGTGCCGAAGGGATGACCATTTTTACAGTCATTCTTCCACAGTCCAATGCGTCTCCTGCGTCTGATCCACATTCAACAAATCGGGTGAAATAAACAATCCATGGGAATATCCATCGTGGTCGTCGACGATAGTGAGCCTGATCGCTACTTGGCGAAACGGGTGATCGGAATGCTTGACTACGACGTCGATGTCGTTGAATACCCAGCCGGTGATCGCTTCTTAGAAAAGCTCGTCGACCGTCATGCAAGATCTAAAGAGATCGGTAGCCCTCCACCACCCACGCTCGTCCTGCTGGATATCAACATGCCTCGAGTCGACGGATTCGAGGTCCTCGAAGCCATCCAACAGCACTTTGGTAAAGACAGTAGCAGCGAATTGGTCGTCAGTATGTACACGTCATCCAATTTTGCTGACGACAAAGATCGGGCTGCTAAATTCGACTTCGTAAAAGAATACGTGGTGAAACCGCTGTCCAAAGATGACGCCAAGCGATTGGTCGAATCCTATTGCCTGAATACCGCTTGAGCGGCCCAGAAGACGCCCCGCTGATCCCGCTCGCGTCTACACCTATCCTGCGGCACGGTCGCTGGAACTGGGCGACCCACAGTTTGCTTAACGGTTCGCCTTAACAGCAATTGCGACCAAAGCGTGCTTTCTATGACTCTGCACCGAGGTACGCCATTGTGATCTACGGCGTTCCCCTCAAAAGACTTTTTCCATCGCTGGAAAAAGTTTCGCCAAGTAATAAAAAAACCCCAGTGGACCTTGCAATGAAGTCCACTGGGGTGCAATAAGAGCCGACATCCGAGTCGAAAAAAATTCCATCTCATTCGATCGCGTCTTGCGACTCATCCTTGGACGCCTCTTGCGCCCAATGCCCCAAATTATTCAACTCCTCAGCCAACTGCTAATCGAATCTTGCAGGATTCACTAGCACGTTTGCCCCGCTGATTTATTGAATAATCAAAGTTTATGCACATGTGCAGATTCCACCAACATCAAATTGTGGACACTATCGCACGCCATATCATTTGCTATCAACGTTTTGGCCGTTTTCACTAGTTCATGGTGAACAGATTGACCGAATCAGCACAAATTGATTCCGTTCTAGTTCAGAAAAGGCACCAAATCGTTCAAAAGTTTTTTTCTTTTTCTTGTTCGCTTTGGCGAAACGAGACAATCGGCGAGCAACATAGCTGTGCTCGAATCGCACTATCGATCAAACGTCGACTTCGTTCGCAAGATATGGTGATAGTGCTGTGCGAAACGGTGTGACTCATCACGAACGTATTGCAGCAATCGAAGTGCAAATGAGTTCTTGCTCAATCGCAACGGCTCACTGATCCCGGGCCTAAAGATTTCTTCTTCACGCTTGGCGAGCGAAATCACTGTCGGTGGCGTGATCTCTTGATCTCGGAAAGCAGCCATGGCCGAATTCAATTGGCCTTTGCCACCGTCAATCAACAGGATGTCAGGGAATGCATCGTTCTCATCAGAAAGCCGGCGAAACCTTCGCGAAACCACCTCGTACATACTGCGAAAGTCGTCAATGCCGTCAACGTCTTTGATTTTGAACCTTCGATATCCTGGCTTGAAGGGAAGCCCGTCAATGAACTGCACCAAACTCGCGACGGTCTGTCCGCCCCCGAGGTGCGCGATGTCCATGCCTTCGATCACTCGAGGCGTTTCACTCAATCCCAGCACCTTTCGCAAACCGGCGAGACCTTTTTTGGGATCGATGTAGAACACTTCCGGCTGAGCATGGGTGTCGAGCTCGCCGCGTTCTTCCAGTCGCTCCAACATCTGCAACTCGTCGCGAAGTACTGCCGCTCGTTCGAAGTCGAGTGCTTGACTGGCGGTAAGCATTTCGTCTCGCATCTCTTTGAGCAAACGCTTTTTGCCACCTTCAAGAAAGGTTTGCAGACGCTTGATGTCCCGGCGATAGTCTTCCTTGCTAATCCGCAAGTTGCACGGGGCGGTGCACTGGTTGATGCTGGCCAACAAACAGGGACGAAACCATTTCCACTGCTCATCCGATTCGGATATGTCCAATGTGCAAGTACGGAACTTGAAAATCCGCTGTAGCACCTGGATTGCGCCGCGCAAAGCACCCGCACTTGCGAACGGTCCGTAGAGCTTGACCCCTTTCGCTTTCGGCTCACGTGTCACTTCGATTCGAGGAAACTCCTCTCGCGTCGTGATCATCAGATACGGAAACGTTTTGTCGTCTTTAAGTTCTTTATTGTTCTTGGGCTGGATGTCTTTGATCAGCCTGGATTCCATCAGGAGCGCGTCGACTTCGCTATCGCAATCCATGTAGTCGATATCCGCGATATCGCCAATCCAATTCGCAGTTCGCGCGTCCTCCGCGGCCGCCTTCAAGAAATAGCTACCAGCTCGACTGCGAAGATTCTTTGCCTTGCCGACATAGATCACCCGCCCCGCGATGTCTTTCATCAAATACACACCCGGCGACTGCGGAAACGTTTTCACCTTCGTCGCGGCGTGCTCAAAACCGAGCGTGGTTTCGGCGGATTCCGCAATTGGCTGCTCAGTAGGCTGATCTACCTGGTCATCCATAACAAAGTGTTGGCAAAAGGGACGAAGTCTCGTGAAAGAGACTGTGCGGTCGCAAGCGTGACCCAGAAGCGTACCCGGAGTGAAGCACGAGGTCCACAAGCAAGTTAATGTCCCTCGGCTAGCAGCCCCCACCAGATAAACCGTCGCTAGCGTGCAGCCCAATGAGCCGCACGGCGTTAGCCGCGGCTAAGCGTCGTCGACTCCGAAACCAACCGACGCCAGCGCGTATCGGCTCAAAGGTGGCAACATCCAGCCCAAATGAGCCGCACGGCGTTAGACGCGGTTAAGCGTCCTCGACCCGAAAACAACCGACGCTAGCGCGTATCGGCTCAGTGGTGGTAACGTCCAGTCCTAATGAGCCGCACGGTGTTAGCCGCGGTTGAGTGCCTTCGACTCCCCAAATAACCGACGCTAGCGCGTATCGGCTCAAAGGTGGCACCATCCAGTCCAAATGAGCCGCACGGCGTTAGCCGCGGTTATGTGTCGTCGACTCCCCAAACAACCGACGCTAATGCGTATCGGCTCAGTGGTGGCAACGTCCAGTCCAAATGAGCCGCACGGCGTTAGCCGCGGTTGAGTGCCTTCGACTCGCCAACTAACCGACGCTAGCGCGTATTGGCTCAAAGGTGGCACCATCCAGTCCAAATGAGCCGCACGGCGTTAGCCGCGGTTGAGCGTCCTCGACTCCGAAACCAACCGACGCTAACGCGTATCGGCTCAGTGGTGGCAACGTCCAGTCCCAAATGAGCCGCACAGTGTTAGCCGCGGTTAAGCGTCCTCGACTCTCCAATTAACCGACGCTAACGCGCTCCGGCTCAATGGTGGTGTCGCGACGTTTAATACGTCACGCCCTTACTTCTTTGCCAAGGACCAATCTTTCCGCTGGCGGCTACTGGGAATCCCCATCCGCTTGCGGTATTTGGTGACGGTTCGCCGGGCGACGGTCATGCCTTCTTCGGCCAACCGTTTGACAAGGCTTTCATCGCTCAATGGATCGCTCTTGTCCTCGTTATCAATCAGCTCTTGGAGCTTCAAGCGGATCGTATCCCAAGCGACGTCTTCGCCGTCATCGGTTTGGGTGCCACCGACAAACAGCCGATGCAATGGAATGATCCCACGAGGTGTCTGCATCCACTTATCGTTAACCGCACGGCTAACGGTGGTAACGTGAACGCCAACCTTTTCGGCGATTTGCTGCATCTTCAAAGGCTCGATCGCTTCGGGACCTTCGTCGAAGAATTTTTTCTGGTGCTCGACGATTGCTTCAGCGACTTTGGTCAGCGTGCTTCTCCGCTGCTCGATCGATTCGATCAGCCACTGAGCCCCATTGATCTTGCGTTTGATGTATTCGCGTTCTTCGTTGCTGCATGTCGGGTCTTGTAGCCGCCTGCGGTAGTACTCGCTAATTCGCAGTGACGGGACACGATCATCGTCCAGCCGAATCTTGTAATCCCCGTTGTCGTCCTGTTCCAGAATGATGTCCGGAGTCACGTTTGGAACATAAGTTTCCATGAACGCGGCCCCTGGCTTGGGGTTGAGCATCTGCAGCTCTTCGCGAATCGTCTGGATCAGCTCGATTGAGTAGCCGGTCGCCTTTTGGATTTGTGGCAGGCGGTTCGCGGCCAAATCTTCGAGGTGCTCGCTGATCAGCTTCTGCATTTCCTCGAAGTGCTCGAACTCTGGTCGAAGTTGAACCAACAGGCATTCGCTCAGGCTTCGCGCCGCAATCCCGGTCGGTTCAAGGGATTGCACAACGCGGAGGGCTTCTTCGGCAAGGGCGAAGTCTTCGGCCGAATGGTCGCTAGGCAGCAAATCGGCCAATGGGGTTCGAAGATAACCACCGTCCCGCGCGTCCAAGGTACTGATAATTCGCTCGGCAACACGCTCGACTTCGTCGTGGATGTCTAGCTCGGCAAGTTGATGCAACAGAAAATCGTTCAGTGATTCCGGGCGAGACTGTGCGTTGGCCATCAGATCGTGGCGGCGGTCAGCATCCTCCTGCATGCGGTTGCTGGACCGGCGAAACGAATCGTCAAAGGTGCTTGGCAGATCCGAGACCATGTTCTGAAGACGCTCGAAGTCTTCGGAATTGTCGCCGCTATCGCGGACCACCAGTTCCTTTTCGTCCTCGCTACGATTGTCCCGAGGGTTGATGTCGTCGAGATCATCGACCCCCATTGGGTCTATTTCTTGCTGCTCAAGCAACGGATTTTCATTCATCTCCTGCTCGATGCGTTCTTGCAGCGCCAGCATGGGCAACTGAAGAATCTCCATCGACTGGATCATCCGTGGAGCCAGCTTTTGGGTTTGAACCAGTCGGGCCTGGAGGCCCATCGACATTCGCATTCCGCTCATGAATTATGTCTTTGCTTGGAGGGATGCGCCCTCGCCTGATGTGCTATCGTCAATGCACTGCGCTATAGCAAATGCACTGCGCCAACGCCAATGCATGGGGCTATCGCCAATGCACGGGGCAAACCGGCATCCACCGGGTTACTTCCATGATATCCGTTGTTTCGCGAGTTGGCGAGCATATCTTGTGCCAAACTTGGATGTTTCTAAGCAAGTGCAGCCGGATTTAATTCTTCAAACAACAAAACACATACGAATTGTATGACAGGCAAACCGTCCTAAGTTCGCTGCGGGGGGAAACCCCTCGCCGTTGGAGCTGCCCAGTTGCCCTCAGTGGTCAGCCTCTTTTGCAACCCACTTTGCAATTTCTACCGAGAAGCGATGAACGCAGGATGCCAATCTGTCCAAGTCGATTTTGGGTGGCGAAGTGAGGCGATGAGAAAGAGCATGACTACGGCCGGACAGAAGATCCAGTCCACGGAAAATCCGACTCGTACTCAGGGAGAAGCCCGAGACTCGTACTCCTACTCGATAAAACCGGTGGCTCAATCGATAGGGCGAAACCCGCCGGCAAAGACGAGAACGAGTAGGAGTACCGCTGCGCTGAGTACGAGTACGAACCGACAGAAGATCCAGCCCACCGAAAGTCCAACTCGTACTCAAGGCGAAGCCCGGTACTCGTACTCCTACTCGATAAAACCGGTGACTTAATCGATAGGGCGAAACCCGCCGGCAAAGACGAGTACGACTGGACCATCAAAACCGATGATCCAATCCGGTCTACAGTTTTTGCCGCCCCGACATTGCGTCGGCGATGATTTCGCGGTTGGCGTATTCAAGAATACTGCCGGCCGTGATCCCGCGAGCGAGCCGGGTCATCTGCACGGGGTACTCGCTCAGTAGGTTGCTGATGTACAGCGAAGTCCCATCACCTTCGACAGTCGGGTTGGTCGCCATGATGACTTCCGAAAAGTTACCGCCTCGGACCCGATCGACCAACGCGTCGATCGTCAATTGGTCGGGCCCGATACCATCGAGAGGAGCAATACGTCCCAGCAAGACATGGTACAGGCCGTTGTATGCTTTCGACTGCTCCAAGCTCATCAAGTCCCGCGGCTGTTCGACAACACACAATCGGGTCTGGTCGCGGGCATCATCGCGGCAGATCGCACAAAGCTCCTGTTCACAAAGATTGAAACAGGTTGAGCAGTAGCGGACGTCGCTACGAATCTTTCGAATCGCGTCGGCCAGTGCCAGAGCCTCATCCTCGGGAACTCGCAGCAAGTGAAACGCTAGACGTTCCGCGCTTTTCCGTCCGACCCCGGGGAGTCTGCCCAACAGGTCGACCAGCTGCGATACAGCACCTTCGTGTTTTTCCACGCTTTTACGTTCAGAACTTTGAGGATGAACTTATCGACCGGTGAACGAAGTCAACAAGCCTTCGACTCCAGGCATGTCCAAATTCATATCGGCTACCATCTGCCGGATCGCATCGGCGTAGCGTTGCTTTGCCTCGGTGCCGGCTTTATTGGCCGCATCGAGGGTGGCTTTTTCTGTTTCGCCAGTCGATAGGTTCTCTTCAACAATGCTGACCGACTGAACTTCGCCAACACAGTTGACGGTCACCATCACGAAACCACATTCGGATGTCCCGGTGACGTGCTCGGATTGCATCTGTTGGTTCAGCTGCTGCATCTTTTCAGGCAAATCCTTGAACGCAGCCATCATCGAAGCGATGTTGCCGAGATTTCCAAGTCCTTTGAACATCTTCGTTCCCTATGTCGCTGGTGTGATATCGATCGCTCTGCAAAGCCGAGCGGTTTTGTATTGGATAGTGGTTTGAGCGTCCACGGCGTGATTGCCGCATGGCGTTCGCAGGAATTGTAGCCCACGGGTAAAGTTGCTGAAACGACGGCACCCCCCGCCCTCGTCTGGTAAAATCCGACCTTTGTGATTGCTTCTCCTCGCGGCACAGATGATGCCGTTTCCTCAGGACATCACGATGCCCCAGCAAAAACTCCATCGATCCAAAAGCCGCGTTCGGATCACGTTCGCTTCACGACAACGATTCCTGCAGCTTGCCACCATACTGTCGTTAGTCGGACTGGTCTCATTATCGCCGCAGATGCTGTCAGCGCAAGCGACGCAGACACTGCGTTCAGCGGATTCTCTGGATTCCGATCAGGCACAGCCAAATCCAGCCCACGCAAAGCAAACTCAGTGGAATCGGTTTCGTGGCCCGAACGGTCGCGGGATTGTGTCGGCCGATTTGCCGACGAAGTGGAACGACAACGACAACCTTCAATGGCGTACGGAACTTCCTGGCCGCGGCAGCAGCAGCCCCGTTTCTTGGGATGGACGAATTTTTCTGACAGCCTATTCCGGCTATGGTTTCGACATGGAATCGCCCGGTGAGCGTTCGTCGCTTCGCCTGCATGTCTTGTGCTACGACTTGAAAACCGGGTCACAGATCTGGGACTGTGTGGTCGAACCTTCCGAAGAGGAACAAGAATTCAGCAAGCGTTTGGGAGAGCACGGCTATGCGTCGCCCACGCCATGCGTCGATGATACGGGAGTCTACGCCTTCTTTGGCCCTTCTGGCTTAATAGCGGTTTCTCCCGAAGGTGAACTTCGCTGGCGTCGCAGCCTAGGAACCAACACTGCAGGATTTGGCGCTGCCGCCAGTCCAATCCTCTATGACGACTTGGTAATCCAGAATGCCTCGATCGAATCGGGGACGCTCTTCGCGTTGGACAAACAAACCGGCGACGTCCGCTGGAAAGTCGATGAGATCGAAAGGGCTTGGACGACTCCGACGATTGTCACGACGGAAGCCGGACAATCTGAATTGGTGATCAATCAAAAGAATGCGATCTTGGGACTTGCCCCCCAAACAGGAAAGCAACTCTGGACCTGCGATGCGATCGAAGACTACGTGGTTCCTTGCGTGATTCAACATGAGGGGCTGCTGTATTGCAGCGGCGGTCGATCCAACAAGACCTTTGTGATACGGCCAGGCGGGCGCGGCGATGTCAGTCAATCACACTTGGTTTGGGAACAGTCTCGCGGTGCGAATGTGACGTCCCCTGTCGTGATCAACGGATTCGTCTTTTGGTCCCATGACAAGTCGATCGCGTTGTGCTTACGAGCGAGTGATGGCGAAGAAATGTTTCGCGAGCGACTGCCAACCCGCAGTCGCGTCTATGCATCGATCGTCAGTGATGGAAATCACTTGTTCCTGACGACGCGTGACCAAGGGATCTTGGTATTAAAAGCAAGCGACCGATACCAAGAAATTGCGATCAATCGACTTGGCACCGCAGACGAACAATTCAACGCGACGCCTGCGATTGTTGATAACAGCCTGATCGTTCGTAGCGATCGGGCCTTGTACTGCATTAGAAAGAACGCCACAGCGTTATGATCCTTGCCAAAACACAGGCGGGGTAGGGGACCGCTACCGCACCGATATTACTGCGAAATCCGGGGCGTTTGCACATCTTAAGCCCCGTTCCCCTCCCTAACGCTTATGAATTCCGACAGACCCTATTCCTACCCTCCCGCATTCTGCCGGACGGACTAACATACAAGTCATAGTCTCTGCGATGGGGCACGGTTCTCCGTCGCTTAACGTTACTCTCGAGAAATCAGAAACTGTAGTGATACGCCCGATCTTGCTAGTTGGACTTTGTGCCGCCACAAACGTGGCAGCTCAAGCAGACACCCCTGCTGAAATCCCACCAGTCGAAGTGCCCGCCGCGGTTGCCAAGACCGAAGCGGAGATGAAACCCTATGCCGAAATCATCGAGCACACCGATCAGACGATTCAAATGGTGCCCATCCCGGGTGGCGAATTCACCATGGGAAGCCCTGAAGCCGAGGACGACCGCAACGACGACGAAGGCCCACAACGGACCGTGAAAATCGAACCGTTCTGGATGGGTAAATTCGAAGTCACATGGGAACAGTACGACATCTGGAACGAGTCCGTCGACCAGCGGATGCGCAAGATGCTGTCGAAGAAGAAAACTCCTCGCGACAGCGCCGTTGATGGTGTTTCAAAGCCGACCGAACCCTATACCGACATGAGCTTCGGCATGGGGCGGGAAGACTATCCCGCGATCTGCATGACGCAGCACGCCGCGCGAACTTACTGCGAATGGCTATCGGCCAAAACGGGTCGCTACTACCGCTTGCCTACCGAAGCTGAATGGGAATACGCCTGCCGAGCAGGAACCGAAACCCCCTACTCCTTCGGTGACGATGTCGATCAACTCGGTGACTATGCCTGGTTCTACGACAACAGCGAAGACAACTCGCAGCGCGTCGGTCAAAAGAAGCCTAACCCGTGGGGTCTTTATGACATGCACGGCAATGTCAGCGAATGGGTGCTAGACCAATACACCCCCTACGACAAGCTGAAAGAAGCCCTGAACCCACTGGCTGTTCCCAAAACACTGTACCCACGGGTTGTCCGTGGTGGCGGTTGGGACGATGACCCAGAAGTCTTGCGTAGCGCTGCTCGCAAGGCGTCTGACGAAGACTGGAAGCAACAAGACCCGCAGGAACCGAAAAGCATCTGGTATCACACCGATGCGTTGTCGGTTGGGTTCCGAGTGGTCCGCCCATTGAACGTGCCTTCGAGTGAAGCCCGATCCACCAAATGGGATAAGACCGAACCCGAACAGAAAGATCCTGAAGAATAGGATTGTGCGACCGCCCGGCCGAATCGGTTGCCGAAGCAACGCCAGATTCGGCCAATTGGACTTAATTGAGCATCGGCGCGAGTCGATGGACTATCACACACAACCGTTAAAGTTTTCTACCCCACGTCCCGCGAGTTTTGACAAGATGACTGACAACAATCGTCGAGAGTTTATTAAGAAATCTACGGCCACCGGCGCTGCGTTGACGTTCGCAGCCGCTGCCGCCCGCAATGTGCATGCAGCCGAAGACAACACCATTCGCGTCGGTCTGGTCGGATGTGGTGGACGTGGAACCGGTGCCGCTAAGCAATCGCTTTCGGTCGATAACGGCCCAATCAAAATGGTCGCTTTGGCGGACGTTTTTGAAAACAAGCTGAAAAGCACCCTCGCTTCGCTGACCACCGACAGCAAGCTCAAGGACAAAGTCGATATCCCCGAAGAACGCCAATACGTCGGCTTCGACGGATACAAGAAAGTCATGGACGCGTTGGAGCCAGGCGACATCGTCATCCTGGCAACTCCCGCTGCCTTCCGCTGGGTACATTACCAATACGCGATCGAGCGTGGCTTGAACGTGTTCATGGAAAAGCCTGTCACGATCGACGCACCGACGTCGGCTCGCTTTTTGGAAATCAACAAAGCCGCTTTGGCAAAGAACTTGAAGGTTGGTGTCGGACTGATGTGCCGCCACTGCAAGGCTCGCCAAGAGCTTTTCGACCGTATCCAGAACGGTGAAATCGGCGACATCACCATGATGCGTGCCTACCGCATGACCGGCCCAACGGCGACCGCAGCGGTTGAGCCCAACACGGGCGACCTCAGCGAACTTGAGTTCCAAATCAAGAACTTCCACGGCTTCCTATGGCTTAGCGGTGGTGCGGTTAGCGACTTCTTGATCCACAACATCGACGAGTCGTGCTGGATGAAAAACGCATGGCCCGTCAGTGCGATCGCATGCGGCGGACGTCACTACCGCGACGGATGCATCGACCAGAACTTTGACACCTACTCGATCGAATACACCTTCGCCGATGGTGCCAAACTGTTCGTCGACGGACGTACCGTTCCTGGATGCAAGCGAGAATTCGCTAGCTTCGCTCACGGCACCAAGGGATCGGCGATCATCTCGACCGCTTCACACACCCCAGCGAAGTCGAAAATGTTCAGCACCCAGATCATGGACGACAAGTTCGAAACTTGGGCATACCCACAACCCGAGCCGAACCCATACCAAGTTGAATGGGACGACTTGATCGCTGCGATCCGCGAAGATCAGGAATACAACGAAGTCGAACGCGGCGTGATGGCCAGTGCCGTTACCAGCATGGGACGTATGGCGGCTCACACCGGCCAAGAAATCACCTTGGAAGAATTCATGAAACACGATCACGAATTCGCACCAAACGTTGCCGACCTGACCATCGACGGACCAGCTCCATTGCAAGCGAACGAAGATGGCAAGTACAGCATCCCGATGCCAGGTTTGGTCAAGAACCGCGAATACCTGTAGGCCAGAGCTTAGCCGACAATTCGGTTAGTCAAACTTGCCAAAACTGATTTGGGCGATGCTTCCTCGCGAAGCATCGCCCTTTTTTCTTTGCCGATGCATCCGACCAAGCGGAAGCCAGAAGGACACCGCAATCTGGCAGAACACCAGCAGCTGAGTGATCTGCCATTTCGCTTCACCGCTTTTGAACGCGAGCAGCCCAACAAGCTTATCAATCAACTGGTCATTTTCGGCGGGAACGCTGTTGCGATCTAAACCTGCAGCTCGCCGTGCCAATCGCGACTACGAGTGTAAAGATCGTGAGCGTGTCAGCGTCGATCTCTAACGAGGTCGCTAACGACTTCGCAAAACAAGCGGGGATGAACGCTAGCTTCACGCAGCGAACGCGACAAAAGAAAATTTGCAGGCTGCTAGACCTGCACTCTACTGTACTTTTTCGACAGCAGACTTCAGAGTGCTGCCGCTTTTCAGCGAGATGACTTTGTCGTCAATTTCGATTTCGACTTTGTCGGCATCGATCGATTTGATCTTTCCGCGAACGCTGCCGATTTCGAATTCGTCACCTACACGAAGCTTCAACGTCTTTCCGCGAGTTCGGACATTCATCCAAGCGGTCCAGTTTTCGGCTCCTTGCACCAAGCCAGTCAAATAGGTTTGCTTGGCGTCATCGTAGGCGAGTTCTACCTTGGGAGGCTCGACAACTGGCGGAGGCGGTGGATCCACAACCTTCACCAATAACGTCTCTTTGGTGGTCTTTTTCGGGAATCCTTGGTCAGTGATTTCTACATCGACTTTGAACTCTTGCAGTTCATCCGAGCGGACACGAATGGTGCCGCTTCGGGAATCGATCGTGACGTTGTCGTGTTCACCGACGAGGCCGAATGTCAGGCCATGCTTTTCGGGGTCATCAACATCCAATGAGATCGCGGTCTCACGCCCACGAACTGCTTCGAACGTTTTATTGCCTTTAAATACCGGTGCTCGGTTTGGCGGTTCAAAGAGATTGCGATTTAAGATCGCGTCTTCGTAGGCCAACTGTTCGCCATCAACCCGCCACGACTGAGTCTTGGGATCTTTGGCGTCTGCGGGAGCCGAATTCAATGCGATCGCATCAAGCGTCAGATTGAAAATAAAGCCGCTATCGCGTTTGGATGGTGTAACGTCAAATTGCTGAATGCGGTGCAGATAGTCTTTTGCCTGAATGTCGTAAAGCAAGCTGACGATCTGAGGCATCTCTGCCCGTCCAGAAACTTTGAACTTCAACTGTTGGTACAAATCGCCAAACGGAGCGATTCCGTTTTCGTTTACCGAAGGTGATTGAATATCGTTTTCCTTGGCGATATCCAACAACCAGCTTTGGTAGGCATTGCGAGCCTTTTCGACATCGCTGGGCAAAGACCGTACGAGATATTCACCCATCTGCCGATCTGCCAACGCACCGAGAGTCCGCTTTTCGACAAGCTGTAGTTGTCGGTTCTGTAGCGAATCGTATCGCGTTTTGCGTTGTTGAAGCGACGACTTGTACTTTGAGAAACCCCATTGTCCAATTCCCAGGACGACAAGGCCACCGACAAGGATTGCTAAAATTCGTTCGCGTTGGTTCATGTGGACACCTCCTCGGCTTGTTCATCAGTCGCAGGAGTTTCGGCTGAGTTTTCGGTGGGGGTTTCAGCGGGGCTTGCTTCAGTGCTTTCTTCGACAGCTTCAGTGCTTTCGGGCGCTGGCTGGCTGCTCACATTTGGATCGGATGCTGTTTCAGGTTGACTTGCGTCAGAGACTGGTGGTTCCGAATCAGCCCCGGCTAGCTGCTCCTGCATGCGGGTGTATCGCAGATTTCGCAGATCTGGTCCGTCGACCGAAATCGTCTCCGTGAATGACCAACGATACCGGTCATCGGCCTGTTCGGCGTTCGTGTCTTTGACCACGACACCGTGGGTGTCATCACGCAGAGCGTTTTGCATCTGATCAATCACGCTCGATTCGGTCACACCACCGGTAATACGTAGGTATCCGCCGCCCTTGGTTAGCGAGTTCGCCGTCACCGACCGAACGATCAGCTTGTCGCTTCCGGGAGCCAACTCGGCAAAGCGTTTGAGTTCATCAAGCCAATTGACATCGCGATCGAGAAACTGGTCGATTTTCTCGGTGCGGGCGATACTTTCGTCTGCAACCTCGGCAGATGGCAGCAGTTGATTGACTTCGTCCTGCAATACCGCGATTTTGTGATCCCATTGGCTGAACTGGCGATAAACAACAAAGCCCAGAACAAGCACGACCGCAGCGGGAACGGCAATCATCGCAATGCGACGAAAATGATCGGGCTTTTCCTCAGGGCGTTTGCGAGGATTCATGAAGTCGATCAACCCGTCGGCCTGAGCGGAACTGCTCATCAACAGCCCGACCAACGGTGCGAATCGCCCGGAATGCTCTGGCAATTTTTGGCGGTCAACTTGGGCGTCGACAAGATCGAAGGGATTGACCGCTTCGACGTCTTCGCACCCGATCTTCTCTTTAATCGCAGCGACTTCGGTTGAATGAACGGCGGCGTTTCCCCAGACGACGATCTTCGCAGGAGTCGCGGTTTCTCCGCATGCCATCATCGTGCGTCGCAATTCACTGACAATCGCGCCTGGGCGATGCTCTTCGTTTTCAGGCAGCCGAACGGTCCGCACGAAGATGACTTTTCCATCTCGCGCGACAACGATTTCGGCGTCATCGGCAAGAAGGTCAATCATCACGCACACAGCAGACGATTTTGTGTTGGCAAGAAACAGCGAAGCGGCTGCAAGCGGGCGGAGCGCAACACGTTCCAACTGCAACTCGGATGTTCCGCAAAGCTCTCTTTCACGATCCAGTTCCGTCGGAGGAACCGCTGCGGCGATCAGCGTAATCGCCTCACCCGATCGAGACGTGACGAGAAAGTCTACGATCGCGCGATCACTTGCCGATGCGAAACTACGAATCGCCTGAAAACGCACCATGTCCGGCAGCTCTTCATCCGGAACCGGAGGTAGCGAAAGCTCACGCAGCTCAGCTTTTCCGCGACCGATCGCGACAAGCGTTTCGGATCGTTGGTGCCCAGCATCGGTGATGTACCGGCGCAGCTTCTCGGAAACCGATTCACCTTCGGCGATCGGGATCAGCTGAGCATCGGTAACCGAGACACGGCTACCGTTGACATTGGCGACGACAATCCGCAATTCGCGGGTGTCGTAGTCGAGAGCAATTTTTTTAACCATACCGCTAGTCTAATTCGTATCGTCCCCAAGTACCGCCGCCGTATTTCGAATTCCCAGGACGGAAAGATCGAACGCTCTGCCCAAATGGCTCAGATCACGCGAAAACAGCACCTTGGGATTCACCGTGGTGGCGTCGATGATGACCTCCTGGCGGGAGGATAATCCGGATGATTCGAAGTACCCGATAATCTGTGCCCGGTAAACATCGCCCCCCGCATTGACCAGCGGCAGCAACTGCCGCATTTGGTCCAAAGTCACTATCCCTTCAACCATCGGCCAGGTCTCAAAGTTTCGGTTTTCGTCGGTAGATTCCGTCGCTCGGCTCTCCAAAATTTGGCCGACCTGCTCTTCTTCTAAAACCGGAATGCCATAGAGCAGCTCTGCGGGACACTCATTTAGGTTGATTCGTCCAGGCATCGTCGGCGTATCGCTTGTCGACAATCGATCCATGATGATCGGCAAATAGCTGGCAGCAGTCAAAAGATCAAAGGGGCTGCGATAGGAAACTTGCTGCCCACCGTTGGAAATGGTCACCGTCGCATCGATGAGATCCAGTACCTGGGTGAATTCGACACTGCCACCGGCCGAAAGATCGATCTGTGCGAGGTAGTCGGCTGACCAAACCCCACCATCTTCGACTTCTTGGTTGTTCTGGTTGTTGGCCTGGTTGCTATTGCTAGAAACGACTCCGGCAAGCGAAGACGCCTGCCCAGCCATGCGATAGGCACAAATGAAACTGGCGTAGTCGTCGTTTTCAAGTGACGCGGATAAATCTTCGTAGAGGACTTCCAAGTCGTCGGAATTGATATTCACACAAAAACTGCCATCACGTGCTTTGTTGGCTTCGTTGCCATGCACTGTGAAATAGGCAGCCAATCCCAGTGCGCCGGGTGTGTCCACGGTCACGTTGAATCGCTGTTGTTCATCTGGGTCGAGCACGCCATTTCGATTGGTATCTGCACCGAACAATAGGGTCGGTGTCATTCCGGCGACTAACAAAAGTTCCTCGACGCTGCTGACCGGACCGTTTGTCGGTTCATAGGGAGTCGTGAGCGTGCTGTAATAATCAACTTCGACGCCATAGGGACGTGGTTCATCGTCTTCATCAAGCCAATCCAAAATCGAATCGGCCAGCTCTTCGGTCATACCTGGCAGGGCCAATAGCAGCGACGATGCCAAGCTAGTCGGTGCAGTCGCTTCATCCACTTCACTGCTTGACGATGCCAAACTGAGGGCCGCCATCAATCCTTCGGAATTCTCGTCCAAGATTGTCAGCGTATTCAAGTTCAACTTCGAAGACTCGTCTTGCAAACCGAATCGCATTCCGGCCAATTGCCCAAGTTCATTCAGGCTGGGAGCGACGACCGAAAAGTTGCAAACGTTGCCGCCATCCTGATTCGAAACTCCGACAGCCTGGAAAAGGTTGGGGTTGTTGTAAACGCCACCCATCGCATCACGATCCAGGGGAGTTTGCGCCAGAATCAACCGAACCGCTTCCGACCCCGAATCCGCAGCGATACGTGCACATACGATATCGCCGGTCAAGTAGGCCGCATCATCGTAGGCGACCATCATTCCGGTAAATGAATAGACACCAAACGTCGCGACGATGATCACCAGCATCACCAGCACAAGAAAGAAGCCGCGTTTCGCTTGACTTGACGATCGACGATTCAACATCAGATACCGGCCTCCGCCAATTCGTCTTCTTCTTCCTCGACAATGTACTTGCCCAGCGGCAAGCGAACGATGTGGCTGAACATCCGTGGTGTTTGGTCATTCATATCCACCAATGGATCAATCATCGACAATTCGATTTTGATCGCCAGCGGCAGCTCACCCATGTCATCGCTGTTCCATTCGATCTGCCAAAGGGTTCCATCCCAATAGGAAAATTCAACCGAGGCAACTTCCGGAGCCAGCAGCTCGCCGGTTTGATTGAGTGCCGAAAGGTTACCTTGAGTCAACGCAAACAGGGTGATATTGCGATCAAGAATTCGTCGCACCAGACCGCCAGAACTTTGACCGGTCGAACCGTCAAGCTTCGACAGCTCGTCATCGACGCCGATCGCATCAGCACTCTGAACGTAGTACGTGACCGTCTTCAAATCACTCGGTAAATCCAACAATTCGCCGGGTTCAGCCGCCATCATGACCGCGTATTCTTCGAGTCGCGGTAGGTGGCTGGTATCGATTTGAATCTGGAATTGATTCCCGACCAGCCCAGGCGTCTGCAAGACCACCGCATTGCCGATCAAAGTGCTGTCTTCTTCGATCGCTTCGTCTTCGGTCGCAACACTGGGATCCGCGGTGCCTGCCGCCTCGGCATCCCCGCCGGTCTGGCCACCACCTCCGCTGCCGCCGGTCGCCGACGATGCGGTTGATTTCAGCAGTTCTTCAAGCGCCGAAGTATCGATCGCGATCGGGTGAACGGTCGCGCGCAAGTCGTCTTCGATCATTTGCATCACGGCGCTGGCGAGCATCGTTCGACGCATTTCGGCGTCACTGCTGTCCATGTTCTTCACATAGAAGTTAAAGGCTGCGTTGACCAACGTCATCAACACGACCGCCAACGCCAACGTCAACAACAGCTCCAACAGTGTGAACGCGTCTCGTGAACGAATAGCCTTTTTCGAGTGACGAAACATCATGCCGAGACTCCACCATTGGCGATCTCGTCACGTGCCGCTTGCTCTTCCGCCTCGGCCTCTTCAAGCCCCAACGCGGGATCGACAATCCAGCGATCCAAAGCGTATATCGCCAACCGCTGAGTCCCATCTCCGCCACGAGCTTCGACCGTGACACGAAGTGCCAAGATTCCGTCCAGCTGCCCCGGCATAACTTCAACGGTGTAGAAGTATGTTTCGGTCGATTCGGTGTCATACGAGTCGACCATCGATTCCATGATCGGAGTCGGCGTCTGTCCCGAACTGATATTCAGCAATTCTTCGCTAAGCTTGTTCTGGCAAATCATCCGAGCTGTCGCAAGCGCCCGGGCTTCGCGTGCAGCACTGACACCGGTGTCTGCGATTTGAACCAAGACGGCCAAGCTGGTTCCGAGAATCGCCAACGCCAACAACATTTCCAGCAATGAAAATGCGGAGCGTTTCGATTGGACCGATCGTGTTTTGTGGGGATTGATCAATTTGATTGAGGCGGTTTATTGCAGCGGTCCAATATCACTGATGGTGACGTCCCCAGTGATCCCGCGAAGTTTGACCGTAATTTGACCGTGAACAGGATGGGCTAACGTGATCGCGGCAGTACTTGTTGTGCCATCGGGATAAAACAATACCGGTTGGCTATACCCACCAGCTTGGTCGCTCAGGTTTGCCTGCTGAACGTTTGACTGCTGAACTTGGAGCGCACGCGCGGTCGCGACGACGTTGACCGATTGCACCGTCACCTCTTCGGGCAAGGTTACCTCGCGGGTATCGGAAGGGTCCTGAATCAGAGTCACAAATTGCCCCTGATCGGCCCCGTTAAGCATTGCAGATTGTGAACCGGTCTGATCAACCGCGTTAACCGAATCCGCCAGCGAAACGTAGGGCCGAACTCGGATCGATCCGCCTTCCAACATTCCGTCCAACATCATGATGCGGCCTTCACGCATGGCGTCGATGCGAGCCAGCATCAGCTCTTCGCGGACAATTTTGGCACCGCGAACAACACGCCGGTCGCCCAATAGCCAAGCGATCTGCGGTAGCGCCACTGAAGCGAGCACCGACATAATCGCTAGGACGAGCAGCAGCTCCAGCAGCGTGAAACCACCTCGAACACTCTTTGGTGATCGGGATGTTGCCCTGCAAAGGAAAACGCCGAACGGGATCCGTCCGGCGGTTGCTCGTTTGATGCCGACCATTCGCATGTTTACGTCACGTACTACGGAGTGACCACGATGTCGTCGTCGGAATTCATCTGACCGTCGATGCCAGCACTGCGGATCTCATAGCTGTTTCCGCTGGCTTTGTATTCGAACGCATTTCCCCAAGCGTCAGTTGGAATCTCGGTGATGATCGGGGCAACCCACTTTGCTTTTTTAGCTGAATCCTGAGGCCCATCTTTGAGTTCCTCCAGCGACTGTGGCATCCCACCCATACGGATTTGATACATGTCGATGTTGCTTTTCAGCATTTTCAACTGTGTCGTTGTCGCATCGACGTTTGCACTGTCACGTGTTCCGACAACGTTCACGGCAACGATACCGCCGAGAACGATCAGAATTGCAAGCACCAGCAACAGTTCCAGCAAGGTAAAGCCGCCGCGTGAGGCCGCACGACGTTGCTGACGGCCGCGAATTCGATTGGAAACGATCCGTTTGGAAGCACTACGAACAGGTTGTGTTGACGACTGCAAAATGTGATGTGATTGCATGAGTGGACTGATTTAAATCGAAATGGACTGAGGTTTGGCGATGTGGTCCGGGAGAGTTCCTTGCCCCCCGCAGTGTGCAAATTGGCCAGCGTATGAACTCACAAACGACAAGTGCGAGCCGTTCTGCGGCTGATTTGAACGCCAATCGCCAACCACCAGAGGGGACGATTGCCGAAGCACACCACATATCTTAACCGCGATCGGTGGTGAAAGTTCCGTCGGTACGAGCAGTTCTCAACGTGATTGCTGCATCAGACCAGACGGATTTTGAAACATGCGATAGCGCGAGATAATAGTTGGAATTGATCGACGAGCATCAACCTGATTCAAATCCCGCCCGAGTTTGGTTCCCTGTAAGGCTCAGCTCGTCAAAAGGATGGGCGATTAATTCGCCGAGCAGGTGATTATTCGCGGAGCAGTTGCACAAACGAGTGTCAGCGACGGGCCGATGGCGAAAGTGATGCGATCCCATCGTGAGACGTCCGCTCCAACCACATTAGCCCCCACTACTCGCAGGAGGGGCAACGACGCCATGGAACAGTCCATTGCCTCTGGTAAACCGACTTGACCTCGAAATAGGAAGCGGGGGGAATACGGCCTGCCTTGCCGAGCAGTTTTGCCGATCGCACACCCACTTTCTGAGCTACGACCCCCAAATCCGCTCCAGATTGTCCAGCTTACGCGGTTATTCTGTAACAGAAGTGCTAGAATGGTGCGGACTTCTGAATATTCTGTGGATGGACTCCCTTCGCGGCGCCGCTACAGACACAAGGCGTTCGGCGAAAGGATTCTGCTCGTCCAGTCCATCGGTTCCTCCCGTCCCCTCCACTTTTCGCCCGGAAATTTGCTATGGCGGCACGCGACGATTCAGTGATTCGCGGCAGTCTCATCACTTGCCTGATCTTCTTAGTTCTCTCGCTCGCTTTGAATTTTATTCTTTGGAGCTGGGGAAGCGGCCAGGCCGGCGCCCAGTTGAAGGTCAAAGACAGTTTGACGAACGCGCAAAACGAATTGCGTGACGCACAGACTCGAAACGATCAACTGATGAAGATGGTCGGCGGCGACCAGATGACGCAAAGCGAATTCGACGCGTTCAAAGAGATGAACAGCGGCGACGCGAACTTTGACACCGTTGCCCAGCAGTTCTTCACCGACATGCAGGTGTATGGCCAAGATGTCGGGATCCAGGATCGACACTACGGCAAGCTTACCGACTACTTCACCGACATCATTCGGGACCGCAACGCGCAGTACAGCACCGCACGTGATGAAGCGAGCAAAATCCGGATCCAAGCAGAAACGGACGTAAACGCGGCCCGCTCGGCTCAGCAAAAGGCTGAACAAGAGCGAGAGAACTTGGCCAAGCAACTCGACGACGAGCGAACACAATTCGCCGCCGCTCGAAACGATATGGTCACCCAGATGGAGCAGGCCAAGGACAGCAAACGCAAAAGCGAAATCAACTACCAGACCTTGCAGCAAAAATCAGCTGCGGCGCAAAAGAAGCTGGGTGATCAAATTGCAAACCTAGAAACAACCATCGACGCTCAGAAACTTCAAATCAATGAACTTCGTGGCGCCGGTAGCTTCGAACGAGTCCAAGGCGAAGTTCGTTATGTCCTTCGAGACGGCAACATCGTGTCGATCAATCTAGGATCGGCTGACGCATTGCGACGCGGAGTGACCTTCGGCGTAATCTCGCGCGATGACACCTCACGTCTGCAGGACGCCAAAGTCAAAGCATCGATCCAAGTCACTCGAGTTCTTGGACCACACCTGGCAGAAGCACGCGTGATCGGCCTTCCCGAAATCAGCAGCCCGATTATCGAAGGTGACGCGGTTTACTCGCCATTCTGGGCTCCAGGACGTACCGTAAAGATCGCACTTGCCGGTCCTATCGACTTGGACGGAGACAGCAAGCCAGATAACGCACAGCTTGAAGGCATGGTCCGTGCCGCCGGTGCGGAAATCGCTGACAACGGCCAGCAAAGCGGACGAATCGATCCAAGTGTTCGCTTTTTGGTTGTCGGTGAATCACCAAAGCTCGGTGATGCCGACGACGCACGAAGTGCCGCCATCATTGCAGATATCGGACGT
Source organism: Stieleria sp. JC731 (assembly GCF_020966635.1). Lineage (NCBI taxonomy): Bacteria > Pseudomonadati > Planctomycetota > Planctomycetia > Pirellulales > Pirellulaceae > Stieleria > Stieleria sp. JC731. Next base: position 815,548 of record NZ_JAJKFQ010000005.1, on the reverse strand, counting down.
GCTAAAGAACGTGCCAACCAAGCTGGTGTCACGGTCATTCCGGCTTGGAAACTAGAAGCGTTCCTAAAGTCGATCGATGACACCCTGACAACTCCCTTGGGCTCAGCTGCTCGTGCCGAGGACAACCAACCGCGAAGTGCAACAGGTGTCACTCGTCGTCGTCCAACCGACTTGCCATCGATCTTCACCGATCAACAAGAACGAGTCCAACGCGGTAATGCTCTGGGCGACATCCTGCGTCCGCAGTGATATTGGTTCCTGTGATCTTACCCGACAGTCGGCTTTGGACTTAGGCCCATTACGATTTGCCAACTGTCAACTCCGCTGACTTTTCGAAAGGATCGCGTCTCGAGCAGACGCGGTCCTTTTTTTGTCTAAGGAGAACCGAGTGCATCTGGCAAGGTAACTTCATCGCCAATTCAACACTCGCGGTATCGCATGATGATCGCCCAAGCGCTATAAAGATGCAGTGCCGAACGTCTGATGCCAAATCCAAATTGCGAGGAACTAGAACATGTCTCGACGTCTCTGCTTCCCTAGTTGTGCTGCGTTGCTGCTGTTCGTAGCAATAATGCCAAACGTTGCTAACACGCAAAAAGCCAACGCGCAAGAGAACGCCCCCGAATCCGAAACACAGTCTCGCGAAACAAAACTCGCCAAGTACCTCAGTGGCACTCAGTTTATTGGCAAGTTCACAGTCGACGGCAAAGACTCGGGCCCCAAAACAGAAACCTACACCATCAGCGCGTGCGAAAAGCTTTCGACGCCTGATCTGTACCGTTTCAAAGCACACATCAAGTACGGCAGCGTCGATCAAGAAGTTCCACTGGACCTGAAAGTGCTGTGGTCAGGCAACACGCCGGTGATCACGTTGGACTCGCTTTGGATCCCCGGGATGGGAACCTTCGATGCGCGAGTGCTAATCCAACCGGGCGAGACGTCAGGTCGCTATGCCGGAACTTGGCAACACGGTGAACACGGCGGTCACATGTTTGGCAAAATCGTTCAACTTGAAGACGCACCTCAGAAGCCAGTTGAACCTGGCCAATCCGACAACAACGAAGCGAAGTGATCCATGGCAAAGTGGTACGACTATCCCCAATACTTTGACATGCTGTTTCGCGATGAAACGCCGGTCGAAGTCGAATTCTTTGAGGAAGCATTTCAACGTTTTGCAGATCGCCCCATCAAGCGTTTGATCGAACCGGGCAGCGGCAGCGGTCGTTTAGTCGTTGCGATGGCGGCCCGCGGCTACGATGTCACGGGGATCGATCTCAGCGAAGCGATGCTCAAGTACACCGAGCGGAAACTGAAACGTAGGGGCTTAAAAGCGACGTGCATTCTTGGCGACATGACATCGATCGACGCCCCAAAATCGTTTGACGCCGCATTCTGCACCTACAACACATTTAGGCACCTGCTAACGGAAAAAGATGCGGTGACGCATTTGCAGACGATGGGAGACGCGATCGCTCCCGGTGGCCTGTACATACTGGGGATGCACCTCACTCCTGAAGAAGAGTACGAAGCGGTTGTCGAACGCTTTACGATTCGTCACGCGGGAACCGAACTGAAGACAACCATCCGCGTTCCGCATACCGACGAGAAAAAACGGCTGGAAACCTTGCGGGTCAACTTGGTCGCGAAACGAAGTAGCGGTGAAAAAATTAAGATCGAAAGCGAATTTCCGCTTCGGCTCTACACACCGACCCAATTGAAACGGCTTTTTAAGAAAGTCGCCGATCGCTGGGAATTGGTCGAATCATTCGATTTCGCTTATGACATCGATGACCCGCTGCCGTTCGACAAGGAACTGCTGGAAGGCCTTTTCGTTCTTCGGAAGAAAAACGTCTAACGTCAATCGATGCTCTGAACTGCTGCCGTTTCGTCGACTTCGCAAAGTGGTGATTGTTCTGCGAGACACGCCCTCGCCTCTTCGGCTAATTTGTCGGTCGGGGACAATCGCCGCTCGGGGCGTTATGATTTGTTCTCACGAACAATTCAGCTCTAGTGGAATACGACATGGTCAGTTCGACAACGCTCGCCAGATCAACCAAGCGGCCCCGTTCGAAATCTTGGGCTCACCGAATCGCTTTTTCAGCGGCGATCGCCTGTAGCTTGTCTTATTGCACCAGCGGATACTCACAAGGCCAGTCCGCTGTGCGTGAAGCGGTCGCCAGCGACTACGACGAATACTTGGCTGACTTGTTTGTGCATTTCCACCAGACCCCTGAATTGTCACTGGTTGAGTACAAGACGGCGGCGAGAATGGCCCGTGAGCTTCGTGCGGTTGGATTTGACGTAGCCGAAGGCGTCGGAGGCACCGGCGTTGTCGCCATGCTCGCCAATGGTCCCGGCCCCAAAGTCATGATGCGGGCCGACATGGATGGGCTGCCGGTTGAAGAAAAGTCCGGTCTGCAATACGCATCCAAAGCGACCCAAGAAGACCCCATCACGGGGAACGTCGTTTCTGTGATGCACGCTTGTGGTCACGATGTGCATATCACCAGCATGGTTGGTACGGCAAGGTACATGGCGTCCCATCGCGATCAATGGTCAGGAACGCTAATGCTGATCGTTCAACCTGCGGAAGAACGCATCGCAGGCGCCCGGGCGATGAAACAAGATCGACTCTGGGAGCGATTCGGAGTTCCTGATTTCGCATTGGCATTCCATGTTTCGGCAAGGAACGAAGCTGGCGTGATCAACGTCGTCGATGGCAGTCCCTACGCAGGGTCAGATACCGTTGACATTACCGTCCATGGAGTCGGAGCGCACGGTGCCAGCCCACACCGTGGAAAGGATCCAATCGTTCTCGCAAGCCAAATTGTATTGGCACTTCAAACCTTGGTCTCGCGAGAGATCGCACCACGTGAAGCAGGCGTTGTCACGGTTGGCTCGTTTCATTCAGGCACAAAACACAACATCATCTCCGATCAGGCAAAGCTACAACTGACCGTCAGAAGCACCAACGCCGAAACGCGTCAAACTTTGCTTGACGGTATCCGGCGCATCGCAACCAACATGGGACGCGTTGCGGGGCTTCCCGAAGACAAGCTTCCTGAAGTTCAAGTATCAAAAGAGAGTGTGCCGCCAACCTTCAACAATGCAGAGCTTGCACAGCGGTTAAGAAACGCCTGGGTCGAAAAGATCGGCGCTGAGCACGTTATCTCGGAAAATCAAAAAGGCATGGGTGCAGAGGACTTTCCTTTCTTCACGACCTCGCCAGATATCCCATCGGTTTACTGGGGAATCGGCGGAACGCCCGCCGAAGCGTTTGAAACGGAAGCCAATGGTGGCGAGATGGTGCCCAGCCATCATTCTCCGCTATTCAAAATCACGCCCGAACCATCGGTGAAACGTGGAGTCGAATCGACGATCATCGCACTGATCGAATTAATGCCTCCACAGTAGTCTGATTAAAGTTCGCCAAAGCATCGCACCGTCACTGGTTTGCGAATGGGTAGAATGTCATCCAAACGCACCACAGGGGCTCGCTGTCCCGATACTCTTTATTCGCAGAATCCAATGAGCGTTCGAGCCAATATCATCTTTTCCATCAGCATCGTTTGTTCCGTCTTCGCGACCGAGAACAACGCGAACGCTAACAATCGTGAACTCCTCGCAGTGATTGCCTCGACCGACGGAACCGATGAGGCTGATCAGGCGGCATCCAAAGCGGTTCGGCAACTACAGTCGCTCCCCAGCACTGAAATTACCGATGTGCTATCAGGCTTCAACGACGCCAGCCAGCGAGGCCGGAACTGGCTTCGCGCGTTGGCTGCTGACGTCGCCGACAACGGTGAATTCCCTGAATCTGAGCTACTGAAATTTTTCAATGATCGCAGCGGTGATGCCGATGCCCGTTACGTCGCATTTCAATTGCTTGTCGGCAATGACAATGATGCCAAAGCGAAGCTGCTAGCGAATGCCGCGACCGATCCGTCCCTTCCGGTTCGTTACCTCAAGATCCAATCCCTCATCGACGCTGCCGAAAAGCAAAAAGACGAGTCTCCGGGCGAAGCAAAAGAGACGCTTCAACAAGTTGTGCAAAACGCCAGGAGCGCCAATCAACTGGAGAAAGCAACAGCGATGCTTTCCGATCTTGGTGTTAAAGTCGATCTCGCGGACACGCTTGGCATGATGACGCAGTGGTGGGCCATCGGTCCATTCGACAATACAGACAGCAAGAATTTTGACACCGAGTACACGCCGGAACAACGCTACTTAGAATCTGGATCACCAATCGCAACAACGGGTCCTGGCGAACCGCAGACGGAGAAAGGCAAAGACGGCCAACCAGTCACATGGCTGCGAATCGATAGTGATGACAAGCTGGGAATGGTTGACCTCAACGCTCCCTTAAAAAACGCAAAGGATGCAACGGCCTACGTTTATTGCCGCTTCTCCACCGACAGCGAGTCAGCAGACTTCGAAGCTCAGATCCGACTCGGTTGCATTACGGCGAACAAGGTCTGGGTCAATGGCAAGCTCGTCACTAGTAACGAAGTCTACCACTCGGGATCACGTATCGACCAATATGTTGCACCGTGCACTTTGTCAAAGGGTGAAAACACGGTGATGATCAAAGTGCTGCAGAATGCACAAACGGAACCATGGGCACAGGACTATCAATTCCAGTTTCGATTAACTCGTCCTGACGGCAGCCCTGTGAAAACATCGGTCATCGAACCGAAACAGTAACGAGGTCTGTCGAGTCTACAAAAACCAGTGCGTCGAAATCGATGCTTTCGAAAGCAGATTGTCGGAACTTCCCGACCCCGATTGTCCTACGCCGCACGTTGGCTCGAACGCTCGACATAGCATTCGCGCAATCTCGGATGGAACAGTTTTGGATCTCTGATGTCTGCCCGCATCAACTGCGCGGGTGCACCGGCGACGGCTTCACAATCGAACGGCTTGCCGATCGGTTTCGCGTTGAATACCCGCCGGTACAGCTTTGCGTGTCGCGGGTGAACGATGGCTTCTAAATCCGTCAGGCCGTATTCAACGGCCGTCTGGTACAAGAAACTGGTCAGCTCTAAAAAGACGCAGCGATAGGCGATCGGGCTTCCTGATTGAGCCTGTTGCGAGCTATCGATTGCCAAACGCGTAATTTTTCCGACCGTCAAGTCTGTTCGTTTGGGAACGAGGAGCGTCACGGTTCCACAAACGCCATCAAATCTAGACTGCGAAGTGGCCTTGCCTGTTGAGCGATCCTCAACCCCTTTGGGAACGCGGCTGCCTGCCTGGTAAGCATTGATTGAAACGGAAGTCCATTGCTCTGGCAGTGTCTTTCCGATGATCGATAGCGACTCTGCTTCGCGAGAACTAACCCTCGAATCATCGATTAATCCAGCTTTTTGAAACTGCGAGGTCCACAGCCGGCGACCGCTTACCATTTGATTCGAGGTCGTCGCGCGAACACAGAACACCGAAGGTTTCTCGGAGTTCGGCGTGCGAAAACGCCCTGTTAGAACGGTGGTTTGCATCATGCTTGGTCTTCTTTAGACAAAATCCTTTGCCCCTACTATCGGTCTAGCGGCCGCGAGACGTTTATCACAACTACCCTCATGAATCAACGTAAGTCATATTTTCCCAATGAGTTAACGCGTCCCCACCGGTTGACGAATGAGCAGTCCTGTGGATTCCCCTTGCCATCCCAAAAGGAGGTTTGCTAGTTCAACGATCCCGCAAAAGCAGGGTCCGATTCCGTTTAGACGGCATCGTCCTGAAGATCCAGATCACACGCAAACTAACCTTGTCGCCCTTCGCTGGTCCCATTGAGAGGGCCAGACACTGGGCTTTGAGCCTTCATCTCCGACTGAGCCCCAATTGTCGCATGAATGCATCAATCGTTGATCTGAATACGATTCCAACCTCTTCCGAAACCAACGGTTGCGAAGCCGAATGGCGACGCCTTCTCAACGCTGAAGACTGTCAAACGGTGGATCACTTGAAAGCTCTCGAACGATTTGAGCTGAAGATGGTGTACCACGAATTAGTGCCACCAAATATTTCAAATGTCGATGCGGAATATGGCGCGGTGTTGCTTTCACAGGGTGACCGCTTCTCGACATCGATCGTTCGGAAGATGTTTTCCAGCAAAGGTCCGTGGCTTGGCAAAGGATTCCGTCCGATCACTGAAACCGCTGGCGAAGGCTACAACGTTTTCGGAACGCCTGCGAAGCGGAAGATCCAGCTGCCGATGGACACGTATATTGCGGGTTCGAATGTCGTTAGCGGGACCGCTTTCGTCCTTGACTATCGCAAACGAAACCGTGGTGCGATCTGCTGGCTTCGCGGGGAGCTGCGCGTCTTATCAGACGACATGCTGCTGGGAATGGGAACCTTCGGCCCCTGGAAACCAAGTCTGAAAAAACTCCGACGCACGATCCCGTTTCTTCTCTATCGAACCGGACCAAGCTTGCCCGCAGATTCGCAATCTTAGTTGAATCACTGTTCTAGCCAATTCAGATGACGGCTCAGCAATTTCAGATTGCAGCCGAAGAAAATCCCAACTCGAGAATTTCTCGATTTGTGGAACTTGTTCTTTATGGTCCCGGTCTAACGTGCATCTCTGGCACAGCCAAGCTTTAAACGCTCGTCAATGTTCGACAAGTGACAGCTTCCAAGCCCTGCCAGAGAACTGGTTCGTTTGCGGTTGAACTTCGTTAGCCAACAAAATTCGGATTGGCTTCCATGTGTTCGCATCGCGTGCCCCGCCCATCGGCAGGGGGTAACGAACCGGCTTTTCAAACTTTTCTGAATAAAAATATCTGGTCATGAAGTCACGATCTAGATTTTCGGCCACCGCCAAGCGTGTCCTTCCGCAAGCCTTGAAAACACCACTGGATAAAACGGGCCCAGCTGTAAGCCACTGCATTGACATGGTTTACGCAAACTGCTTTGGCGAATTTCGAAAACCCGATCCAGGGGATCCTCGAATGCTTCCGCACACTCGTCCATCATCCCCAGGGCTAGCGGCACACATCCCAGTCGGCCTAACCGCTAAGATTCCAGCAGATTACTCGACTTGACCAAGCATCCCAAAGCAGATAATCGTTAAAATCCACGGCGGGACCGAGCAGGCTATGAGTGCCTCCGCTCCCATTCTTATCTCCCTTCTCTCCTAGCGATTCGGATTCGTTCACGCCGGTGAAACAACGCCGGAACCCAAGTCAAAGAGTGACATGGGTGTCGCAGTTCTGTCGAAGCAAGCCTCGCTGCGCCGCGTTCTAGCGGTTTGGATTCGCAGTAAGGCTGCCCCACCTCTCATTGTTCCATGCACGAGGGAATGACATGCAGTTAATCGACGGTCGCCCCCGCCTATCACGTCTTCGCGATCAGGCTCGGCAGTTCCTGTCCACCAAAGTTAAAGTCCAGCAATCGGTACGCTGCCGAAAAGCAAAAACTCAGGCTGACTTGCAACGTGCTGAAGAATTCCGGCAACAACGTTATCAAGACGTCGGGTTGCTAAGCGACTCACCACTGAGAACCAGTCCGGTCAAAATCGCGGCCTCGCCGATCGTTTTTGAAGAAAATGAACAATGGACAGCGAATGTCTTCTTGGCCTTTCGAACCACCCAATACTGGTACGATCGAAAAAGAGGCTTCCAATCGATCGCCGCTTCGGCAGAACCTGATTGTCATGAAGTCATCTGCGGCACCGTCACTCTGTTAACACCGACCGCGCAAATCGAAAGCCCGTTGAACCCGACGGATCAAGGAAGCTGTCTTGATCAAATGAAAATTGGCCGAGTCTGTCGACTTGCGATTGAACACGAATCCGCGAATGGTGGAGCTACGTCTTCGTACCGTTCGGTCTTCCTAGCTTTAACCGGTTTGATGCATCAAACCGCAATTCAGTTTGGACTGACACACATGGATGCGATCGCGCACCCACGCCACGCAAAGCTTTATCGACGGATTTTCAATGCTGTGCCGATTGGCGAACCGTTTGAATGCCAAGAAGTCAGCGGTGCACCAGGACAGTACATGCGTGCTGACATTGCCACACCGACGCGATTCCATGAGCGGCTACGGGCAAGCTACGCACCGGCTGGATAGAACTACTCGAAGGTGCCGCAGAAGCATGCCTGCAACAGAGCGATCTTCCTCTGTTGCAAGCAGGAATCCGAGTGATAAGAGACGTGATCGACTATCGAAGCTTTTCATTGTTTCGATGTCGATCGCGATCGCGTTTCGTCTTTTTGTCCAGATTTGCACGCAATGCTTTTGTCAGATCAATGCCTGACTGGTTTGCCAAGCAAATGGTAACGAACAGCACGTCGGCCAATTCATCGGCTAGGTCTCCAGGGACATCCGACGACTTATAGGATTGCTCACCACAGGTACGTGAAAGAATCCTTGCGACCTCGCCGACTTCTTCGACTAACTGAGCGAGGTTGGTCATCTCATCGAAGTAGCGCACACCGATGTTTTGAATCCAATCGTGGACGTCCTGTTGTGCTTGGCTGATCGTAAGCTGTTCGTTTCCGCTTGTCTCGAAATTCATTTCGCAAGTAGTAGGTATGTTCCGCTTTTTCCAGCGACAGCCAGATCGACTTTGGAATCACCGTTTAGATCTTCGACAACGATTTGCAAGCCGCATCCGACATGCCCTTCGTCGATTGTAAAGCGGGTGAACGATTTTGATTTCTGATTCCAGCGGTAATAGTACAGGCAAGGCGCTTCATTGCCTCCGGGGTCATTGCTGTTGTGAGCGTAATAGCGTTTCCCAGTGATCAGTTCTTTCTGCCCATCGTTGTCCAGATCCGCCCACGCCAAGGTATGTGGCTGCGAATAGCGATCGTCGATCATGTGTTCTTTGAACTCGATCTTGCCGGTTTCTGAATCAATACTGACTTGTTCCCACCAATACAGCCCATAGTTGTGACCGTTGCCGATGATGACGTCGCTATCGCCATCTTGGTCCAAGTCTTCGACGATCATCGGAAGTGAACTGTGCAAATCCCAATCGGCATGAAATTGCCAAGGCTGCGACCAAGGATCGTTGGCCGGCTGTTGGTACCAGCCTTGGCCAACCATCAGATCCAGCTTTCCGTCATTATTTAGGTCACCGACAGCGACACCGTGACCGTTGCCAGACTGACCAAGGGCATGCCCAACCAGCTCAAACTTAGCTGCGGAACCGTCTGCCTTGCCCCCCGAAGAATCTTTTTCGACCAAGCGGTAGATGAAGGCCGGGCAATTTTTCTTCCAACTGTTGACGATCCATTCAGGGCGTCCATCGCCATCAATGTCTTGAAACAGTTGCCCTTCGTTTTGCGATTGCTTTGTGTCGAGCAACAGATGCTGGGGCCATTGCTTGCCAAGACGAAGAGCTTCCTCGCCTGGGTTTTCGTACCAGTGGACTTCGCTTGGGATGAACGAGCCCGCAACCACGTCGAGCTTCCCGTCAGCATTGACGTCGAACAGGTAGTCACCATTGCTTTGCACGTATCCATTCCAGTCATCAATATTGCGCAACGGACGCGCCGCCCAATCGCCGCCTTTGAACCAAGCCCTTCCAGCAATCAAATCCGTCACGCCATCGTCATCGACATCGCCAGCCGCGATGCCTTCGTTTGCATCGAGGGCAAGCATTCGTATGTCGAACTGCAACGGGTCTTCAGCTCTTAAGTTTTGCGCACCAAGAACAACCATCGCAATCGCTATGACTCGGTAGGTGCGAGCGAAAAAGCTGTTTGAGGAACGGTGCTGCCGGTAGGGTGATAATTGCAACTTCATGACGGGATAAGGTGGGATAGAACTAGGGAGGTAGGTTCGTGGAACGGATGTTCCGGAGATCGGTATTTTACCGTCCCCTCCAAATCTTCTCAGACCGAACCATCGGCATTCTTCGCGCAGACCGAAATTGGCGGGAAAAACCAAAGTTTTCGATAAAAACTCCGCCGCGAACGCTATCGCAGGCGAAGTTCAGCCGACATGATGTGCACTCCGGCTACCAGCGGGGTGCGAGAGCTGTTCAGTCTTTTCTGAATGTGCGACGGTGATCTGATCGTTCAAGTTCTATGGCACGGGCTTGTCTTTGTCGTGATAGCGGCGAACGATGGGCTGCCGATTTTGGCACCCGCTGTATTTAACTGAAAAGCACCCCTCGGCCCCCTTCAGGTAACCTTGAGCGTGATCAGCAACTCCATGAATGAGTCTGAGCTTGAGGATCTACGTGGAAGCTCGATTGACAGCTCTACGGATCCGCAACGGCCGCCAATCGAAATCGACTCGCCGTTGTACGCGGAAGACCTATCCGAAGGCGATATTTGGGAAACAGAGTATCGAGAAATCTCTGGAAACGATGTCTGCCAATTCGCGTCGTTGACGGGCGACCACACCCCGATTCACGATGAAAAAGCAGACTCCCCATTTGGCAAACCGATCGCCCATGGGCTGCTGGGCCTCAGTGTTCTCGCCGGACTAGGCACGAACCACCCCCACGCTGCCACGCTGGCGCTGGTCAGTATCGATGACTGGAAATTCTTGGCCCCCGTATTCTTCGGTGACCGGGTTCAGGCGAAAAACGAGATCGTGAATATCGAGCCTCACGGACGTCGAGCGGTAAAGGTGTTCTGGCAACGTAGTCTTGTCAATGAAGCCGGACGAACGGTTCAACAGGGCCAATTTGTCACCTTGGTGGCTCGAAAATCTCGCGCAAATAAACCGCGATAAATCGGCGAACCCGCCTTGGACTCCAACGCTCTTGTCCATTAATCCTCTGATTAAAACGACATCGGCATATTGATTCCAAGAGAAAACCAGTGATTTAGTCCCCCAAGATCCCATTCGGTCCACGGTATGCATCCGCAGGAAATGTCCTGCGGACATTGACATTTCGTCAGCACACCGTGGTTAGGCTATACTGAAGTGGAACGCGTCACCTCTCGTTTCCACTCCCCGATGTTTCTTGAGGCCCTTTTTTTAAGTGCGCGAACAACACACTGTCATTGATGACACCCCCGAACGCAGCGTCTTGGCTCGTCTCATCCTGCCAGACAGCAGTGTCTCTTCCGATCCACTCGAAGAACTACACGGATTAGCGACCACCGCCGGAACTCAGGTTGTCGCCGAACTGATCCAAAAGCGAGCCACGGTTGACCACGGTACCTATTTGGGACGCGGTAAAGTCGATGAGCTTCGCGAGCTGGTCGAAAAGACTAAAGCTGATGTCGTGATCTTCGACAATGAATTGACTCCTGGACAGGTACGCAACCTTGAAAGGGAGGTCAACGCGAAGGTACTCGATCGAACCGAATTGATCCTCGATATCTTTGCTGCGGGTGCACGAACGCATGAATCGCGACTCGCTGTCGAACTGGCACAACTGGAATACTCGCTGCCTCGGCTAAAGCGATTGTGGACTCACCTTTCCCGTCAATCGATGGGCGTTGGGATGCGTGGTCCGGGTGAAAAGCAGCTCGAAGTCGACCGTCGTTTGGCTCAAAAACGAATCCACGATTTAAAGCAAGAACTCGGTAAAGTCGAATCCCGGCGTCAAAGGCAAGTCGCATCACGTCGCGATGCCCCGACGGTCTCGCTCGTTGGATACACCAATGCCGGAAAAAGCACCCTGATGAACGCTTTGACCGAAGCGGAGGTGTTGGCGGAGGACAAACTTTTCGCAACGCTTGATACACGGACACGCCGCTGGCATTTGCCTCAGTGGGGTACCGTTTTGCTAAGCGATACTGTGGGATTCATTCGTGACCTTCCCCACTCGCTGGTTGCCAGTTTTAAATCCACGCTCGAGGAAACCCGGCAAGCGGACCTGCTGCTTCACGTTGCCGACGCAAGCAACCCAGACGTCTTCGGTCAGATTAGCGCGGTCTACAAAGTGCTAAGCGAGTTACAGATTGAAGAAAAGGACACGCTGCTTGTCTTGAATAAAGTCGACGCAATCGAATCACCTGCCATGCTAAATCGAGTGCTGGATCGCTATCCGAATGCGATCCCAGTCAGCGCCCGAGACGGTAAAGGATTTCAAGGACTAATCGAAGCTGTCGGCGATGCCCTGGGTCGTGAGTTTATGGACCTCGACATCGAGGTTGCTCCTAGCGACGGAAAGCTTCTTTCGTTTCTAGCATCGAAGGGTGAAATCGCTTCGCAAACGTTCGAGCCCGAAGTGGTGAAGGTGCGAGTCCGCCTGCCGGTATCCGCCATGGGAATGATTCGCAAGCATTCACTTTCATATCGACCGGTTACAGAATCCAAACCTACCGTGGAATCTGTCCCCGCGATCGACTTAGACGATGACGTGCCAACATCGCCTGCGACCGACGTCGCATGAACCTGCTAAAACGATCTTGGTCAGCCGAGGGAAAGCTGGCCGTCGTGACCGGTGCCAGTAGTGGTATCGGGCGTTGCTTGGCCGAACAACTTTTGCAGCACGGATGCCGGGTGATCGCGGTTGCCCGCCGTGCAGATCGTCTCGATGAAATTGCCGGTGGGAATCTAATCCCAATCGCAGGCGATATCACAAGCGAGGAAACTCGAAAACGTATCCGCGAAGCGATCTGCGAAGACCGCGGGCACGTCGACTTGCTCGTCAACAATGCCGGAGTCGGGGCGATCGGACTGTTTGAAGATGCTTCACCGGAACGCCTTCGCGACGTTATGGAAGTCAACTTCTTCGCCCCAGCAGAACTTACCCGTACGCTATTGCCGATGTTAAAAGCCAGCGGCGATGGGGTGATCTGTAACATCGGCAGCGTTCTCGGACATTGTGCAGTTCCCCAGAAGAGCGAGTATTGTGCAAGCAAGTTCGCAATGCATGGCTGGACGGATTCCTTGCGTACCGAATTACAAAGGCATGGAATCGCGGTGACACTGATTAGCCCCAGCACGACACGCAGCGAGTTCTTCAATGTCTTGATCGATTCCGAGGGCGCCAGCAGTAAAAGTCTGGGAAGCTGGTCACCCGATCGAGTTGCAAACGCAACGCTGAAGGCCATTGCGAGCCGCCGACGGGAAGTCATTCTCAGTGTCGGAGGCAAGTTGCTGGTCCTAGCCGATCGACTTGTCCCATCGCTTTTAAGTTGGATGCTAAAGCAACGCTAGGAGTTGGCACCCGGTGCGTGCATTCCAGCAAGCAAGACGAAAAGGCATTCTCGAATTGCCTTTTTGCACACGGCTGAACACCAGCGAACCATTTCTAGACACGTTTTCTAAAAAACAACCGTTTTTCGTTTTAGAATCACCCCGCGCGATTGGTCTAACATAGTAAGCGCCAATTACCGCCGGGGGAATCAATGGATTCTGCGATCTCGAAAACGATGGATCGACATCGACTATTCGGGCGTGAACACGCTCGGGAGTCAGCGATGTCAAACAAGCTTAGCGAGCAGCAGTTCGCTCAAGCTGTTGACGCGTGTTTGCCTCGTTTGGTCGCAATAGCTCGCCGGTTGGCCAATGAAGAAGATCTCGCCAGCGACGCACTACAAAACGCATTGCTGAAGGCATCTAAATCTTGGCAGCGATTCCAGGGGCGATCTCATGTCGAAACTTGGTTGATTCGAATTTTGATTCATTGTGTTCGCGATGCAATTCGAGACAGCCGGCATCGACGTGACCAAGTTGTTCAAACCGACCCAAATGATCTTTCCCAATTACTCGCCTCGGTAGCCGATCCACAACGTGGTCCGACCGAGATGGCGTCGGATAACGAAACCGAACAACTCGTTCGCGAAGCAGTCATGGACCTTCCTCATCGACAACGCGAGGTATTTTCACTGATCGTTTGGCAAGGCATGACGGCTAATCAAGTCGCCGAAATTATCGGTACCAATCCACCGAACGTACACGCCAATTTGCATGCCGCGCGACAGCGACTACGGAATTCCCTGCAATCAGTCCTCGACAATCAGGCGGGAGAATAGACGATGCAAAACGACGAACTTGATTCGCTGCTTCGACAATCCGATCCGGCCAAATCGGTTGCGGATCCGTTGCTTGGAGAATCACAAAAACATTGGCACCAATTTGTGATGCGGCGACAAAAGAACCGACGTCGTCTTCGTGTGGCACTCGCGACGGCCGCGATCGGTTTGATCATCCTAACACTGATACCTTCAAACGATGGCGACCGAGTTGCCAGGTTGCAACCAGAGGATTCAAAGGAACTCGGCGTACGGGAGCCGCAAAATTCTGCAGCGTTCACTCCACAGGAAAAACTATCGACGGTGAATGACCAGCCGGCGATTCAAGATCAACAAACCGTTGCAGCAGTGCAGCAAAACGTCAGTTCCGAAACAACACAAACGGATTCCGCACCAAAGACTGCTGCCGATCCTCAGCTCGATCAGTTTGCAGAGTTCATTCACAAGGCAGGTCCGCAAGGCTCGACAACTTGGACAGCCGCCGTGATTCAGCTTTCCAACAGTCCCGCGCCGATTCAGCGTTCCACACTACAACTTGTGACTGAGATCACTGACCCGGTCGCACGCCAAAGAAGCTTTGACTTGGTTGTCGCGGCGGCTGGCAACAACCGCCAAACGGTCCTATTGCACTGGCTGAATGCCCCAACGGTTCGCCCGATCGCTTGGTCGCGACTGATCTCGGATACACCCGTAGAAGCCATTTCGCAATTGGTCGAACTAGCGAAAACGGATGCCGAACGTGTCGAACTTTGCAAAACACTCGCACGATCAAGTCAGCCACAAGCAATCACGCAGCTTTTGCAACTGGTTCAAAACACGCAGTGGCGAGCCGCGGTCAGGACTGGTGCAAGCGAGCTAAATCTGCAGCAGCTACCGACATTGATTCACGCGATGCGATCGAACAACAGAGATGTCCGCATCGCTTCGGCTTTCATTTTTGCCTCTCTTTCAAACCCACAAATCGATCAGCAATTGGCAGAACTTATTGTCAGTGGTCGCTACCAGCAGCCCGCCTACATCGCGTTGCTGTCACGTAATACACCTCGCGCAAAAGCCTTTATCGCTCAAGCTAATCTTCAACCAACCCTGTCACCTTCTCTGTACTCGGCTCGCGTCAATTTCTCGGCGATCGAAAAGCGACTTCTCTTCTGGATTGAACAAGCCCAAGGAAAGAACCATGAATCTACGAATACTTCAGAAACGCCCACCTCACATCCGGTTGGCAATGCTATTGCTACTGCTTCTCTCGCTCCAAGTAGTGCCAGCTAGTGCCCAACCGCAAAACGATCAAACCTATGTGACGAAGGTCTACAACATCTCAGACCTTTTGGATGCCCCACCGATGCTTGACTCGAAAGACGAGTCGAGTCAACCGTCTCATCCTCCAGTCGCTATGGGCGGGGGAATGGGAGGATTCAGCGGCGAAGCGGCACCACTGGGCGGAGGCGGGGCATTCCGGATCCCGGAAAACATCCTTCCTCAATTCATCGGTATGGGCGGTGGACATCAACCGATGCTGCCAACCCTAATGACAAGAGACGCTCTCAAGGCCCTCGCTATTGCTCACCTTTCCGACCAAGAAACGGAATGGAGAGAAACGGCCGGGATCGGAGGTAGCCTTAGTATCGTCGGATCGATCATGGTTGTGTCACATACCGAAGAGGTTCACCAAAGACTGGCAGACCTTCTCGAAGCCATTCGAAAGGTTAAAACGTCAACACCAACGATTCAGCTTGATGTCAGTGTTGTCCAATTGGATCCGGACCAAATCGAATCGGTTGTCAAAGCGGACACCACACAGCTAGCGACACTGGCCGCAAGCGAAACGGCTGCCCGTTTGACCATTCGTTGTGACAATCATCAAACGGTAGAAATTTGCTCAGGATTGCGTCGTAGTTATGTCATGTCCATCACGCCGGTCGTCGGCGGCGCAAGTATCGACACGCCTCGTCATTCCAACTCGGCCTACCAACCAAAGATCGAGACCGTCTTGCTGGGACTGCTTGGGAAAATGAAACCAGACATCACTGAAGACGGAAAGTCTGGCCGTATCAGCCTTGGAATCGAATTGGCGTCTGCTCCCGAAGAAGTTGCTTCGGTAACCTTCGGGTCAGGGGAAACAACCGATCGTATCGAAATCGAAACCGCCAGATTACAAACCTCCGTCGCAGTTGATCCGAACCAATGGACCGTCGCTGGATCAGTGACGGTGACCGACTCACAAAGTATTCTCGATTCTGGTGCGGCGTTCCCACACTTAGCAGTACTGATCCACTGGAAGCCTGTGAGCAGCAATTGATCGGCGACTAACATCGCCTGCTTAAGCGACGCATCAGAAGGGGCTTTGCGACCGCCTCGGAAACCTGGACTGACCAACCTCCCGTTCGCGGGAGGTTTTATTTTGCATCACTAGTGCTTCGTTCCATAGAAAACTACGGGTTCGGATCATCAGCCGACGGGCGTTAGCCCCGGTTATTGCACTGAAACCGTGGCTAACGCCATACGGCTAATCCTAAAACCGAGTTGGAACGAAGCAATCACCGAAAGCATCCACATCAACTATGGAGAATTTACTTCGTAGAGTTCCGCCAATTGAATTAGCAACGGAAGAGCAGCCTCTCTTAGCTTTCCTTTCGACTCATCAGCGAACTCCGTTTTTAAACGAGCCAATTCGGCTTCGATCCGCTGCCGCTCAGCTTTCTGATCAGACGCCAGAGGAGTCACATTTGGGTTGACCAGAATCGAAAACGAGTCGGCGATCGCACCATCGACAGTTGCTTTGGGTCCCGCCGTTTTCAATCCCCGAACTAGTTCGACATCCGATCCTTGCTTGTCGGAGTTGTCATCGATTAGCGAATGTTCGCTGGCAAGGCGACCTTGTTCGTCATAAAACCTTTTCGTTTCGATCGACGCACGAATGAAAGCTTCTTTGGCGCTAACTTCGTCATCATGGTTTAGATCCGCATCGATCGCTGCGAACGCTTCTGCCAAATACCTTCCAAAAATCGCAAAGTTGTGTTCGGAGCCATTTCGTGTCGCAGTTATCACGACACGCCCCGGTGAACTAATTCGGTTGATAAACGGTGCGCTACTGGAAGTGCAATTGGCGAGGATCACCGGGCGTCGAATTGAATCCAACCAAGAGTCCAAATCCTCAGCGCTCATATCGGGCCCGGCAAGATTGAGCTTCGCAGCTTTTCCATCCCACGTGCCATGACCGATCAGAATGATCCAGATCGGTTCAACGACCAGGTCACTTCCGTCGAGCATTTTCAACGTCGACTGCAACTCGTCCTTGACGGTCACCGAGTCCGTCTTGGAAATCGGACCGATCTGTTTGAATTCCAAAGCTGCTGTTTCGCAATTGCTTTTCCATGTCGATGCCCATTTTTCAAACATGGCTTCATAGTCCGATGTCCCACCTGCACCAACGACAACGATGACATCGGGAGTAGCCTTGTCGGAAATATCGACGGTGAGGTCGTCTGCCAAAATGTTTGACGGTGGCAATGCCAACCAAACGACGACCATGAAGACAAGGGCTAGGTTGCTTTGAACGTACATTTTCAATCTGCGATAGAAATCACCGGCAAACATTATGCGAGTCCTCGGTATCGACGCAGTCCCCACTCGGCACAAAGAAACCCAAGTGCCAACGCCATTACCCAACCACGGTGCCAAATCGGATAGACCCAGGTTTCAGTAACAGGCACCTTTTCGGAATCTAACTTGTCGGCGAATTGAGGTAGTTCCGATTCGTCAATCAGTTTGCCACCGCTGCTTTTCGCCAACGTCTCCATCAACGCTCGATTGAATCCAATGTGATCAAATTCGCGTCCCGCGATCTGTTGCGTCCAGCCTGCTGTCGGTGTCCCGATGACCTTTCCGTCGGCCGAACGGACTTCGGCATTGGCGATATAGGCCCCCGCCGAATCGTCAAAGAAAGAGGCAGTAAACACGCCGGGACGTTCCGCAACTGGGTGAACCGACAATGGGATGACGGCGTCATTGGGCTGTCGTACGGTCAGCTGGACATCGCCGTTTTCTAGCGGATCGAACCGATCATCCACGGCCGAAACTTCTAAGACGACCGAGTCATTTTCACGGTCCTCTCGAACGATCAGTTCGGTACGACGCGGCACGTCACCAACCAGCCAACGAACCATCTGGCGCCATGATTGATACGCATCATCGGATTGGCCTGGCTGCGAATTTGTTGCCCACCGCCAATAGTCAGCAACCATTAACGCCCCCACCTTTCCACGTCCAAACCGCTGCGTTGCGACAGCGGTTCGCTGCGTTCCGTCAGCACCGGTAGCGGTCGCCAGTGCAAAAGCACCTGGCTTCAGACTTCCCACCTCATTGATCGAAGAAAATTGGGGCATCTCTCGCAGGCGTTTACTTTCTTCATTCACTGTCGAGCGCAACCGCATCCAAGGTTCAAGCATGCCTTCCCGCGACAATTGGATCGACTGGTTTGACGGTCCGTCCATTTGGCGGCGCGTCACATAGACGGGAGAAAGATCTCCCAAAACAGAGTCGTCAAATTCGCGGCCAGCCCACATTTCCTGGCCGCCCAATAGCATCAATCCGCCGCCGCGAAGACTAACAAAGCGACGGATAAGTTTGAGCTGATCTTGTGAGAAGAATGACGGCTCGATGTCATCAAGGATCAACGCGTCGAAGTAAAACAGTTGGTCTTCGGTTTTCGGAAAACCACCCGCCAGTTCATCTGCATTTTTAACGCCAATGCTGACCAGCACCGGCTCATCATATTGTTCGGCGGTTTCTTCGGCGTCATCGCCTAGTCCTTGGAACAGAGGATTAGTTCCGCTTACAGCCTGATCACGAAAACTGAATTTAGGCTCTTTGTTCGCCATTCTCAAAAGGCCCGTCAGTTCAACTTCGGCATCCTCGTCGACGGCTCGACGCAGGAACTTGAATTCCCAGTTGGGTCGTCCTGCGAGATACAACACGCGGTACGGTCCCGTTTTTCGATCAACAGCAACCAAACGGGTGTTGTTTACCAATGTCGTTTCCGAGGAAGGCGTCTCGATCAAGGATTCAGCAGAATCGAAAGCCGACTGATCGGTCACTCGAAAGACATCGACTTTATAAAATCGCAACCCGACATCGTCCGGTCGAAACTGAAATGACACTTGGTAATTGGCTTCATTCGCCTTCAGTGCCATCGTTTGCTCTTCGACAACATTGTTGTCTTGGGTGTCCGTCAACCGCACGATGACATCGCCGGTTAGCGAACCGTCGATGGCGAATTGAACCGACACAGTCACTGGCGAGACCTCAAAATTGGTCTGTCGAACAACCGTGCCAGTAATCCGTAAATCGTTCAACCCCGAGGCCTTCTCAGGGACAACGGGATAGATCGGAAAATCAAACTTAGGCAATTCATCGGCGTCAAGATCTGAGACGACATCATTCCCATCGCTCAGAAGTAGGACTCCGGCAACTGGGCGTCCCCGAAGACGAGCATTTAATTCCTCCAGATTTCTCAACAGCAAAGTTGCCTTGCCGTCACGACGCAAATCCGCAACCTCTCCGGCACTCGACAAACGCTTGTCAAAGCCATAAATCCGCGTGTCGAAAGTTTGTGACAGGCGAGCCAGCGTCGTTGCGTCACCGGCAAACTCACGATCGATGCGATCCCGCCAAGACATATCTTCTCGCCCGATCGTCAGCCCCATGCTTTGACTGGTGTCAACAAGAACGGGAAGCATATTTGCGCGTGGCCGAGGCCTTTGATCACGGCGCATCGGTTCGACAAGACAAACAGCCAATAAAGCGATGGCGGCAAGCTTCAACAGAATCGAAACTCCACCCAACCGGTCTCGGCGTTGACTACGCGAGTAGTTCAACAGCACCAAGAATGTCAGGACAGTTCCACCAACGATCGCGGGCATTGTCCAATCCGGCGAACCGATTACAAATTCGCCCAACAGAATCATTTTTGGGCTAACCATCCAACTCATTCGCGTGACTCCGTTTGACTTTGTCCCAAACGGGCACTTCCCAGATTTTCATAGTAGCGGCGAACCGCATCGGCAAATTCGGCCGGAACGGGATCACGATCGATCGGAACCAATTCGTTTTTGCCAGCCGTTCGCCGAAGTAATTCTGCACGGACTTCCTTCTCCAATTCACGGAGAGGCTGAGCAATCATGTCTTCGACCAAGTTCCATTGTGGGGCTTCGCCATGACGCTTCATCTCGGCTCTCATCTGCCGCACTCGATCACGAATGGTTGTCGCCTGCGCTCGCAATTCTGGATCATCAACCATCTCTTCGACATCGCGCATTCGATCCGACCATTCGCGAAAGTCACCAGTCAACGGCCCGATTGGACCGGCCTGTGTTTGTGAATCGGCAGCGAACGGAGTAGAACCACCTTGTTGTTGCCCAGCGTTTTGCTGCCCGCGTTGATCTGTGCTTTGCTGCCCAGGTTGATCAGATTGGCGAAGTCCCGGACGTGTTCGTTCTGTCGGATTATCAGTCGGATCGCCCTGTTGCGTTTGGCCGGGTTCACCCTGACCACTACCGCCTCCGGAACCGCTTGGACTCTGGGACTGCTGTCCTTGCTGGTTTTCTTGTTGCCCCTGTCCTTGCTGTTGCTGTCCTTGTTGTTGCTGTTCGCCATCGGGGTTTGCCTGTCCGCTCGGCTGTCCATTCTCACGACCTGACGGTTCGTCGCTTTGTTGTTCGCCACCGCCGGGTCGTTGCCCCGATTGTGGCGATTGCTGCGAAGAACTTTCCGCATCAGACGCCCCTTGCTGGCCTTCTTGTTGTTCACCCGATGTGTTTTCTTGTGTTGCCCCTTGCTGTTGCTGTGCCCCGGCTTCCGCCGATTCACGCTGCCCACCCGAGCGAGTTGCCTGATTCTCATCCGGATTTTCGATTCCGGCTTCACGCAACAATTCATCCTGAACACCTTCGCGAAGTTGTTCCAATTGTTGGGCAGCTCGCCGCAACCCTTCGGTTGAATCACCTAAGACCGCTCCGGCAGCTTCATCAATGGTATCGCGCAAACTTTCGATACTTTCGGCAGCCTCACGTTCATATTGCTGTGCTTGTGGCATGAACCCGCGACGCACCAATTCCGCAGCATTTTCAAGCTGTTGTTCGGCTTGCGCACGCTGCAATTCGCGAAACCCGTCATAGAGTTTTTCAGCCAAAAGCGGTTCTGATTCGCCTGCTTCCTCAACCGTTTCCTGCATCTGTTCAAGAAGCTCATTCAAACGCTCCGCTTGCTTTTCCAATCTCTCTGGTGCGGCATCTGTCGATTCGTCTCCACGCAATCCCGGAGAAGCTTCGTCGACTTGTTGTCGCATCGACTGGCCAATTCGTTCCTGTTCTGCCTGCAGTTCGTTTGCTTCATTTCGCATCTGCCGCAGTTGCTGATCAAATGCCCCGGCCGAGCGTTGGCGAAACTCTTCGGTCAATTCTTCCAGTTGTTGTTCCGCACGGCGACCCGACGCGAGCGCGGCAGAGGGGTCGTTCTGCTCCGTCGCCTCGGTAGCCTGTTGAAGGCTTTCACGCGATTGCTGCAACTGATCGGCCTGCTCAGTCATCCGCTCGCTGTTTTCCTCAGACCGCATGCGTGATTCCAAGTCGTCGGACATCCGGAGCAACTCTTGCTGTTGCTCTCGCAAACGTTTCAACTGTCGCTGGATTTCTTCCTCTTCCTTTTCATCTTCGGCTTGTTCAAGAGCCGATTGCAGCTTCGCAAGCTCCTCCATCAGGTCTTCCGCTCGCCGCGACAGTTCACGCAGTCGACTGAGCACCTGACGATCTTCGGCCGCTTCTTGTTGCTGCTGAGTTTCGGCTTGTGCCTGTTGCTGGGTTTCGTAGCGGCTTTCGTCTTGATCAAGATCCAATTCGTCGATCTGATTCTGCCGTGCCGAACCGGCCCGTTGACCACTTTGGCTCTGCTGCTGTTGCTGCCCACGCGTAATTTCGAATTCCCGAGCACGCAATTTCATCAGTCCGGACAAGGCTGACTGGGCATTTCGCCGCGCCGCCGGCAATCGCTCTTCGAACGACGCCTCCGAAGTCAAGCTGTCGATCGTCGCCTGCATGTCTTCGACGACTCGACGAGCAATCGCTTCTGATTTTGCATCACTGACTTGCTGCCCCAATTCGCCTGCCTGTTCCAGAGCCGACGCTTGGGATTCCGCGATAACCTTGATGTCTTCCTCTTTAACATCGTTGTCGCCGAGGGCCTGTCGGATCTGGTTCCATACCGCGACGATAATCTCCTTTTGCAACTTTATTAGCTCTTCGGCCTGCTGAGCGGCGCCACCCTGTTGCTGTTGTTGTTGCTGCTGACTGCTTTGTTCTGACTGCGATGAATCGCCTTGACGGTAGATTTCTTCAAAAGGTCGAACTTCCGCGAAAAACAAATCACTTTCGGTTCGCCGAAGATTGCCATCGGCATCGACGTCTTCAGCCCAGAAATAGAACGAAACCAAGTCATCCACTTCGGCCTCCATCGCTTCGAAATCTAGCAGGTGCTCGATGGATTGTTTCGCATTGCGTCCGATGCCGCTGGCGAGTTCGACAACGACTTCCGCGTTATCTTCACGTTGGTAGGTCAGTCCGGTTTTCGAGATCCCATAGTCATCGCGCACCTTCGCTGACAGTTCGATTTCTTGAAGTGCCGATACCGTGATGTCGCGAGCTTGGTCAAGTTCCAGACTAGGTGGCTTATTAGGCTGAACTTTGATCGATAGCTTTGGAGGGAACTTGTTTTTCCGCCCTTCATCGTCAATCAGGTTCAACACAAAGTCCTGGGACTGCTTGGCAACCAAGGTTGCTTCATAAATCGCGTAGTCGCCGACGAGTGTCAGATCGTCAACCGCGGCAGGATCAATACTTGTGCACTCAATCACCGCTTCGCTATCGACAATCGCGAGACTGCACGTGGGGACAGTCTTATTTAGCACCAACCGCCAAACGACCTTGGTCCCTTCGACCACCGTGACCTTGTAGGTGTCTTCAACCTGGCGTTCTGCCATCCCGGTGTACTCAGGGAACGTCAATAAAGCATCGCTCCGTCGCAGCTCAGGAAATTCGAAAACGTTGATCGAATAGAATTCGCTGGACCAATCGTCGCTTTCAATTCGGTAACGCATCGCTTGGTCGACAGACGGAAGAAAGCCAGCCACGATCGGGTCACTCATGGTCTGCTTCATCTGCATCCGGGACAAATGACTTGTACCCTGATCCATATCAGGACCGTACGTGGTAAGAAAGGTCTGCCCTGGCAATGAATTGGCAAATTCCGCAGTGACGACCAGGCTGGACCCTTTCTCGATTTCGGTGTTGCCTGGAAAGACGATGACTTCGCGAGCATCAAAATCGCTCCGCTGCACATCGGCAAGCTTCACCAAGCTGACATCATGGCGATCGCCAAAAACGGAAAACGAAAGTACCCCTGCAATCGCAGCTAACCCGAGCGCACGCGCCGCCCAAAGTGATCCTGTGGGTACAACGCTTTGCCAGTCGTGCGTGCGAAAATGATCGTGCGTTTGATCGATCAGCATCTGGACAAGTGGTCGATCGACATTGGAATTCTGAATTTCCGAGGCGGTGACTAACCGCTCTCCCAAACCCGGGAATTTCGTCTCAATTCGTGATGCAATTCGACTTCCGTCATTGGTCAATCGGCTTGCAAAACGCCAAGCGACAAGGACCGACAATGCGATCCCCATCCCCATGGCTATGTAAATCGCCGAAGCTGGCAGTTGCCCTGCCCGCTCCACTTCGCGAACCATCAGCAAGATACAGATCGAGACGATCGAGAATACCGCCAAGAACGACCAAAAGTGCCGCGACCACAAACGAGAGGTGACATGTTGCATCTCCCGTCGAATTCGAGCGAGTTGCCGCTCTGCGATTCCGCCACGACCGTCCATTTTCATTGGACCGTTGAACTCAATTCGACCGTCGCCCACTGATCCCTCACTCATGGCTCTTCGCTCCCTTTGACGAAAGGATTGTCTCGATCGCAACCAGCCCCATGGTTGCCAATATCAGCCACTGCCACCAACCTTGGCGAGCTTCCAATTCGACATCGCGAAGGGCCCGCGCGGCCTGTTGGTCTTGTTCCCGCAGTTCTGGCGATGAGACAGTCACCCCCAAAGCACCAAAACGATCGGCATCGATTGGGACCAACATACTTTCTGACGCATCTAAGTTGACCGCGACGCTGACACCGTCGTTGGTCGTTACGATGCCGGGACTATCTGCGATCATTTCATCATCGCCTTGCCCTAGCTTGGTTCCAACAGCAACCGACTGTGAGACAGTCAACGGGTTTGGTCCGAGCATCCCAAGCATCATTGGGACAAATTTTGTCGACAATCCGAATTGACTTTGCGATGGTTGCCAACCGGAGGTCAACACCCAGACTTGTCCTCCCAGGCGATCAGAATCGATGATTTGACGATGCAGCAACCAAGGTGAACCGTCGTCTAATCGCAGTGTTGTTTTGACCGATTCACTGGTGCCGGAAAGCCCAAAGTGGTTCCACACCTTTATCGTCGAAAAATCATTGACGCCCGGTTCGGAAAGCGGACGAATGAGCGGTGATTCGAAATCAACCGAAGAAATCAATCGGAAATCTTCGTTGACAGTCTTTTCGATTTCCAACTTCGGGCTGTCGAGCAACTTCGAAAGCAGCGGTGTCCCTTCTTGTTCGACAACATCGTCAAGGACAAAAAGAACATGCCCGCCACCGCTAACGAACTGATCCAACAATGAACCATCAAGCGTCGAAATTTCTTTCGCAGGAACGATCACCAAAGGCACTCGCTCGACATCCAGTGCACCCGCGAAATCGTTTGGTGAGACCACTTCGAAAGTGACCTCGCGTGTCGAATCCGAAAACGGGAGCTGACTTAGGTAAAACGACAACAACTGCCGCTGATCAGCACCACGTGCTTTCTCCGATGCGACAAACAAAACTTGCTGAGCAGCTTTTTGTGGGCGAATGAAATAGTGCGAATTATCAAACGTCTCCGAATCACCCAACAGTTCTATGGCGGAGGCTCGATCACTGTCGCTGCCGGTCGATGGTGGCAACGGAACGTTGAAGTACCTCGTTTGCCCGGGGCCGACTTGAACCACTGCAGCATCAGATTCTTGTCCATGGAATCGCAGCTGAAATGTTGATGATCCCGCAACTCCGTCATCATGCCGTACTTCGACGCGCACCGTTTCCGGATCGGAGCTGGATTCCTGCTCAATCCCTAATTCCACAGATCGTGGAATGACACGAAGCGAAGCGTTGTTGGACGTGGAAACGCTCACCGGATTCGTTTCCAACCAGACATCCGCTGGCCAATCGTACCCTTGCAGCGAATCGATTGCCGCACCGCTCTGTAGATCACTGACGAGAACGATCCTGGTGCGAATCGCTGCACGACCGCCTGACTCTGATTCCGCTTCGCCCTCGTTATCATCCAAGTCCAACAGTGCAGCTGAATCTGCACAATACCGCAGCGCTTTGCCGATATCCGTTTTCAACCAAGTCGGTTCGATCTGTTTGGCCGCATCTTTGGCTGCACTTTTCCGCATCGAGGATTGCAATCCGGCAGACTCTTGAAGCGAAAGAACCGGATTGACGTCTTGGTCGAATGCGATCAATGCGATCAATGCGTCGTCGTCGCACTGGTCAACCAACCCATCGATTATCTGCTGAATCTGATCAGCAACGGTGACGCGTCGCATGCTGGCGCTTTGATCGACCAGGATGATCGTCGCCTCTTGCACGCCATCAATCGACTCGGATTCGGTCGACGGCAGGAACGGCCTTGCAAACGCGAACGCCAACATTCCGATCGCAAGACAGCGGATTAGCAGCAGAGGAAGATTTTCCAGACGACTTCGCCGCGTCAGTCTTGGAGGGCTAGCCTCTAAAAACATTAATGAGCTGAACTGGACTTCGCCTTTGGGTTGACGACGAATCAAGTGAAATAAGATCGGCCCGACGACGGCAAGAGCCCCTAAAAAATAAAGCGGCGTTAGAAAACTCATCGGCGTCTTCCCTCGCTCATCGCTCGACTGCTTCCACCGCCTAGACGATTCCGCGCGTCAATCAGGCTCGCCAAACCTTGGTCAAGTGGTTGATCAGTCGGCATTTCGTAGTAGCCCACGCCTGCATTGCTGCAGATCGATTGAACCTGTTCGCGGTGCTTTTCAAAGCGTTCCTGATAACTCGCTTTTGCAGCTGACGGGTCGACATAGATCTGCTTGCCGGTTTCGACGTCCTGAACCATCGCGGGAGATTGCAACTGAAAATCCATTTCAGCAGGATCCAGCACACGCAGGACGACGACTTCATGTCCGCGAGCGCGAAGAGAAGCCAACTGGGTTTGCAGGGTGTCGGGGTGAGCCAACAGGTCGCTGACGAGAATCACAAGCCCGCGCCGAGGGACCAACGACGCGACCTGACGAAGTGGAGCTTCGATATCGGTTCCACGACCTTCTGCCGGTCTTGAAAGCTCGACGAGAATCTGATGGAAGTGTTTCGCGCCGATTTTTGCGGGTAGGAAATCACCAATCTCGACATCGAATGTTAGAACCCCAACGGCATCGTGCTGTGTTGTCAAAAAATAGGCAAGCGTTGCCGCGATCGTTCGCGCGTATTCGATTTTGGTGTAGTCAAGCGAACCAAAACTCATCGAGCGACTTTGGTCGATGACGAGATAGCATCGTCGATTGGTCTCGTCTTCGAACTTTTTGACGAAATATCGATCGCTTCGCGCGTACAGTTTCCAATCCAGCGTTCGCAGGTCGTCTCCGGGCACATAGGCGCGATACTCGCTGAACTCGATCGAACTGCCGTGCGTCGGACTGCGGTGAAGCCCTGAAAAGAATCCTTCGACAACCGTCTTGGCACGAAGCTTCAAACTCTTAATTCGCATCAGTGCGCTGGGATCAACACTGGCAGCAGGCTTGCCGACGCCGTGCGAATTTCCTGTTTCGGTAGACTTCGGCGTCATGGCTTGGCCACCGTTTCGAGAAGTTTATCGATGATCTGTTCGATGGTGACGCCTTCAGCCTCTGCTTTATACGTTGGCAAAACGCGATGCCGCAGTGTTGGGTGTGCTAGCGCGATGATATCCTCGGTTTGTACGTGGGCGCGACCGAACAACAGCGCGCGTGCTTTCGCGCCAAGGACCAACGTTTGGCTCGCACGTGTGCCTGCGCCCCATCCCACCCACTCGTTGACAAAGTCAGGGGTTCCTTCTCGATTGGGCCGAGTCGCTTGGACCAAGCGAACCGCGTATTCAGCGATGGGAGTCGCGATCGGAACATCACGGACGATCGATTGAAAACGCAGCACGTCTTCGCCGCTGAAAAGTGCTTCGATCGGTTCCGGCTTTGTTGATGTGGTGCGCATCACGACCGACAATTCATCTTCGGGCGGCAAATAATCGATGCGAACGTTGAACAGGAATCGGTCAAGCTGCGCCTCGGGCAGCGGATAGGTGCCTTCCATCTCGATCGGGTTCTGAGTTGCCAAAACAAAGAACGGCTTTGGTAGCTCGTATCGAGTTCCTGCGGCAGTCACCTGATGCTCTTGCATCGCTTCCAACATTGCCGCTTGCGTTTTGGGCGGCGTTCGGTTGATCTCGTCGGCAAGGATGACGTTGGCAAACACAGGCCCTTTGACAAACGACAACGCGCGATGCCCTTGATCGGTTTCCTCCAAAATCTCTGTCCCGACAATGTCCACCGGCATCAGGTCTGGTGTGAATTGAATCCGGCTGAAGTCCAAGTGGAAAATTTGAGCTACGCTACGGACCAACAGCGTTTTTGCCAAACCCGGAGGTCCGGTAATCAGGCAATGCCCACCTGCAAATAAACTGATCAGCAGTTGCTCAATCACATCCTGCTGGCCCACGATCGCCTTCGATAATTCCCCGACGATTTTGTCGCGAGCGTCCTGGATTTGTGATGCGAGATTTGGTTCGGTTAAGGTCATCAGAAGTGGCTCGGCAAAGTTCGACGTGATATTTGGATCGGTATTGGTTTTCGTTCGTCTGGTTGGGACCGTTGGTCGGCTGGACTTTGATTTTGGACGCCAGCAATTCCAAATTGTTTGACGCCAGCGTAAACCTCTGTTGCCACAATCGGGGCTAGTGTGTCATGGCGTACGTCACGATGTTGATTCCCATCGGGTAGGCCTTCTTGACGGAGTATTCAGCAAAGTAATCACGGTTTTCGCCTTCACGTTCCCAACCGTCACCCAGATCGGTGTTGTGACAAATGAAAACCATGATGCGATCCTTGTCGTCGTAGATGGCTTTGTAGTACGGAGTCGTAGTGTCGCTCCCGTCACGAGCATTTTCCCAAGACACTCCGTAGCGTGCCGAATGGATCGAAGGGACTTGAGGCTTCTCTTTCATGTCGTAGACGATATGAAAAATCTGATGAGACAGCGGCACTTCTTCCGGGCGTCGGTCAGGGAATACGCGGCTCAGCTCATACGCTAAGTTTTCGTACTGTGTGTCGCCCCAAAAATCGTCCACCATAAGAAAGCCGCCACTCAAGCAGTACTCTCGCAATGCGATGACCTCTGCCTCACTAAACGACAAACCACCCGGTTCGATCATGTATAGAAACGGATAATCACGCAGGTCCTCATCCGTCAGATCAACGACCTTGTGTTCTGGATTGACTTTGATGGTTGTCAGTTGCTGCAACCGCAAAGAGAAATTTAGATCACTGTCGGGATAGTCCGTGTCCCAACCGCCCCCGCGACCGCGTCCGGAATAGGAGTCATATCGCACGCGAGCAAAGGTGAATAAATCTCCTGGAAAATTCTTGTCGACCTCCCAAACAGGGACACCATTTCGATCGTATGGTCGGCGCCCATAATCGCCACGCCAACGTTGGGCGAAGACAAGAGCAGGCAACACTGCGATTGTGATCGAAACAGAAAACCAGATTGCTCTTCGGCGGTTTCTCACTCGGACACCTCCTCGTCACCTTGATCAGTCGTCGTTTGCTCGGTCGAAGACTCCGTCTGCAGCTTAGGAACTTCGTCAGCAGGATCACCGGAATCATCACCGTCGGCGTTTAACTCTGAAGCTGAGTCCGAATTTGATTCAGGACTCTCATTCGATTTCATTTCCTTTGAGTCTGCCTCAGCACTATTGCCGCTTTCGGTATCGTTGTTTTCATCCGAAGTCGACTCTTCCGACGGCAAACTCTCTGGCTCCGGTGCAGACAGTTCTGTCAGAAGAGTCAGCGCGTCTCGATATCGTGGTGATTCCAATAGGGCGTCGACAACATGGTCTATCGCCTGCTGTTTTTCGCCTTTGCCACGATAGGCAATTGCTAGTTGGTAATTCAGACCTGAGACATCAATCGGATCGAGCTCCTTCAGTGCCAACAACGATCCGATCGCTTCTTCCGGGCGTTCGACTTCTTGGCTCGCTCGAACGATGCCGCGATGAATCGCCGCGGTAAAGGGTTGGATCTCTAACGCTTGCTCACCAAGCTGCAAAACGGCGTCCCAGTTTTCCTTCGACGCAGAGTAACCCATTTGTCGCATGAGCGTGGGCAACGCATCCGCTGATCGGTCCAGCAACTTGCCAATCGTTAGCTGCTCGTTTTCGGCTTGATCCAGTTCCTGATAGCAGCGGGCAAGAAGTTCAAGCACGCCGCCGCGTTCTCCAGTGGCGGCACCATGGTCGACGAGATACTGCAAATGCTCTACCGCCTTTTCATAGGCTTCGGCGGTCATTTCACGACGTACCAAATTCATCCTCGCCCAGTAGTTCTGCGGATGATCCTCCGCCCATTGCTCAATTTCTTCGCGAGGCGTTTCGTCATCAAATTCTGGACGATCGAATTGCAACCCACCGCCGAACTGTTTCGCTTTGCCTTGCGCATATTCGGCGAATGCCAATTCCAAACGCTCGATCGGGTCGGTGTGTTTTGCCAAGGCAATGTTGATCGGAACGCCTTCGCCCAGCGTATCCAGGATGTTGTTCAGCGATTCGGCTCCGTATTGACTGACGATGAATTCGACTGCCAAACAAGATTCGAAGTAGGCAAATTGCAAATGTTCGCCCGAAGGTGGCGCCAAGAATGCGCTGCTTAACTTTGAGATCGGAGTAAAGTCGTCGCCGAGGATCATTTCTCGATACCGGGCCGTCATCGATTGGCCCCAGCGGCGGTCTCGCTGCAATTCCTCGTACACCGAAATGCCTTCGCTAAGCCAACGTGGCATTCGGTTGTTGGTTTTGGTCAGCGTGACCACGTGACAAAACTCGTGCCATAGAACTGACTTCCAATTCGATGGTCGTTCACCACCCGATGCGGGGCTATTGGCAGTGATCACATGGCCGAAACAAACCCCAAGGAATCCTTCACCACCTGGAAGCCCAAAAGTTCGGATGGCGAAATCACTCTGCTTGGGAAAGATCTCCACGATGACCGGACGGCGGAGCTGCAGATCGTATTTCTCACACAAAACTTGCTTTGCTTCGGCAAGTATTTCCGCCGCGGCATCACCGTAAACCTTGCGTTCATGAGGATCCATTCGCAGCAGAATTTCACCAGGCTCGGAAAAATCCCGTGTGACTTCATTCGCCGAACTCGCGGCGATCGTTTCAAAACCGTCCGTACGGTCTTTCAAAGTCATCAAGTTGTAGGCGACGACATTGTACGGATCCTGTTTGTTGACCTCATTGGCCAATTGCCAACCGATGTCATCATCGCCCAGACGTAACAAATCCTGTGCAAGCTGAAACGTCGCAGGAATGAAGTCCGCATCAAACGTCAATGCTTTCCGCTGGTACTCCGCACCTTCACGAAAGCGATACTTGTCAGACAACTTGCGCCCGATCAGATAGTCTACATTTGGATTGTCTGTCCAATGCTCAAGAGCCTTTGCCCGCAACTTTTTTTCTTTTTCGTATTCACCTTGAACATGTGCGATCACGGCCTGCAGAGCAAACGCTTTCTCGTCTTTGGGATTCAGCTTCAGCACAGCCTGAATCGTCGATTCGGCAGCATCATAGAGCTCTCGGTCGATTTCCTTTTCGGCTTTCAGCAGCAGAGCCGGCGCGTAGCTAGGATTCTGTTGCAACGATGACGCCAACAACAAGCCCGACGACTTTGAATCCGTTGGTGCAAGCGCGAGTGACAGCAGATAGTCCAATCTCGCATCCTGCAACTCATGCTGCTTGGCCTTCTGCACTGCTTCGGCGGCAACTTTAAAGTCCCCTTTTTCGATCGCCAGCTCAGCTGTCGCGATATGGGCGTCAAGGTTATCCGGATCAGATTCAAGAACACGATCATAGAACGACTTCAGAATGATCCTTGCATCGATACCATTGTTCGTGAAGAAACGACCTGCGGCGATCAAGGTATCGGCGGTCGCATAGCGGAGTTGCCCGGTTTCTAGGTAACGGTGAATAAAGGCTTTTTCGAGCGCGACCTGGTCCGGCAAACCATTGTATCGAGCGACACGGATTCCCAAGGACCGTAGTGGTAAGCTGGTCGGATACCTTTTGATTGCCGCTTGGTATGTCTCAAAGGATTCGGCGTACTGACCTTTTGCCAACTGGCACTCGATCAGCAATTCACTCCACCGTCGGTTCCAAACTCCTCGTTCGACTTCGGCAGCAGCGATTTCGTGGGCCTCGTCGATTTTCCCACTTCGATAAAGCGTCTCGACTTCGGAAAAGTTGGCTGCGTTTAGCGAGACGGCATCTGCCAAAAGCCAAACGAGTGCGAAAGCCACCAATAGAAGTGTTGTGCGCAACCGAACGCATTCTGTTGCCGGACGAGCTATTGCCGGACGAGCTATTGCCGGACGAAGCTTTGCAGCGAATGCAAATCGGAGATGTTTGGTTTGCACTCCAACCGGGTCTGTCGTTGAAATCTTCAAATACAACCTCACATCCATTTCAGCCGGTTGTGATGAACCGCCCAAGGTCAACCGAAGTCACGCCCTCTTTCGTCCAGCGGACTGTGACCGGGCCTTTCGGTAACGGACCTGTTCAATTCGATGCTCGAGCCCAATCGATGCTAAAGCTCAAGCACTAGGACAAAGTCCAAAACGCAAAGCAGTCCGCCAAACTCAATCCAGCGATGCCGCTGTTCGTTTTAACACCGTTTCATCACAAATGGTTCGCAAAAATTGTCTGCGTCGATTGTAGCGAATCGTCGAGAGCCTCTGGGCAACGAAAAAGAGGCTTCGGATTTGGTGAGAGAAACCCACAAGAAGGCAAGAGGCTCGCGCGAGAGCTTCTGCGAAATGGTGGCTGTAAGAATTCGCGTGAATTCCGATGCGGCGACGAAGCTTCGCGAAACGCACCCCCGAAGCAGAGGAACCACAAACCACCTCAGCTACGACTTACGGACCGCCACATGCCCTAAGGCCGGACCTTTGAAACCCAGTCCTTTAAAACACTTGCACTCAATAACGGTCGGTGCCGGATAGGGACAGTCAAACTAGCGAGTTCGTTGACTGATCAGCTGACTTTGTCCAGAGAGCTGACCGATCGCTTGTTGCATGACCTCGTCATCGAGATCGGTGACGATTTCACCTTCGTCGTTCGGGCGGGCGGCGATGTACTGGCTCTCGACAGGGACGTCGGGGAAAACGCCCCGTTGGCTAATCGCGGTTCCGTTGGGGGAATAAAACTTTGCCGTGGTGAGGCACAGTCCAAACTTTGCCGCTTGCATACGGAAGATTCCCTGGACGCTGCCCTTTCCATAGCTGCGTTGCCCCACAATGACGCCTCGCCCTGAATCCGACATAGCTCCCGCAAAGATTTCGCTCGCACTCGCACTGTCGTTGTCGATCAGGACCGCAAGTGGAAAGCTAAGTGTTTTGGTGCGGTGAGCGACATAGTCGAAATTCTCTCGCGAGTTCCGACCACGCGTGGTCACGATTCGTCCTTGGCTGAGGAACCGATCGGCGATGTCGACTGCCGCCGAAAGCAGCCCGCCTGGGTTTCCGCGTAGGTCCATAATCAGCGAACGCATGCCTTGTTGTTGCAATTGCCAGATCGCTTGCTCGACATCGCGCGGTGTCGTCTTTTGGAAGTTTGTCAGCCGAAGGTAGCCCACACCGTTTGACGGGTCGCAGATATGAACATTTTCTACACAAGGAACTTCGACGCGTCGTCGTGCAATATTGTATTCGCGTTCTGCACCTTCGGACGTTTGGACTGCGATTGACACAAACGAGTCTTCTGGTCCACGTAGTAGGTCAGCAGCAATTTCCGGTTTGCCGGTTCGCGTATCAGCTTGTTCCACCCGGACGATCCGATCCCCGGCTTTCAATCCGGCTTCTTCGGCGGGGCCGTTTGGAATCACCGAAAGGATCTCGAGTGAATCGGTGCTGGGACGTAGCTCGACACCAAGTCCGACGAAGTTACCTTCGATGTTGGAGAACATATCGTCCAACTGATCGCCAGATAAAAGGCGTGTGTAGGGGTCAAGCGTTGATACCGCACCACTGACGTATTCCAGAACAACTGCAGTCGGGCTAAGTCCGATTTCGTTGCGAGCAAGTTCAGCGACCGTCGCGACAGCGGCTCGCAAATCGTGTCGCCCATTGGTCGGACGGTTAGAAATCCGGCGATGGATTGTCTGCTGAAACTGATGAACCTTTTCCTGATCGGCCTCCGGCAAGACGTCGGTCACATAGCGATTTTCCGTCAGTGCGATCTCAAGTGCGGCGGTGCCATGCAAGAACACACGTGACCAGTCAACGTGCTCGACGTAGTGAGTTTCCAGGTTAGAAAGGATTTCGCTATAGAGGTCCAAAGCCTGTGCGGCGGTCATCTGGTGAACCGAATCAACAAAGCTTCGATCACGGTATCGTCGATTCACATCGGCATGCAAACGGCAGATAATCAGACGCTGATAAACCTGGCGTGAGTTAGGAAAATCACGGAAGGCCTTTTCGTAGTGCCGAATCGCTTCGGTCCAACGACGGTCGATTTCCAAAGCCGCGCCGTCTTCGAGCACAACATTCAGCGGATCCGTTTCAATCTGCTTAGCCGATTCAACCGCGGCAGGCAGTGGCTGCATCGTCGACGTTTGGGCATGCAGTGATCCGCTCGTCGCGCCGCCCCCGAAAAGAACCACACCGGTCATCAACAACTTCGCTCGAAGTGTTGACCTAGCACCGATAGCTCGATGGAAATGACGTTGATTGACGAATGGATTACAAGCCAAACGTGACAAACCGACCCGTGCGAATAGTGGCATGCTGAAGGGGCTCGTGCTGGTGTCTGAAGGAGGGAAGGATGGTTCGACGGCAAAGATTGCCAGCGAAATCGTGACCGCGCAAGACACCCAGAACGAGCGGTCAAGCGAATATAGGTCACAAAAGATGCCCGGTCAAAAAACCGTCCGACGGGAAATCACATTAAATGCTGTGATCGCTATCTCTTGATACACACCGTTAGGGTTGAATCAGTTGATCGCGTTGTGCAGAACAAGTCACCCTCATCAATGGATGACGCCCCGCGGCCCGTCGTGCGTTCCCTACGCAGAAAGCAACAGCGTTGCTGCCATGGCCTCAAGATTCCTTTAGCCGCAACGATGCTGCGGCGTTCCGATCGCCACTCGATTGAATGGCACTTGCAACGATATGCAGTGTCCTATTCGTGATCAAGGACCACACATCATCAAACATACGGATGCTGTGGCAACAAGCGATGCAGCAGTAGTCAGCACAGCAGCGATCTTTCAGGTAGGTAAACCGAGCTTTAACGATTCATGTGAACACCACTATTAATTCACACTCCTAAAAAGCTCATTTGATTCGACACGGACTGTCCGCGCAATCGTATGTCGTTTCGCACAATGTCATTTTTTTCCTGACCGCACCGGAGAGCCCAGCCGTCAAAGTTTCCGATACCTGCTTCTGTCCCGCAATCAGGCGACCTGCCAAGCCGCCAAACGTGAGCCGTCTTTATTTCACGTCCATTGCGAGACTTCATTCTGATTCACAAGGAACTGATTCCTTGTCGAATCGCCCCGCCAACTCGCCAACCACACGTTTACAAAGGAAAGGACTCCGCGACCGCGATCTTTCGCGTCTGCAACTCGCCGCCTGGCTTTCGATCAGAGGGATGGAACTCGGCCTCCCGCCGTGCTCTGACGATCACCACCAGTCGATCCTTGTTGCCATCCCTCCGACGCAAATCATCAATGACAACGAAGTCATGATGAAGTATCGCTGCGGCTCAGTCCTGGAAGGAGTAACGTCACGATGACCATAAAGAATAGTATCCGCAAAAAGCTTCGTCGCTTCGCACTCTTTTGTTTAGTCGCCGCGTCGACAACAGGAGTCTTCCATCCGAACCGACTTCACGCCGAAAACACCCACGACAGCAGCGAACTGTGCGGCTGGGTGGATGATCTCGCCAAAACCTCTGCCGCTACCGCAAAAGTAACTTCTGCTGAAACTCCTGAGTCGCTTCAATCAAACGATCAAACACTCGTTCCACACTTCTTGACGATCACCGTCGGTAATGAGCTGACGATCGATACCTGCAACTACGAAAAGTGGCTGCAAGGAACTCTGAAAACCTCCGCGACTCGGCCCACCACCGTTGTCTCGACTGCAAACGCGATTGTCGACACCGCGGCCAGAGCTAAAAACGCTTCGCGAACCGCAAGCGACTTCAACCAAACCCTCGCAACGATCGCTGCGGCAGCCGGCGCACCGGTCCCGTTCACACACTGGACGGAACCATTTGCCATGGTTGGTCCAACCGAATCATCCACGCAGGATGAAATCGCCGCGTTCCAAAACTGGATCGCGCATACGACTTCGATGTTTCGCGAGCTAAAAGACCAAGACTTTAAAGCCTTGATCGAAAGCCTGCCCGAATCGAAAGACAAGGTCGAAAGCGTAGAGATCGTCGCAGCGGCCGAAGTCACCGAGCCGGCGATTGAGGAAAGCATCTTGGTAGAAGATGTGAAAGTCAACGAAGTCGATGTCGATGTCCTCGCACTCAATGACGAAATCGAGCTGGACGAATACAACGAGGCTCCTTCGGTTGCCGATGAAAATCTCGCAGCGATTGATGACGTTTCAGGGATCGCAGTTGAAGTATCCGACGTCATCGAAGCTCAACCCTCGGAACCGATTTACGTCGACTTGCTAGAAGAGAACGAAGGTGAGTTGGTGATGGTGGAAACCACACCGATCGATGTGGTTGTAAAATTCGACACTGCTGCAGAACATGTTGGCAGCGCCCCGATGGTCTTTACGATCGAAGAAACCTTCGCATCATACGACATGACGGAAGACGATTTGGTGGCGGATGCTGAAACCCCAGTCGTTGCAGAACCATCGCCTGCTGTAGCTGCAGAGGAAACCCAGACGGAAACAATCGCCGTCTATCAACCTTCGGCGGAAGAATTCGCAAACGCGATTGCGGCACTCGAGAACGCTGCCAACACTGTCAACAACTTGTTCGCTACAGCTAACGAGCTTGCGACGGTTGAGGTTGCAACCCAGCCTGAAACCCAGCCTAAATCTCAGACCGTTGCCGAAGCAATCGTCGAGTCGGCCCCACCGAAGTTGCTTTGGACCGAAGTCATGCCTTCGCCAAGTCAACCGTTCTGCATCCGCGCAATCAACCAGCAGTACGAAACCGGATGGAGCCCCAAGGCGGACCAGGCTGTTCCATCTTGGCAACGACGTCTGCTGCCAGAACCGGAAAGTGATTCCGCACTAGAGATTGTCAAATCGGAAACGATGACGACTGAAATTGAGGTCGTCGCAGAAAACGCCACCGTTCCAGCCATCGAATCCGGTCCGTGGGCCGGGTCGCCAGAATGCTGGCTGGACGAACTGTTTAACAAGGCTGATGAAGTTGCCCAATTGCAGCATCATGTCAGCCAAAGCCTTCGCCCCCAACGGATTGGAAGTGAAGTCGCATCGCTGGTGGTGAGCGGTGATGGACTTGCTTCGGAATTTGCCATTCAGCTCGCCCAGGTTTGGCCAGCTGCCCCCGTCCAGGTAAATCCATTGCCGGTGAATCCAGCACCGGTCGATCCGATCGTGGGAAGCGGAGCGAAGCTGTTGGCACGAGCCGAGGCCGCCGAGCAGCCAGCGAATGAAGGTGCAGCGGAGCCCTTCAACGATGAGCAGCTCGCCCAGGTCCGTGC
Source organism: Stieleria sp. JC731 (assembly GCF_020966635.1). Taxonomy (NCBI): domain Bacteria; kingdom Pseudomonadati; phylum Planctomycetota; class Planctomycetia; order Pirellulales; family Pirellulaceae; genus Stieleria; species Stieleria sp. JC731. The sequence goes on along the minus strand of NZ_JAJKFQ010000005.1, from coordinate 778,470 downwards.
CACTTTGTTGCAGTGGGTCGACGTGGCCCAAAGCGTGATCGAAGACTTGAACGATCGCACGAGCGACGTGATTGAGGTTGCCCGAAATCGTGGAACTCAAGACGACTCGCAAGTGCGATAGAAGCAAGCTTCGAAGACGCTTTCGGTAAACACGACGAATCGAGCCGGACTTGTCCATCCTGCCGGCGCGCACTTTGATTCGGACCAACTGCCAGATCCGCTCGTTCTCAAACGGGTTACCCTCCCTCGCGTGCGAGAACGAGCGGATCTTTTTCCTTCCAATCGGATCGCTATCGCTTATTCATAGGAACTTGCGATGATCGCCATTCTTCTCGCATGCACCGTCAAAACGATTTTGTTCAAAAAGAAAAAGCCAGTGGCTCTGCTCGATGACTCATCATCGGAAACCACCGATCGATCTGCTGACTGATCGCTTTATCGATGCCCCGAGTCTGCTGACAAGTCGCCCTCCCCTGTCACACACTCGGTTTGCTAACCGCCAGCGGGAATGTTTGCGTGAGACATTCCTTCCCAATCCAGCCTGTTGATCGTGGATGTATCCCGCTGGCAAAGGCAACAAGGCTCGGCCATCCGCTTGGCCACCTTGCAGCTAAACAATCCTGCTAAAACCAATGGCAGGTTGGGTGGCCTAGAATCAAACGGTGTCCCCTGACTCGTACCTTCAGAAAACAGGTTAGTACTGCTGTGCGTTGCTTGGGGTTCCGTACTGCGGCAATTCCCATGGTGGAATTGGCCGCGTGGCTTGGTAGTCGTTTGGTTGAAAGTCCAGCTGGCCAGTCTGAGGATTCAACTCGCTCGGATAGGCAGGTGCAGGTTCTTCAAACGATTCCTCAGCCGAATTCTGGTGAGCTTCCAATAGCTCCTTGCCTTTTTCGATCGCTCGATTGGTATCCGCTCGGATCTCATCGCGGTTGAACCGAATCGTGGTTTCCTTCTCGTTGCGATCGATCGTGAACCAACCTGCAACAAAGGCGCAGAAGGCCAATGCTCCCAGGATGACTAGGCTACGTAACATCAACTCTTCCTTGGCTTTTGTGTCTTTGATGAAGATTACCGTCAGCAGAAATCTTCCCCGGCGGCATTCCTCCGTGGCTGCGGCGGAAGAAGTTTAGGTTTGCTGACCTGCGGTTTAAAGATCAATTCGGGGTGTGGCGGGACGCAGTCCAGAACATGGGCGATCCTAAACCCCGCTTATAATTGACCTTAGCGAAAAACCGCTACGGCGAGACGCAGTTCTCACCGTCTATTGAATCACGCGACACATCTATTTCGTGTCTTCATTTCAACATTGGTCGCCAAACACCTCTGCTGAAAGATTGGCCAACCCGGAAGGTATAGTCATCTCATCAGCGGCTGATTTCCTGTTTCACTGGGTTTTCGTATCTTGGGTTTTCCTATCTTGGGATCTCCTTTGCTGGGATCTCCTATGCTGAAAGCAGTCGTCCCCCCACCCTATTACCGAGCAATCTAGATGAATCGCCGACGCCGATCTGCCGCCATCCGAATGTCCGACGTCATAAAAGCCTCAAAGCGACTGCTACTGGGCACAGCCCTGCTAGCAATCGGTACGACCGCGTCAGCCGAAGACTGGAAAGGCTGGATGGGATCGAAACGCGACGGTGTATTGCACGAATCTGGTGTGGTAGATTCGATCCCCGCAGCCGGCCTTCCCGTCAAATGGCGACACCCGGTGGGCGCCGGCTACGCAGGCCCCGCTGTTGCGGACGGCAAAGTGTTCGTGACCGACTATCTGACCGCCAGTGGCAAAGCTTTCAACGATCCGGGCCAACGCGCCAAGCTACAAGGTCGAGAGCGGCTGTTGGCATTGGATGAAAAATCTGGCGAGGTCATCTGGGAATACGCCTACGACCGTCCCTACGAAATCAGCTACCCCTCCGGCCCACGCGCAACACCGACCATTGATGGGAATCGCGTCTATTTCCTTGGCGCCGAAGGTGACTTCACCTGTTTAAACACGAACGACGGAAGCGTTGTCTGGAAACGAAACCTCTCCACCGATTTCGGTGCTGACGTTCCGATTTGGGGATTCTCGGCGCATCCGCTGGTCCATGGCGATTTGATCTACACAATGGTGGGCGGTGATGGCCAAGGCATCGTTGCGTTTGACAAAAACACTGGCGAAGTCAGCTGGAAAGCTTTGGATGTCCCTGCCGGGTACTGTGCTCCGATCATTGTCGATGCCGGCGGGACATCGCAGTTGATCACATTCCATCCCGAAGGCGTCACCAGCTTTGCACCGGAAACGGGAAAAAAGTACTGGGACATTCCCGTCAGCCCGTCCTACGAAATGTCCGTCGCCGTTCCTGCGGTTAACGGTAACCATATCTTCGTCAGCTCGATCCACACCGAAGCGGTCTTGATCGAACTGGCAAGCGACACACCGACGGCGAAAGAAGTCTGGCGTGGCGAATCAAAGAACGCGGTCCACTGCAGCAATGCTCCAGCGTCATTCAAAGGCGATGTCATCTACGGCACCGATTGCAATCAAGGCGATCTGATTGCGGTCGACGCTTCCAACGGCAATCGTCTGTGGTCCACCTTCGAAGCAACCAAGCCCGGCGAAAAACGCTTCATCAAACACGGCACCGCTTTTTTAACGCGAGTCGGCGACAGCGACAGCTATTTTGTGATGAGCGAGAATGGCGACCTGATCGTTGCCGAGTTGACGTCCAAAGGCTTTGCCGAAAAAGGACGCATGCACGTGCTCGAACCGACCGGTGAAGCGTTTGGACGTCCAGTCGTTTGGAGTTACCCCGCCTACGCCAATCGAACTGCCTACATTCGCAACGACAAAGAAATCGTTGCCGTCAACTTGAGTGCAAAGTGACGGTCATAGAAGCCACTTCGCAAGCATCCGCAAAACCCAAAAAAACCCCGGCCGAGATTCGACCGGGGTTTTTGTTTGGTTGCGATGCGGAGAGTCGGATCACCAGGTGTATTCAGCACCGACGGTGAAACCTTGCAGTACCAAGTCGTCGTAGACAAAAGGACGATCAACATTCGTGGTCGCGAAGATGTTGGTGATCGTGTCCTTGTCCAGACCGCCGTAGACCATATCGTCGATTGCCATCACGTAGTAAGACGATCGTACGGTCAAGGAGTATGTCAGTCGGTAGATCATCTTCAGTTCGAAGTCAGCCATCACCGTGGTGTCTTGATCGAAGTCCGACAGGCTGGTGCTGCCGGGAGTCGCGTTGATACCCAGCGAGTTTGCCGAGACGAACGTTTTGCGATCGACATCGTTTTGTACCCAAGCAGCCTTGGAGCCGACGCCTAGCGAAACACCGGGGACGACGTTCCACCAGAAGTCAAAACCGGCTTGTGGTCCGAACAAATGATTCTTCGTACTCGACTCACTTTGGAAGAAGCGGCTGTTATCGTTTGCAACCGAGGTTGAGTAGAGCAGCGAGTCGTCATAGCGGACATATCGCAGACCCACCAACCAAGAGCTTTGGAAGCGGCAGTAAGGGAACATCGTACGACGACGATAATTTAGTTCAGCCGAGTGAAACGCACTGCGTGCGACCAAGCTTTGTGTTGTCGATCGGTCGGTGTCATCGTAGCCGTTTGCTGGCGTGACACCGAAGTCGCTGATGAACGAGTACAGGTCGTTACCCGATGAAACTGCCGATGCGGTGCCGCTCCATTCGTTGCCGCCCATGTAGACGCCTTCGATGTTTCCACCGGGGCCCCACAGGAATGCAGCCGATGCACGGACGCCGCCTTCCAAGTCATCCTCGCCAACATTGTCGAGAGTCAGAACAGGAGTTCCGCTGATGCCTTGCGTCGTGATGACACTTGGAACACCGCCGCCGATCTCACGGCTCAGGAACATCCCTTCCAGACTAAGATCGTACCAACGCTGCGAGCAAAGCTGAGCTTCGCCGTAAGGACGCAACATCGAAACGGCACCGGCCACAACCGATCCTGCATAGCCAAATGGTAGCTCGCGACATGCGGTGCATCCTGCACCACGGCAGAACAGACAAGCCGGTCCGCCGCCCGATCGCATCTTGCCGAGCAAGCCGCCGCCACCAAGAGCACTGTTGCAGCTACATCCGCCGCCACCGCCGCACGAACCGCATACCATGCGGTCCATTGCAGGCATCATTCCGGCTGAACCGCAACCGGAGTCGCAGTAGCCAACTGGGGTGATCCCGCCAGGACCACCAGGTATTCCCATTGGCGGCGCACCTGCAGGAAGCACATAGCCACTTCCCTCCAGGTCATAGCCGGCCAAGGAGATCCCTTGTGCGCCTGCGGTCATCACGGTTGCCAACGCCAACATGACTGCACAAGCAGTACCGCAGATTTGCGACATGGTTCCGACGCGGGCCAAAAGTAATTTTGTAGATGGTCTGTAGAGCATGGTTCGAATCATTCGGTGCATCGCAAACGTCTCCGCGGTCGCAGCCGCCTCATTGATTGGGCTCGTTTGCCCGAGCCACTGCTAACGCTTTCCTGCGTCAGTTCTCCCGAGCCACGATAGATTGGTGGGAGGGATGACATGGTGTGCGAATACACCGACCGCCTCAGCATCAAGCATTCGATGCCGCGCTTTGACAGTCCCGGTTTTCCCCCCCTGGACATTTTTTGAAGCGATTGGCCCTGATGCCGGACGGAAACGCATCCCTGCGTTCGACACGTTCAGCATCATGCTGACAATCCCTTCAGCCGGAGTTATCGGCACGACCGGGCGTGAGGGTTTGGCAAATTCCGGTAGAAGCAGTCAGGAAATCTTTGGCGATCGCGAAAAATCAAGGTCGAGTTTCCACAATTTTGCGAATCACCCGCTTTTTTTGCCATCCATCGGGGGAGCAGAGCATTGCGGGGTTTGATTCGTGCCGTCAGAGTGCTGACAATAGCGCACAGCTGAGCAGATTGGAGCATTGGGCAAACTTGGGATTGCGCAGATGAAGCGTCTGTGAACCTCAATCCCGCAAAACGACAATTGATCGACCGGCGCCGTTGATTTCACATGGACCATCCCTCGACGAAAAACGCAGACTCGCTTGGTCAATCCAAGCCGCAGTCCGCCCGTCGAAAGGGGAAGCGGGACAAGAATGCTAAGCCAGCGACACCTTCAGACAGCTACGCAAGTGCGGATCTGGCTTCGAACATCTCCGGCGATACCGAGTCACTGCAGTCGCTCAAATCCCGTTTAGGGTTGCCCCCCGCCAAGCTGCTCGATGATCTGCAGGAACTTTTTCGACAAGCCTGCTTGGACTACCAAGCCAACCACCATGCTTTGCCGTCAGCAGATCCCGGTCGATGGTTCCTGACCGCACAAGGCGAACTCGTCTACGGCCCCTCTGCATCCGGCTCCATCGCGGTAAATGAATCCAGTGAGCGCGATTCCGGTTCGCTACACAGCAATGATGTCAGCACCGTGGTCGCGGATTTTCGACGCCGACTAAGCTCGCCGGACAGTCAAGGATCTCTCCACAGCAATGCGTCTAAAGAATTAGCCGAGGGTCGCTCCCCAACGGCGTCGAAAATCGAGACGGCTGGCTCCACAGGTAGTGTCTCGAATTCAATAGGTCCTGTCACCAATGCCCGCCAGACCAACCGAACCGACGGTCTCAGGCAGCGACTCGATAGCCATCACGTCGAGGAGACGGAAACGTCGGGAATGACGGACGCTGAACAGGACCGAAGAAAAGTCCTGGTCGACCAATTCACTCGGGCCTTGATCGAACGTTTTGGTGAAGAGCGAGTTCAACGGACGCCCGAACCGGTCATCCACCCGCGTGGACTGAAACTGAAACCGATTGAACGAGATCGCAAGTTTAACTGGAACCTCGTGCTTGGCGTGGCATCGCTCGCAGCCGTGATTGCGTTGTGCTACGTCGGGTTCACCATCGCCAACCAGCGAAAAGAAAGGATTGCCAATCAACCCCGTGTCAAACAATCCGATACGTTGACACCGCCCAAAGCACAAGAACGCGTCGCTGCTAAAGACGACGACTCTCACTTATCGGTTGATTTGCCCTCTCCTACGGAATCATCGGAAGACCTCCAATCGATCGAACCTGCTGAGTCATTCTCCTCGAACGATCAGGTTGCCATCGGCTCGGCCACCAGTGATATCCAATCCGCAATTGAACGGTTGACTCGCCCAGAAGGGTTGCCAACCGAATCGACGTTTCGCCCTAGCGAGAACAGCCTCAAGAAACCGAAGTCGACCGAATCGATACTGGACCTGCTTGGCAACACCAATCAGACAGTCAAGCAAGCACAGAAAAGCACAGTGCTTGCTTCTGACGCGGAAAAACTCGGCGGCGAAAAGCCCGAGGATGTATTGCTGAATGTCTCGCAGGGCACGGCGGACGAGGATCCATCCTCGCCAAAGAATCAGGTCAGTTGGCAGGAGTTCGAAGCAGGTTTCGTCGAACTTCCCTTGCCAAGTGACAGTGAGCAGGCTGTCCAAATCACGAATGTGCAAACGCCATTGAGCCAACTTGAGTTTCCTAAGCCCTATCGAATCAGTCTGCGAAACGAAGGATCGACTACGAAGATCGTTGACGAATCCAAGGAACAAGTCATTGCCATCCTGTCAGGAAATTCCAGTCCGCAATTTCGCTGGACTCAGGAGGGGGCTCAGTCCGTCAACTCACAAAAGCTGTTTCACGGCCGTTTGATCGATTCGTCCAAGCAGCCGATCTACCTACGCCCGGCCCTGAATGCTCAGCGGATCGGTGAGTTGTTCACGGAAGCCGCGCCCCGGCGATGGATGCTGAAGCACCCAATTATCAGGGACAAGACTCATTTGGACCTTCGCTTCCAAAGTGAATCTGAAGCGATTCAATTCCGTTGGATTCAACCGATCGATTTGCTGTCCGACGGGAAACAAATTGGCATCGTTGAAATTACACCAACAGAAACAGACTTGGTGGCGATTCGATTGCAAATCACAGTCAGCTGTGACCGCGAACTGGAATTGATGGTGCAGTGGTTTGGCCGACTGGACCCCAACTATCAGTTTCAATATTTCACCAAAAACCACCTCTACGATGAACTTCGTTCCCGGGCAACCAGCCGAACAGCCTTGCTAACGCGGATCGACTTGCTCGAAACATCGCTTAGCAGCCAGACGTCGTCTCAGCAGCGCATCACCAAAGCAGACATCAAGGCGAAGAAACAACAACTTGATGCATTGGAGCCAACCGTTGAGCGGCTTCAGACACTTTGGAACATGGCCCAAGAAATCGAGGTGTCGACGGAGCTGGATCTGAATCTTTATGTCCAGTGGCCTGACGACCAACAGACAATCTTCAAAACGGTCGGCCGTTGATCTCGACTTGCACCAAGCAACAAAACTAAACGCGGCGGTGAAAACCGGTGTGAAACCAGATGTTTCACACATGAGATGAATCGATTTTCAGATACCAGCCGCCTTACGGTACCTGTCACGGTCACTGTGACGTCATGCGTCGGATCTTTCCGGTCGCTAGTTCAGTGCTGAGGCGGCAAGGCGGAGCGCGCCGGGCACTGTTGTTCTTCTTAAAAGTACCCGTCACAGTCCCTGTGACGCCATGCGTCGGATCTTTCCGGTCGTTAGTTTCAGTGCTGCGGCGGCACGGCGGAGCGCGCCGGGTACTATTGTTGTGCCTGAAAGTACTCGTCACAGTCCCTGTGACGCCGGGCTTCATTTAGCCGCCGATGACGGCTTTTTCGGAAAATCGCCCCTGGGGGTTAAGCTTTGCCGGTTATTCATCCGATACCGGTTCTGACGGGATTCGAAGCCGCACCGCGGACCCGACATGTAAAGATCCAACTTAGGCACGGAAGCCATGAGCCGAAAAAAGACTTCTGGACGCATCTCTCGAGTCGCCGCAATCGCTATCGTCACGGGTACCTGCTTGGCAGGTGCCACCGGTTGCCAAGTATCGATGAATGGACAAACTCTCCCCAGCCCGTACTACCTTCAAGATGATGTGCAGTACTTCCCGGCTGGACCCGAATTCAAATTGTCGCGCGAAGCGGCTGCTCTGAAAGCAGCTCGTGCTCAAGAGAAACTGTCTCGCGATTGATCGCCAGACACCACTCTAATTTGAAAGCCGAACGCGCGAAACTCACTGGGCTCCCGAGCGAACTTGAACATCGCTCGGGAACTCCGTTGAATCGTTGCCGTTCCCCTATCTGCAGCTTTCAGCATCGCCGATTCAGCGTGAATGTTGGGCGACAATACCTGAGCCGTTCTGGCGCTAGCCACGGTTGAGTGATCTGTCTGAATCCAATCACTCACACAACCGACGCTAACGCGTTTCGGCTCATCGGAACTCACAAATGGGCATAACGACGCTGGACCGGGTTCGGCAACTACGCCAGCTTTGCCAGGGCCTCGGCAACTAGCGCGGGGTCGTCTTTTTCTCGCAAGTGTTCGATCTGTTCGTTTGACAGTCCCGCCTTTTCGAGGTGGCTGCACAACCGCTTCCAAACCGTCAACCGCTTCTTGCCTTCGCTGAGGTACAGCTCGGTGACAGCCTCTTGCGCTTTCTGAATCCCGATCGCATCGCGATTTCGGTAGTAATTCTTGATAATCCGTTCTTGGTGGGGCGTGCGATTTGCGTTCATGGAATAGATAATCTTCAGGTTCAGGAATGACGCGGACGAATCCATTGATCGCGTCTCCATGGTTATCGGCAAGGGCCTCTTTGCGCTATAGTACGCAATACAGGGAACGCTTTGTACGGCTAAAGCACAGCACGAGCGCCAACAATTTGCATTCTTATCGAGAGTGAAAGGAAAGACGAAATGACGACCGCATGCCGAGGCGTTCGAGGGGCCACGACTGTCGATGTCGATGATCGCGATGAAATCTTGCTGAAAACGCGTCAGCTATTGGCGCTGATGATCCGCCAGAACGAAATCGACACGGCGGACGTTGCCAGCGCCCTGTTTACCGTTACCAAAGACCTTAAAGCAGAATTCCCCGCCTTGGCAGCCCGCCAATTGGGCTGGGATGAAGTGCCACTTTTGTGTGGATACGAGATTTCTGTCGAACGTTCACTGCCACGCTGCATCCGTGTGCTCCTACACTGGAATACACCAAAGAAGCAAGCCGATGTACGCCACGTCTATTTGCATGACGCGGTCAAACTTCGCCCCGACCTTTGTGACTTGCCGCCCGTCGATTTCGAAGAACTTGAACAATGGATTCAGTCACAGATCTCATCGAGTTCCGCAAGCTGAAAAGCTAACTTAGTGTCCCGCGCCCCCGCTCGCCCGGGGAAATCGGTCAACTGTCGAACGCTTACTGAGCCCCAAGGCTTTATTTTGGCGAAAAAGTCCAACCTGAGGTTTCAAACCGCTGCCGAACTAAGTGTGATCCACGCGTCTTACGTGATTGGAACCGGCGCCCGATGCACCGACAAAGCCACGGAAGACAAGTTGTCGGCTCCGACAAGCCAGATTAATACGAGGCTGGCATCGACCATGGCCGATGTCCCCGGTTTTTGGTCAGCCTTGTTCGCCGAAGTCGCTGCCGGCGCTTCGTTAAAGCTCGCCTGTGAAGAAGCACTTGCGATCGCAGGATGTAGTGAGCTGCAAATCGAAGCGACCGCGGCTGCACTTTGCAGCCAACTGGACGAATGCAGGATCGCCCTCGCCAATCGGTTCCCAAAACTGCAGGAACAGCTGAAGCTACGAGCCGGTCCGCTGCGTGATCGCTGGCAAACCTATGGTCCGGGGATGCTAATCGAAACCGCCAAACTGATCTGGCATTCGACGCCACCAGACGGTTGGTGGCCCGAAACGATCGACTGTTTGTTGGTCCAACCGTTTCGTGGTGGCGATGGCGGCTTTGATTCGGGAAGCCGTCGTATTTGGATCGAAGCGATGTTGACCGATCCCGATCCTGTCGTCACCGAAGTCACCCGCCTAGCGTATTACGCAACGCAGGTTGCCATCGGTAGACATTTGGAGCAGTCTCTCGGTCCCGGACCGCAAATCGATCATCCCGAAGGCTTCGGTTCCGGCACCCGTCGCCACACTCTACTGCCATGGGACTTGGGTTCGGTTCCGGTTGTCTTGCAAGCGGCATTCAACTTGGGGCTCCATTCCCAAAAGGATCTTCCCATCGGCAAGGCCATCACGCTATGGCGACTTGGCGACGAGGCTGTTGCCGAAACCACCGAAGCTTGGTGGAAACAATGGAAAGATCGCAACGCCGCAATGCCGGTCTCGCTAAAAGGCCTTTCCGAAATGCTGCAGCCACTCGCCCAGCGACGCCAAGCGAGTCGTCTTCAAGATCCCATCTAACCGTTGCTATCGTTGCCAATCTTGACTTTGATCGAACCGAGCATCTTGGTCATCTCTTCTTCTTTGGTGCCAACAAAGAGAATGTTATCCAAGACAATCGCTCGCTTTTCAGTCGCCGGATGCAAAATTAAACGACCTGCCCCAAGCAACGCATACTCAAAGACGTCGTTGATCTCTTTGTCGACACGCAAGTTGGGCGCCGGATAGCGTTTCAAGTCACTTAGCATGCCATGGTGGTGCAGCAGTTCGTTGTTGGAAAGTTCCCAGTAGTTGAATCGCGTGCTGACGAACACCGCGATGTACATCAATCCCATTCCGAACGTCATACACAAAAAGAAAGTCGTGTTCGCGACCGGTCGGATGCTTTTTGCCCAGCCTTCAAGTGCCGGTAGCAAACCCGGACGGGAAAGAAATAACAGCCATAGCCCCATAGCGACCGACGTCACCACGAACATCAACGTCAATGAAGTCGCTCGTGGAAAATCAAAGACGATGACGAACATATTCGCCATCAGAACGGCCAAGAACAATCCGGTCATCATCACGGCCGTTCTGTCTTCGACTGGATTGACCGAATCATAGCCGCCGAGCCACAGCACCAACGACGCGATAATCGAAACGATTAGAGTCGGATACATGAAAATGAATTTGGGGTAGGGAACAAGCAAAATTCGCTTTCTGGCCCCGTTCCCAGATGAACCACTCGACACGGGTGTTTTCGTTTCTTGTTGATCGCCTTGGCTCATCGCAACTGTATCCTGCCTTCACGTTCCTACTGTTTCTCACGTAGTGCTACCAATCGCACTCTGCACCGGTCGATGATCCCTCACCGACGACGGCCGTCCACGGATCATTCGCAGCTTTGCGATCGCCGTTGGACTGACTCGTCAATGAAAGATCACAGACTCGTGGATGAAAGTTTATCCTGCGTTCTGGTTCCGTGGCACCATTGCCGCGATTCACGGGCGCCAAAACATCCGAATCACGCTGCGATGTCAATTCTGCCCCGCTTCGCGCAACAGGGCACTCAACCAATAATCTCGGGCCAACCAATACATCAAATCAAACCCGGAGAAACACTATGAGCGATCAACTACAACGAACGCTTGTTCTACTGAAGCCAGACGCCGTCCAACGCCGCTTGATGGGTCAATTGATCGCACGATTTGAGGCCAAGGGGCTGAACATCATCGCGATGAAAATGCTGCAAGTCACTCCAGAATTGTCAAAGCAGCACTACGCCGAACACGTCGAAAAGCCGTTTTATCCAAGCCTGGAATCTTTCATCACTTCGGCTCCAATTGTGGCTTTGGCGATCGAAGGCCTTGATGTCATCAAAGTCGTACGTGACATGCTCGGTGCGACCAACGGGCTAAACGCCGCTGCCGGAACGATCCGTGGCGATTTCAGCAGCAGCCGCCAAATGAACTTGGTACACGCCAGCGACGGACCAGAAGCCGCCCAACGTGAACTGGAACTTTACTTCGAAAGTTCAGAAATTTGCGACTACGAGCCTGTTCTGACACCGTTCATGCGTGCTGGTGACGAGTAGACCTCGCGTCGCCTGTATGGCCGGACGCCGCTGATGGCTATGTCTGCGGATGGGCAGATTGAAAAGCAATAGGCAACGCTTTGCAGGAAGCGTTGCCTATTTTCGTATTGCGAATTTCTTAGCGGCCCAGACTCTTTGCGGCCCAAACCGACTAAATCCCGTTTCGGACCACTCCGACGGCGACGCCGATGACTTTTGCATCGGAGACGTACAACGGTGCCATCCCGCTGTTGGCGGGCTGCAGCCGAATCCTACCTTCCTCGGGAAACCAAAACTTCAGAGTTGAATCTCCGGTGGCAAGCTCCGCGACGACCATTTGTCCTGGCTCTGCCGAATCTTGTTTTTGAATGACGACAAAGTCGCCGTCCTGAATGTGGGCGTCAATCATCGAGTCGCCCGATACCTGCAGAATGAAACGATCGTTTTTGCAGAACATCCCGCTGAAATCGACGCGGTCGGTCTGTTCGAACGCCAAGGCTGTCGTTCCGGCTGCGACCAGACCCGCCATTGGCAAGCTGTGTCCGCGGTCGGCTGTCTCGGTCAATTCGATCGCGCGAGACTTATTGGGACTGCGTCGAATCAGTCCTTTTCGTTCCAGAGCGCGAAGGTGACACATCACACCGTTGGGGCTTTTGATGCCAAATGCTTCGCCGATTTCGCGAACTGTTGGCCCGTAGCCTCGGTTGATAATCAGTTCACGTATCAACTCATACACGCGGCGCTGCCGATCCGTGAGTTGCTTCGTTGCCATTTGCTTACTCGTTGATTTAGGAGTTATGTCGCCGAGCCGACAACCAACAGGAGTATACCCGATCCACCAGTGCAATTCCATCGTTGCCTGGCAATACATGACTTGGATCACATATGTCCAATATCGAAGTGTTAATCGGCGAGCGGGTGGTTGGCCCGACGCCTTCAGACAGCAAAAACAATTCGGCGGGCGGGTTTTTGCCGATGTAGATTCGATGAAGGGTCGCGTAGAAAAACGCCCCACACCGAACGTAAACCAATAACGTGACTGAACTTACAGCTCGAAACACGCATCCGTCACGGCGGTGGCGCTGAACCCTCAACACTTTTTCCACCCGCTTGAATTCTTTGACATTGGTCGAAAACCGTCCCAGCCCGATCATCCGGAGGGCGTCTCTAACCGTGAATTCTTGCCTCATGCGAATGAAGATCAACCGCCAGATTTAATCCAAAGCTCTCCGACGACAATTCGATTTGACTTGCGTGCTAGCAAACTTAGAATCTCGCCCACTCAACGAGCGTCGACGGGAATTGCTTTCAATTCCAGCACGGGGCGTTAAGAGAGTCAATTTGATGGGTTCGGGAGGCTGAAACGCCACCCAGCGGAGCTAGGTTGGCTGCTTTTCTTGCCAACGCTTTGGCTGCTTTTCCGAGCTAATCAACAGGATCACATTCACACCAAATTTGTCGGCCGGGATTCCCCACGTGGCCGTGATAGCAACGGTTGGCAATTTGGATCAGTTCGTTTCGCAATTATCCATGATGGAGGACTGCGCTCCCGGTATGTCCGCAACGCAAGGCTGCAACGATGACTCGGATGTCATCGTCACATTCAAGGAGGCTTTGAAGCAGCGTGTGGGCGCGGAGCGTTACCAGATTTGGTTTTCTGGGATCGAGTTCGAAGTCGAGACACCGCAAGCTGACGGAGCGAAACCGGACTGCATCATCGCAACCGCTCGCGGGCAGTTTGCTGCGGACCGTTTGAGCAAGAACTTCATGTCGTCGATGCGTGCGGCTGCATCTGCCGCATGCGGCGGACTGACCAACGTTCGTATCGATGTTGCCGGCGCCCCCGCTCAACAAGTCGGGCTGCCATTTGCCGATCAAAGCAGCGAAGAAACAGCTGCGACCGCGGACCCCGCTTTAGGTTCAAGTCAATCAACCGCCTCGGCTCAGCCGAACAGCGTAGGCCGAAAGAAACCAGGATCGGCGAAAAACCGTTCCTATAGCCGTCGCCCACAAACACAATCACTCGCTGCGATCCTCGCCGACGGAACCGACAGCCGCAAAACGGCTGCTCAGGCATCGGCTCCGGTGCCTGCTCGCCCCCAAACGTCTGCCCGACCACAAAATCCGGCAGCGACATCAAGGCAATCGAATAGCGGATCGGAGACCACCAGCGGTTCGCCCACAATGTCCGCTTCGACGCGTCAAAACATGCGTCAGGCAATGGACCATAGCTGGGACAATTTCGTTACCGGACCTTGTAATCGCTTGGCCGTGACCGCCTGCGAAATGACGATCGAAGCACCGCGGACCGCTTCACCGTTGGTCCTCTGGGGGCCTCCCGGATCCGGAAAGTCACACTTGCTTGGCGCGGTCGCTAAAAAACTTCGTTCGGTGCATCGCTTGCGACACGTGATCATCATGTCTGCGGAAGACTTCACGAACGATTTCATCAAAGCACTTCACGGCAACAGTCTGCCTGCGTTCCGATCGCGTTTCCGCGATGCCAGTGCGTTGTTGATCGACGACATTCAGTTCTTTGTCGACAAGAAGGCGACGATTCGTGAGCTCCAGCACACGATCGAGATGTTCGCCGAAGCTGGCAAACCGTTGGTCTTCGCAGGCACCAAAGCCCCGACTGAAATCAAAGGCCTGGGCGGCGAGCTTAGCGGCCGACTGGCATCAGGACTTGTCTGCCAAGTCAACAGCTTGGACTTTGACACGCGAGTGGAATTGCTCCGTCGTTACGCCGACAACAGCTCGCCAAAGTCTTGGCCTCAAGAAACATTGGCCGAAATCGCTGAATGTGTCGATGGTGATGGGCGATTGCTAATCGGCATCGCGAACCTGATTTCGCTGCTACAGCGGATGTATGGCGAAATGCCAACGATGGATCAGATTCGACAACACGGCTCACATTTGCTGCGATCATCGGGCGTTCCGATTACCTTGCAAACGATCGAACAAGCGGTCGAAAAAGTGTTCCAGCTTGAAGGCCGTTCGTTGCAATCGAGTTCGCAAGCGAAGAGCCTGACCGGACCTCGAATGTTAGCGATGTACCTATCGCGTGAAATGACCGGCAGTCCGTTTTCGGAAATCGGCGGGCACTATGGGGGACGCAGCCACAGCACCGCGATCCTTGCATCACAGCGAGTTCGCCAGTGGTTGGATTCCAATAAAACGATCGGCCGCGGAAACACCGCATTGTCTACCGACGAAGCCATTCGCCGCGTCGAGGCAACTTTAAAAACGGGCTAAGCAAAACGGGCTAGACGATTTGTCAGCCGGAAAGCCTGCCTGGACGTGTCGTCATTCTCTGTTCGTATTTGTCGGTTCCAACAAGAAGCTTTCAGTTGAACTTGCTCGTCGGCGGCGAACAATGGAAACTGACTGGCCAACTTCACCATCAATCTCAGCCAGAAAAACCAGGGATCGGAGCGTTGAGCACCGGAGACTTTGACCGTTCAAAGGACAAAAAGAAGAAACGCCCCCAGTCGGCGGCAGAGATCCTTCAGCGACAACCGCCATTTGATCTCGAAGCCGAGATGGGAGTGCTGGGAAGCATCCTGATTCTTCCGGAAGTCTGCGATGATCTCGCTTCGCTCCGCGCGGACGACTTTTATGATGACGCCAATCGCGCGATCTACGCGCAACTGCGCGACATGTACGATGGCGGGGAAAAGATCGACGTCACCCTGTTGGTTGCTCGGCTAAAGAAAGCTGACGAATTCGAAACCATCGGCGGTGCGGCCTACCTGGCGAGGCTGTCTTCTGCAGTTCCCAACGCGGCACACGCAGTTTACTACGCTGAGATCGTTTCCGAAAAAGCGGTCTACCGAAAACTGATCCACGCCGGTACCGACATCCTGCGTGATGCCTACGACCAATCCAGCGAAGCTCGCGAGCTGTGTGCTCAGGCGGAAGCCAAAGTGTTTTCGATCATGGACGGTCGATCGGCAAACTCATTGCACTCGATGAACGACGTTCTACATGCGGCGATGGACCGTATGGAGGCTCGCCTGCGCGGTGAAGTGACCGAGGGTACGGTCGAAACCGGGTTGCTGGATTATGACACGATGACCGGTGGCCTTCACATGGGCGAACTGATCATTTTGGCGGCCCGTCCTTCGATGGGTAAAACGGCCTTGGCGATGAACATTGCCGAACACTGTGCGATCGAATTGCGTCAGCCGGCGCTGTTCATCAGTTTGGAAATGTCCGGGATCGAACTTGCCGACCGGATGCTCTGTAGCCTTGCGCGTGTCAACGGCCACAAATTACGTAACGGTACGATCAGCGCCGACGATCAGACGCGATTGATCAACAAAGCGAACGAAATTAGCACCGCCCCGTTCTACGTCGATGATTCCCCCAGTCGAACGGTCAGTGAAATCGCGGCAGCGGCAAGACGTATCAAACGTCGAGAGAACGGCCTCGGTCTGATCGTGATCGACTACCTTCAGCTGATCGAACCGGACAACTCACGTGACCCCCGGCAGGAACAGGTCGCAAAAATCGCACGTCGTCTGAAAGGGATGGCTCGGGAATTAGAAGTCCCGTTGCTTTGCCTGTCTCAGCTGAACCGGCAAGCCGAAGACAGCAAAGACCACAAACCCAAACTTAGCCACCTTCGTGAATCTGGTGCTATCGAGCAGGATGCTGACGTTGTGATGTTCGTCCACCGTGAAGAGTACTATCACCGGGGCGAAGAACGCGCTCAGTACGCCGGTCAGGCTGAAATCATTATCGCTAAACAGCGTAACGGCCCGGTCGGCGATGTACAGCTAACTTGGGAATCCGACTTCACACGATTCGGAAACCGAGCCCCCGAGCATCACGACGAATTCAGCGACTATGCCGAATTCACTACCCCGGGCGGCTTCTAATCAGAGCTTTGATCGGCTCCAAGGATTTGCCCATCGTTTTGCCGCAAGACGAATTCTGAGTCCGTCTTGCGGCCGCCCAGTGCGAACACCTTTCCCGGCTGATGCGGATCACCCAAACCAGCCGGGAACGAGTGGTTGACTTAGCGTCCGGTTCAGTTCGTCTCCGGATCGGGACGAAGCGAAAAGAAACCGAAGTGGATTCCATCGGGTTCGTTGTAGCCGAATGATCCGGTCGGTGCGAAGTACTTTTCTAGTTCCGAGAATGGCGGCAACTCGTTGCGGTCCATAAGCTCCGAGAACTTTCTTGCGACAACGTTGTTCTCTCCGGCACTTCGCAAGAAGTTGCGAGAGTTCTGGTCTTTCGCCAAGTCATAAATCATCCGCATGCCTTCGGCACCATCGATGAACGACAGCATGAATGGCTCATCGCCATCCAGCTTGCCACCGAGCTCACCTGACACCAACGAGTATTCGGGCAGGTCGACCAGACGGGGCAATTTCCCAGCTTGGGCGAGAGCAACCTTTTCGATGAAATCGGTGCTGTCACAGTAGATCAACCATTTATCCAGCACTAAAAAGCTAGGCTCTGGCCGACGAAGGTTCTTGGGAAAGTTCTGTCCTGGACCACGCATCCGATAGACAACGTGACCAGCAATCGTTTCGACGTTGAGGCCTCGTTGCATTCGGTCGCGAACCTCGGCCAAGTCCGATTTTGCCTTCGCAGCATCTTTCAGTTCGAACGCAAATACATTCACGCCACTGTTGATTCGCATAGGCGGTTCCATCCAAACCAGCCTGACGAATCGACCGGTAAAGTTTCCGAGAACGTCGTCTTGAACGCTGATCCCGATTCGTGTGCTGACGGGATCTTCGACAAACCGCTTTAGTGCGTCGGCTCCCTGGAATCGGTCCAGCACTTTGCCAAAGTTTTCATAGGCTTTCGCAAAATCCCAGTTCAGCGAAGTGTACGTCACGACTTTTTCAGGAACCCAGTCCGGCGGTGCTGTGACACCGGTCTCTGGACGCAGCACTCCCAACAGTCCGTCACGCGGCGGGTCAATCTTGATATGCCAATGAGCGATGCTTTCGAAAACATCGCCGCCACGGAATGAACTCCCGCCGATTCCACCAATTCTCGCGACACCGAGGTCTTCGATCGAGGGCCACAGCAATGCGACGGTGATCGAATCCGATCGTTTGATGATACGATCAGCAATCGCATGTGGATCAATAAAGAAAGTCAACTGCGGACGCGTTTCTTCTGCGCCGACACACCGTGAAATGATCGTGCCGAAGGTGGCATTCTCGGCTAACGTTGGCTCATCGCTTTTGCCGATCCAATGATTCAAAACGTCTTGTGCGGCAGAATTACCAACTCCGATCACGAATGTCCCATCCCGTTCAAAGAATTCGATGGGAAGACGCCCGGCACGATTGGGCAACATCCGCTTGACTTCGGTACCGTCGATTTTTACAACACGGCGAACACGTTGCTTGGTGAGTTCACGCTCAAACCGATCAACGATCTTCATCAAGCTATCGATATTCTCACCGGCGTCGACGATAAACGTGAACCCGAACGAGTACTGCTCGCGAAGCTCTTGTCGTTTTTTGCGTCGCTGAATCTCACTTTCGTCAGCATCGTCGTCGAAAGTGAGTTCCGGCTTTTCGTCACCTTCAAGTGGCTTTGCCGGATGAATCGCGATGGCGACTTGGCCTTGCGGAATGTCCAGCAATTCGTCCAGGCCGATACCGATCTCATCGCTTACCTGTTGGAACAAATCTTTGAGCGTCGCATAGAATTCATCGGCAAAGGGACGCATCTTGGGATCGTTGATCATCATCCCCAGCGAAGACTTTTTCATGTCTTTGCGAAGATCAGCAGCGTTGTCCAACCGAATGTACGCCAGGGAATCGCTTGGGAACAAACGAGGAGCCCCGGGCAGACTGTCGGACGAATCGTTCTCCGCCGCCGGTGCCGACGGCATGCCGACCGCTAGGCCTACCGTCGTCAGAAACACGGCGGCCAAAGTCTGTTTCATGTAGGGAGCGAATCGTAGAGATCCGTCTCGCGCTCGAATCGTGCTCATGATCAATCTCAAGAGGGAGGGAAAAGTTTAGGTGCCCCGATTTGGCGGCCAATTGCCAAAGGTGACAGTGCCTGAATTTGCGGTCCTGGTCTGAACTTGCCGACTGATTCGGTTTTGCGGTCCGAATCTTGGCACTTTGAACTGAACTTGGCAGGCAAAAACCGAAACGTTTGGAGGCGCCAAACGTTAAAGTAGGGTAACAAATTCAACCAATTCATTTTCGCAAGCGGTGACCGCATCCATGCTGAATTTGCCATCTGACAGCCTCAACCAACGTCGCTTTCATTGCGTCTTCATCGCTTTGGTAGCCAATTTGTCACTCGCATGCTTGGCCAGTGCTCAGTTTTCCTCTGGAAGCACGACTACCGGAACCGACAGCACTTCATCCTCAACCGGAACGTCGACCGGCAGTTCCACAATGGGGTCCGGCAGCAGTTTTTCACTCTCCGCATCCAGCAGCGAAGGTTTTTCTGGAGTCCAGCGTGGATCGTCCATCGGTTCCGAGAACGTCCAGGGTTTCGGGGCTGCCGCGGAGTCGTCCGGAACCACCGGGCGATCGAGCGCGACAAGTGCCCGTGGCGGTGGCATGGGAGGTCTCGGTGGCCTTGGCGGATTGTTTGGAGCCTTAGGAAATGCCTTCGGCGCACAGAATTCCGCCAATTCACAACCAACCATTCGTGTCCGTCTGCGATCGGCAATCAACGCTCCGCCGCTTAGCAGCGTGCAAGTTCAATCGGCGGCAACGAAAGTCTTCGACCGGCTTCCGGCGAACAGCAGCGTTCGAAACGTCAACATCACCATGGCCGGGCGAACCGCCGTCCTAACCGGAGTGGTTTCCAGCGAGAAAGATCGCCGGATGAGCGAGCTGTTGATGCGGTTGGAACCAGGGGTGAGCCAGATCGACAACCAAATCACGATCGCCGAATAAGTCTGAAGTCAATGGTCCCGGATGGATGGTTTGTTGTTTTAACCGCGGCTAACGCCGTTGCGGCTCATGGGTCTGCCTACTGAGCCGATACGCGCTAGCGTCGGTTACTCCCATCCTGGTCCAGACACAAAGCCTCACTCAACCGCGGCTAACGCCGATGCGGCTCAAGGGCCACCTACTGAGCCGATACACGCTAGCGTCGGTTCTTCCCATCCTGGATCCAGACATAACATCTCTCTCAACCGCGGCTAACGCCGTTGCGGCTCAAGGGCCACCTATTGAGCCGATACGCGCTAGCGTCGGTTACTCCCATCCCGGTTCCAGACAAAACATCTCTCTCAACCGCGGCTAACGCCGTTGCGGCTCATGGGCCACCTACTGAGCCGATACGCGCTAGCGTCGGTTATTCCCATCCTGGTCCAGACACAAAGCCTCACTCAACCGCGGCTAACGCCGTTGCGGCTCTTGGGATTTTCCGATTCGCCACACGGAACAACTTCATTCTGCGGCCAGTTCTCGGACGATTGTGAGCGCGGATTCTTTTGAATCCAATTCGCCGTCGAGCTGCAACTGCCGAATCTTGGCCAGCCATGAACGGAACTGCGGCCCCGGACGAAACCCTTCGGCGATCAACAGATCTCCAGTGACCAGCGGTTCCGGATTGAGTCTCTCGACAGGCCATTGCAACGCTTCTTCACAGCGTTTGATTCCGTCGGTGGCTATCTCGTCAGCGTGGCAAACCGTGCGTGCACATTCAATCACAAATTGAATATCCCGATTGATCAAAACCGGCTGCAGTTCCGACCATGCCATCGGTGCCGCATCAATTACGATCTGGTACAAATCACCGGCTGCCGCAACCCGTCGCAGCTCTTCACCAGACAACTTCCAACGACTCGACAAGTCTTTTAGCGTAGATTTGAAACGCTTCGGCGAGTCGCCGCTGCCAGCTTGCCAACTGATTGCGAGCAAGACCACTGCCAATGAAGACTCGAAGTCGTAGACAGACCGCGAATTCAGATTGCGATTCACTGAATCCAAACATTCGTCCGACAAATCTGGGAAGACCTGACGGTTTAATCCGGTTTCCAACAGAAGCTGCATGCCACACGCAGCCTCATCACAACTGACAATCCGGCGCATCTCGGCGCCGATTCGCTCGCCGCTGACAATCTGAATTTCGTCCGCACGGCGGGCTAGTTCCGAATAGGTCGACGATTCAATTTCGAAACCTAGTGACGTGGCGAAACGAACGGCACGCAGCATCCGCAACTTGTCTTCTTCGAAGCGTTCCTGTGGTTTGCCAATTGTGCAAAGACGACCGGCCGCAAGATCCTTTTCACCATCGACGTAGTCGATCACTTCTTCATTCTGTGGATCATAGAAAAGCCCGTTGATCGTAAAATCTCTACGAAGCGCATCGTTGTTCGCATCACCAAAATGGACTTCGTCGGGGCGGCGACCGTCGGAATACTCGCCATCGCTGCGGAACGTCGCGACTTCGGTAGGGTGAACGGAATCACATTGTTTTCGAATCGACTTGGGCGGCAAAACGCCGATGACTCCGAAGGAAGCGCCAAACGCCAAGGTATTTCGTCGGCCAAAGATATCTCGAACCCGGTCTGGGACTGCATCGGTTGCCACATCGAAATCTTTGGGCGGGCGATTCAACAAAGCATCACGGACGCAGCCTCCCGCGAAGTACGCGACATGCCCAGATTCGTGCAACACCCGGCAAATTCGCAACGCTTCCTGCAAAGAATCTCGTACATCCTTCGATTGGATTCGTTGTGGATCAAAAAGAGGTCCGATTCTTGTCAACGTAGTACTTTCTTATGAGGACTTTCGGTGTGCGAGCCAGTGATCGCGATTGTCGATCGGCATCAATTCCGCTACAAGCTGACTTATGGACTGTCCACCCGTCAAACCCAGCACCAGACGCAAACGTGGTGTGGTCGGCGTGATTTTTCGCGAGGCCAAACTGCTGGTGATCCGGCGTGCGCTGACGGTGACCGCTCCGGGAAAGCTGTGCCTACCCGGTGGAGGGATCGAAAAAGGGGAGTCCGAAGAACAGGCTTTGGTTCGCGAGATGCAAGAAGAGCTTGCCATCGATGTCACTCCGATGCAGCTTTGCTACCGCAGCGTTACCAGTTGGGGAACCAACCTCGCTTGGTGGCACGCCGATCTCCAGGATGCGATTATCCCAACCGCAAATCCGGCAGAAGTCGCGGACGTTTTTTGGATGAGCCGCGACGAAGTGCGATTCGCCACGGACCTTCTGCCTAGCTTGCCACCGTTCCTGCTGGCTTGGGAAAAGGGCGAGATCGGATTGGATTGCCATTGGTGCTAGTGCTTCGTTCCAACTCGATTTTAAGATTAGCCGTATGGCGTTAGCCACGGTTTCCGTGCAGTGACTGGGGCTGCTAACACCCATCGGCTGATGAACCGAACCCGTATTTTCGTACGCAATGAAGCACTAGTCTTCTAGTTCGATCACATGTCTGCACTTGATCGTTCGCAATCACAGGGCTCACGACCAATGCGTTCACGATCATTGCTGACGCGGCTTCAAATCCACAAGCAGTCGATCGATCCGGCAACCATTAGCAAGACGCTAATGGCAACATTGGTCTGAAAGAACGCTTCACCGACCCGTGCCAGATTTCCGGCGCTGACAAGCGAGTGCTGCCGGACCACCAAAGCGGCGATCAAAACGAAGGCAACCCAGTAGAGCCATCCGAACCCGACGCTTGGGGCGAGAATCGGAAGCGCGATCAAAAACAGAAGCATCACGAAGTGCGACATCGCCGCGATTCGAAGGGCACCAGCAACACCGAAACGAGCAGGCACACTGTGCAGTTTGGCTCCTCGATCGTACTCGGCATCCTGGCAAGCATAGATAATGTCAAACCCGGTTACCCAAGCCGCTACCGCTGCGGCCAACAAGACCGGTGCGATCAAGTCGGATAGCACCAACACCGATTGAGGCCCTCGGATGGCGACCCAAGCACAGATGGGTGAGAGGCTTAACGCAACACCCAACCAAAGGTGCGCCGCACTCGTAAAACGCTTTGCCAAGCTGTAGCCCATCACGACAACCAGCACCGGTAGTGAAGCAACCAGTGGGACCCAATTGGGTAGGAATGCTGCCGCCGCAGCGATGAAGACTAGAACATTAGCAATCGTGAAATAGGCAACTGCGGTCGCGGACAGCTTTCCCGCCGGAATATGACGCCCCTTCGTTCGCGGATTCTCCGCATCGATTTTGCGATCGACCAGCCGATTGAAGGCCATCGCTGCGTTTCTCGCACTCACCATGCAAACCAAGATGGCCAACAGATCGGTCCAACGCAGTCCGGGATGTGTACCGTCGGGCAACGGCGTCGCAAAAGCCATCACCGTCGCAAGTGTTGCGAATGGCAGTGCAAACAGCGTGTGAGAAAAACGAATCAGTCCCAGCCAATCGCTGACATTGATACGTTTTGCCGACTGTCCAATCGGCTCCCGCCCTTGCAAATCGGCATGCGACTGCAATTTATCTCGGTCTGCCAAGTCAACCATCTGTATCCTTCCAACGCTCAATCAATTGATTGTCGATTTGTAGTTGATCCAGCAATCTCGCCACGACAAAGTCGACGAGACAATCAAGTGATTCGACGCCATGGTACCAACCTGGCATCGCCGGCAAGATTGTGACCCCGGCGGTCGCTAGCCGATGCATGTTTTCCAACTGCAAAACACTAAGAGGTGTTTCGCGAGGCACCAAAATCAGCTTTCGTTGTTCTTTCAGGTGAACTTCGGCTGCTCGCGAAATGAGGTTGTTCGATGCCGCATGGGCAATGCTGCTAAGCGTGCTTCCGCTACACGGACAGACAACCATCGCCGAAGTACGAAAAGAACCGCTCGCGATTGGCGTAAAATAGTTTTCGTAGTGATGATAGTTCAGACGTTCCCGAACCAAACTGGCCCAGTCAACCGCGACGATGTCTGCTCGACGTTTCTCAGTCGACCAAATGGGTACCTGCGAAACGAACGCCACCAAGTCAGGTGCTTTCAAGTCGAAATTAAAACCAGTTTCCTGCTCGATAACCGCAGCACCACTGGGACTGACCGTCAAATGCACTTCGACCTGCGAACGCAGCAACGACTGCAGCAAGCGGATAGCATAGACGGCGCCGCTTGCACCGGTGATCGCAACAACAACGGGATATTTTGAAGCGGTCATGCTTCGAGCGAAGGCGCGTTTGAGACGAGGTTTCCTGGCTTGGTGCCTTCGTAGATCGTGCAAACACCAAACGTGAGCGGAGTGAACTTGACTTCTTCTAATCCGGCCGCCCGCATGCGTTCGGCAAGTGCTTCGCCATCGGGAAATCGGCTAACCGAGTCTGGCAGATAGCTATAGGCAGACTTGTCATTGCGGGCGAACAATTGTCCTACCTTCGGCAACACATATTTAAAGTAGGCGTTGTAGATCTGGCGCAAACCGAACAGGGTCGGACGGGAAAATTCCAGCACCATCACTTTCCCGCCTGGACGACAGACACGGGTCAACTCTTTTAGCCCACGGTCGGTATCGGCGACGTTTCGCAAACCGAATGCGACGGTCACCGCTTGGAAAAGATCACTTGCAAATGGTAGCTGCTGTGAATCAGCTTCGACGTAGTCGATCTGCCCCGTCGCAGTCCCAGCGACACGCTTCTTGCGAGCGATCTCTAACATCGCTCCGCAAAAGTCACTGCCGACGACTTCGACGCCCGATGGTGCCGCATTGGCAATCGCCATCGCCAAGTCACCTGTTCCGGTGCAGGTATCCAAGACGGGAATGTTCTGTACCAAGTTTAAACGCTTGACCGCACAATGACGCCAATACTTATCGATGTTCATCGAAAGCAGGTGGTTCATCAAATCGTACTTTGGTGCGATTTGACGAAACATCTCGCGAACGCGTTCATTGCTTTTGTCGAGCGGTTCTTGGCTCATGGATTCACCATGACCTGGAGTCAGATTTGCAGACGATGGTTCAGCGATCTCGGTGGTCATATAGCTGTCTTGTTGATCGATTCAGTCGAAATCGTAGGTTGCTGCATCATTGGCTACTGCGTCCACTTGCCGTCATGCCGGTGGACTGAAGGATCCTAAGCCGTTTTCATCTCCGAAGGCGAATCTTTCGGCGACCAGGTTCCAAAGTTTAAAACCAACCGTCGCCATCGACTCTATTGAATCACTTGTGGGTTCAACCAAAGGAGGGGGGCGACGAATTTGTGGAACAAATCCTAGGCGGATCAGCCCCAGGGTGTTCAGCCTAAGTGAAGAGTCGAAAATCGAAAAGCACACCAAAAAGCACGACGCGGCGGACGCATTCCAATCATAGAGAACCCCACACGTCAGAGTGGACCAAAACCCCTTCGGCAGATAAACTGAACGTTCATTCAGAAATCCTTCCCCCGCGTAAACGATTCATCACGTCCCAAGGTGGTTTTGCAGGCCGTAATCGCAAGATTTCGGCAGAATCTGTTTTGGAGATCGTCGCATCGGTGGAAGAATACCTTAATGCTGTTCCCGCAATCACTGGACGCGATTAACGAAACCTATGGCGAGTCTTGTTTATTCTCCTGCAACCACGCTTCTCAACCGCGTTACTTGCCCCCATTGTTGGAGCCAGTACGCCCCGGAGGAATCGTTGTGGATCGCCGAGCATCCAGACTTGTTGGGCGACGCCAAACTAGGTTTCCAGCACGCCAAACGTTTTCTTCCAAGTCGATTCACGCCCAAAGGCGATGCGATTGACGAACTCGGGCAGCATGCCACTCGGATGGCTTGTCCCAAGTGTCACTTGAACGTCCCCCGTTCGATGCATCAGGTTCCCAGCCTGTTCTTCAGTATCTTTGGCGCCCCCGCGTGCGGAAAAAGTTACTTCCTGACCTCGATGTCTTGGAAACTGCGGCAGACACTTCCCAAGCGATTTGCGGTTTCGTTAAGTGATGTGGATGCCGAAACCAACGCTCGAATCCACGAGTACGAAGAACAGCAGTTCATGAACCCCGATTTGGACACGCCGGTAGCGCTTGCCAAAACGGAAGAACAAGGCGACATGTACGACACCGTCGACATGGGAGACCACACGGTCAGTTTTCCTCGTCCCTTCATGTACAACCTACAGCCGCTTTCAAGTCACCCGCGATACAAACGCAATCGTGAGATTTCGAAGATCGTCTGTCTGTACGACAACGCTGGCGAAAGCTTCTTTCCCGGGGCCGACAAAACGATCAGCCCGGTGACACGTCACCTTGCGAAATCAAAGTGTCTGTTTTTCTGTTTTGATCCGACCCAGGACACCCGCTTCCGCCGCGCATGCGAGGGCAAATCGGATGACCCACAAATGGCTTCGCGAACCACTCGCCTCGCTCGCGAAACGACCATTCGCCAAGACACAATCTTGCTAGAAGCGATTCAACGTGTTCGGCGTCACGCAGGCCTTCGCGATGATGAACTGCATCAACGGCCCCTGGTGATCATCGTCACGAAATGGGACGCATGGAAAAACTTGTTGCCAGACGTTTCTACCGACGAACCTTACTTGCCGATCGAGAATTCAAAGCTGTTCTCCTTGGATAGCCAGCGGATCAAATCGACCAGCGAAAAAGTCGGCGAATTGATGTCCGAAATCTGTCCCGAAATCGTTGCCGCTGCCGAAGGCTTCTCCACCAGCCTGACATTCATCCCGGTTAGCGCCAGCGGAACTCACCCGACGTTGGATCCGGCCACGGGTGCGCTGGGAATTCGCCCGCGCGACATGCAACCGTTCTGGGTGGAAATCCCGATGCTGATGGCGCTGCACAACTGGGCGGGTGGCTTGGTCGGTGCATCCGCCCCAGGTTCAGGCATGGATGACGGTCGTTGGATTATCGAAAAACTTTAACGATCAATTCTAAAGGCCAATCCCAATTGATTGGCCGAACCTATCCAACGATCGAGGATTCTTTTTGACGGTCAACTTAGATGAGTAGCGAGCTTCTTTATACGTCCGCGCCCCAGGGCCTACGACACGGCGCTAAAGGTTTCTGCACCGTGTTATCGACTGCGGGAATGCCCATCAATGTGATCAGCAAACTGGAATCGATTTCGGGCTATCGCCAGTTCTATATGGCGGACCATCCGCGATACCAAGAAAACCCGATCGCTTTTTCGCACCAGGTTTATTCGATTGCCGGCAAACCGACTTCGGTGCTTTCGCGCATCGGCCCCTACGGGATCGACTACACCGGGCGACCCAGCAACAAGATCGCTCATCACGTTGTTCTTGAACCCCATGAGATGCCCTCCGCCGGGCCAGCATGGCTTCTTCAACAACCGATCATTCGCTCGGAGTGGCTGGGCATCTGCGAAACGCCAACAGCAGGCCCATCGATCCCGAGATCAAATCAATCGCCTCGGATTTGTACCACATGGAAAAACGTCGCCGGTGACTCTGGTTGGGGTGGCGTCATTGCCGAAGCATTCACGTCAAATGATCAGTCACCTCTGTGGGTTGTTTACTCGATCGAACAACGCGACATCCTCTTGGAACTTATCGACGAAGCCATCGCGTTGTTGCCAGTTGAACGTCGTTGGCAAGCAACGTTCAGCACCTTTGGAGTAAAGCTACCGCCAGACGCGAACTGCAAATTGCGTTTTGTTCCTATTGGCACGGATGAGGCTAAAAACGCAATCGGTGGCAATCGATGCATCAACTTGACCAAGTCGCCATCGATCAAAACAGTTTCGCCTTGGGTCGAACTGGCTCGCGGAACTGCGAAACCCGCGATTGCTTCTCCGATCGATAGGTCTGTTGAAGAGACCGACTCAAGCGAACCGCTGCAAATCAATGCGAACTGGCAACACGAAGATGAAAACGATGTCGGACCGCCTCCTTCGATGGAGCCACCGGCGCTTCCGCCAGGGATAGACGACCACCGACGAAGCAACAAAACCCGATGGCTGGCCGCGGCATTGATCGCGTTCCTGATGCTTGCTGTCACGACTTGGTTTATCGCAACTCAGTTTTCGCCAGCCAAACCGCCAGCGTTCGCGCCGCCGATCGATATCGCCGTTGAGGAACCGGTATCGGATCAACAAACCGAACCGGTCGAATCGCCCCCCGTCGTTGTTCCCGATGAAACACCCAAAACCATCCTGACGCTGCGCTACGACAAAAAGCAGCTTTTTGCATGGATCCTAAACGAGGTTGGCGAGTCCAATGAACCGCCCAGGATTGTCAGCGCTCGCGGTGGTGTCAGGATTCAAATCGAGCCCAAAACGGAGCGTGATTCTCCCTCGACTGACCAACCGCCCGCAGCCACTCCCAAAGTTATCACGGTGTCTTGGGGAGCCGATGCGTTTAGTCTGCAAGAACCGGCGCCCTATGAGATCGAACAGACCGAACTGGTCGATGACCGCAGGACTGTCGACGCTCGCAAACTACGCAAGATTCCTTCGCAGCTAAACGGTTCCGACTTTTACTGGCACGATGAGTCCGGCTACTTTATCGGAAATGCAAAAATCGAACTTGGCGAAGCGCCTTTCGCAAAGGACTTGCAAGCCAGTGCCTATCGGGAATTCGGGCAATCGCTTAACGATCTGATTCAAACGGTCGAATCGATCCGCGAAAATGGCGAACAGATCCCGCCCACCTTTGACACTTTGATTTCATCTTTCTTGGTTCGGATGAATCGCTCGAAAGAAACGCAGTTGAACTATCTGTTCCGATCGATTCCGACCAACGATGACTTTGTGGAAGAAACCAGCTTGCTTCGCAAACGACTGCAATCGAAAGCAGAGGAACTCGCCAACCCACTTGAACGTGACGAGCAAAAGGCTTTGCTAAATATCGTCTCGGCATGTGGTGAAATCCCGCTGTTGGTCAATCGAGTGCGTAAAGCACATCAAACACTAAAGGACGGGTGCTGGGTCGACGTCCCAGATCTGATTTTTTTCGATGCGGGACGATCAATCATTCGACGCATCCCCCTACGCATTCATTTTTCCTGGTAACAGTCAAATGCCCACGACCGTTGATAGAATCCGACGCGCCCTGGAAAAGCGGGACGGTATCGCCGAGGAAGAAATGCGTCCTTTGGCGGATGCCTACAAAGTCGAAGTGCAAAGCGTCAACAAGCGACTTGATGAAGCCGTCATGTTGCTTCGCAAAGGCTTGCGCAGTGAAGCCATCCAACGCATCGAGATGACTCCCAATGCGCTCGACCTGGCAGCCGAACTGGAATTTCCCGAATGGGATGAATGGACCGAGATCTTGCAGTTCCTTGGCATTCCGCTACCGCAAAAATTGAATTTGGACTACGTCGCCCAAATCAACGAAGCGATCATCGAAAGCTTGCCGCTGGACGCATTGCTACGTCGTCACCGCAGATTGGCGATCGCGAAAGCTCCACTTGGCGTCAGACTCCGAACGCTCCGGCAAATCGCCCACGTCGATCCCGGCAATTCGGTTTGGTCCGAGGACGTCGAGACATGGGAGAAGATCCGTCTAGGACAGATTGACCGAGAACTAAACGATGCTCTTGAACGGGAAGATTCAAGGGAACTATTCCTGTTGAACGAGGAACTGAAATCCAGCCAATGGCGCATCAAACCGTCTGGCCGTTTGGTTGAGCAAAGCCAGTTCGCCGCCGAATCCTATGTTCGGCAAAACATGCAGCAGGAGCTTGGCCAGATCGCACCCAAGCTAATTCAAGCGTTTGAAGATCGGGACGAATCGAGCGCTCGCGCATTGCGAACCAAATGGCAGTCCAGCCGCGCTCGCTACAAGATTGGCGTGCCATCAGAGATGGAAGCGGCGGTCGCTCCGAGCTTGCAGTGGCTCGAAGATATCGATCGCCAAGCGATGATGGAAAGCGAACGTCAGATCGCCCTTCAAACCTTGCAGTCCTATCTGGATGGAAACCATTCAGCCGAGGAAATTCAACAGGCTGCCGCCAATGCCACACGATTTGGTGAACCGTTGCCAGTCGAACTTGCGCAGCGAGTCCAAGAATTGGCGGACGCCCCCGCAAAGCGAGCGAAGCAAAAGTGGATGGCGATCGGAATCGCTGCTGCCGCAGTCCTGATCATCGGATTGATCTCGTCATACATGGTCTATTCCGCGTCGCAACGCAGCAAGCAGCGAATCGAATACGTTCGGCAGATGGAAAACTTTGTCAGCGGGAACCAATACGCTGAGGCGATCGATTTCTTTCAATCGATCGGGGCAACCGCTCCCGATGTCACCGCACTGCCCAAAATGGTTGCACTGTATTCACAAGCGAACGAAGCCGTCGACAAAGAAAACAATCGCGCAAGTCGTTTCGAAGACCTGCTTCGTCAAGCCAATGTTGATGATCCGGCATTGATCGACGAGTTGCTGATTCCACAATTGGAAGAACTCGCTGCAACCGACGCCGAACGTGCCAGGATCGATGATATCCGCAAGCGAAAGCAAGCTTACACCGAATCGGTTGCGACCAAACAAAGTGACGAAATGGTCGAAAAGATTGGGCAGTTTTGGACAACGTTCGGACAGCTGCAATCGCGTGGCAATTCCTCGACCAACCTAACTTCGCTTGAACAATTGCGGACCCAGGTGATCCGACTCTCTTCACAATATCCACTTCGTTCAGAAACCGCGATTACGAAGCAGGAACAACTTCGCAGTTCGATTACGTCGACGATCGATCAGATGAAACGTCAGATGCAGTCGGAATCGCAGCTCAATGAAGCGATCGACACATTGGTCAACGCAAGAAGTCTTGAAGTCTATGCAGATCGACTTCGCGAATTGTCTCGCCGTACCGTCGCCGACACCGGTTTTGTCGACTTCGAAAAAGTCATCGATGAAGAAGACAATTGGGTCAATGTTGATCGCACCAATGACTGGCTGAAACAACTAAACCAAAGACTAGACCAAGGTGTGACAAGCGGCGAAGCAACCGAGTTGATGGAGTCGGCCGCTTTGCTACGCGGTCGTGTTTCACCGAACCCGGTACTCGATGCGATGCCGAAGTTCGTCGATTCGATGCAAGAGATTCGCCGCCGTCAACGGATTCAAGACGAAACATTCCGCATCTTTGAAAACCATCCGCTCGCCCAGTTGGTCACGTTAAATGCCAAGGGGCAGCAGTATCTGATCACAAAGACATACGCCGAAGACAACGCCGACCGTATGAAACGCAGCGGCAGCTTGGGCGTCATGGTCGTCAAGGATTCGACCGGTTCAGTTCGCAACGAAGGTTTCGAAGGCCCGTTGGACGACGTTGACAACGAACCGATGGCTTCGATCGATTGGTTGCTTGAACAGAAACGCACCCGTGCGATCGACTTGGCTTCACTTTGGGAACAAACCTTTATCCGACTGGTCAGCGAGATCATGACCAAACGCCCGGATCTCGATGCGAGAATCAAAGAATGGATGATCTTTCGATTACTTGAAGGCGCGACCCGTGGCAGCGAACGTTTGACCCAAGCAATCCCTCAAACGATGGCTACGCTGCAGCGGCGAGCAGACAATTTCCAGCGATGGTATGAACCGCGACCTTTCACCAGCGAATTGCCAGCTGACGTTGAAAACACAATCAAGTCGGAATTGAGCATCGCGTTCCCTCGTTTCAGCGATCCGCTCAGCGACTTCACCGCAATTGGGAATTCCAAGTTGCAGTGGATCGGCTTTCTCAGTCGAACGGCGGACAACCAAATCGGCTATCATTTACGCGATCCACACCCCGTGGGCGACGGATCCATTTTTGTCGCCGTGGAGGCTCGTGAAGGCAACGCCGAAACAGCGCTGAATAAAATTGGTGAACTCAATCAAGGCCATGTTCAGCTCACATCGAACCCCGTCGATCTTATCCCCGGCCGACCTCTTTTCCTGTTTCCGAAATAAGCACGCATGACACAGATTGAACGCGTCTTCATTCGATTTCGTGGCCGAACGATTGGTCCGCTGGCTCCAGATAAAGTCAAAGAAATGGTTCGTCGTGGGCAGGTCACCCGCGTACACGAACTGTCCGCGGACGGTCTCAGTTGGACCAAGGCTGAAGAATTCGGGAACTTCTTTCCACGCGCCAGCGCCATGGGTGCTATCGCCGGTGACATGGCTGCTGACGGTTCGGTTGTCCCACCAGGTGAAGGGGCGGCAGGGCAAGCTGGTTGCATCGCACCAAACGAAAACGCAACCGCCCAGTGGTACGCTCATGTCCAAGGGGAAAAGCAAGGCCCTGTCTCGATGGACCAAATGCGGCTCTATGCAGAAGCCAAAATTTTGAAAAAGGATTCCTTGGTTTGGAAGAACGGCATGCAGTCTTGGACTGCAGCATCCGAGGCTCTACCCGAACTATTCGGCGGAAAACCCAAACCTTCTGCGGGCAACTCAGAAGGTAGCGTCTCCGAGGATTTGATCAGTGCAGATTCTCCCTCCGGAAACGCACTCACCAATGAGATTTGCCAAAATCATGGATGGATACTGATGCTTGGTATCGGCCTCATCGTCGGCTGTTTGATTTTCCTTGTCGTTCAGTTTTTAAAGCTCAATGAAGGCGGCCAGAAACTCTATTCCGACTACTATTCGGCTTCCATTTTCAGTGTCTCCGCCGTTGCAGGCAGCATCTTTGGCGCACTAGCGATCCAGGTTTCCACCAAGCTAAAAGCGGCTGCCGAATCCAGTTCTCCCGTTGCCGCGTTGGTTGCCGCAAAGTCGCTAAGCCAGTTTTGGATGGTCGGATCCATCATCGCAGTCATTTGGACCGCTGCTGTCATCCTGACCGCGATCGCGACGTTCGCGATGAGCCTTCCGATCACCAAAGTTCTTGGCTAGCGAAATTCGCCGTCTCGGGCAACGCGGACTGTTTGCGCCATTGCGCGAACTTTCTGCTGCTGTAGTTTTCTAAGATTTTTCTCAGTTGGTTGCACGGCCGATTGTCTTCCATGTCACTAACGACATAGACGCTGAAACTCGCTTGGGATCACGATCCATCGCACCACTCCGCGGTGGGCCCCAAGCTGATCGTCACCGTCCAATGTCGAACCCTCACAGTGACCATCATGAGACTGACTCTTCGCACCCTGCTCGCCTACTTGGATGACACCTTGGATCCGCGTGACCGCGAGATCCTACGTGACAAACTTGAGCGAAGCGGACAGGCCACTCAGCTTGTCCAGGCAATCCGAGCGTGCATCACTAATCCGCAGTTGTCCGCCCCCGCGCCCGAATCGGTTCACCCGATCGAGGACGCGAACATGATGAGTGACTACCTCGATAGCACGCTTTCGCCGGAACAGACGGCCGAACTTGAGAAAGCGTGTTTGGACTCATTGCCGAGCTTGGCTGAAGCCGGCGCGTGTCATCAGATTTTGACCATGGTTCTGGGCCAGCCAGCGAAAGCATCCGACGAACTTCGCAGCCGAATCTTTGCAATGGTTGATGAGGTTGGCAATGTTCGAGCGACCGAGGACGCGCAAGACCTATTCGGAACCGGGGCAGCGATCGCAGGCGGGATCGGTCCGCGTTATTCCAGCATCGAACTGTCCGAAGAGGCAGCCGAAAGCTCGACAATAACGCCTGAGCCGCCGTCGTTTGACATCCCGGACGAAGCTACGATCGGATCGATCCCCCCGAGCGTGATGCCCCCACCAAGTCTGTCCGACCAAACGACGCAAGTACCACACGAGGTCAAGCCGGTCGATGCTGGTGATAGCGGTGTCTTTCAAGCGGCAACCAAGCTGAGAGAACAATCGGAACAATTCGCGGTCGCCGCAAACTTCATGGACGATGGCAGCCCTCTTGCAGGAAGTCGACCGCTACGTGAACTCGAGCGATCGGATTTCTATGAAGGCGACATCCGCCCCTCACGCATTACGCCATGGCTGGTTTCGCTGGCACTTGTGGGAGTGCTCTTATTTGCGATCAGCAAAGTTTTTGCGCCAATGATGGGTCCGCAGGCATCGAAAACGACTGACGATCAACAGATGTCAGCGGTGATCGAACCCAGTGACGAAGCTGAAGTCGTTTCCGATGACGAAGCAAAGCCCGTTGCACCGGATACCAAACCGCCAACAAGCTCAGATTCGCCAAGCAACGCGTCCACCGCGAAGACATCGGACGAACCCGAGACTGAAGTCGAAGTGGAGTTTTCGGCACCACCGATTCCGATGGATACACCGTCGGACAAGTCATCCGAATCGGCGGAGGTTGATCCCGAAATGGTCAATCCCGCGGTTGCAGACGAGGTTACCTCTGAAGCCCCACCTGTTCCGCCGTCAATCGAAATCGCGGGCGACACGGAAACAGGGATGGGTACCGAACCCGAGATGGGCACAGTTGAAAATAGCCCCGACGAACGAATCGCAAACGCAGATACAACGTCCCCCGCTACCGATATGTCGGACCTTGATCCGACAAACGCAGAGAAGGACCTAATCGAAAAACCTGCTTCGTCTGTGGAAGACGTCAACCGAGCAGCGACGGCAATCGCCAAATTGGTTTCAGACAATGCAATGGTCGCAATGCAAGTTGACGATGACTGGAAATTGGTGGCTCCGGACGCTGATATCCTGACAGAGCGACGCATCGCTTGCGGGCCCGAATATCGTGCAACGTTCACGATGGATAAACCGAACAAGTCTTTGACACTGGTCGGTGCAAGCCAAGTGGTCTTCCGATCAGGAACACCGGATGATGATTCCACAATCAGCATCGATGCCCGATTTGGTAGAGGGATCGTGCAACTCGCTGATGCAGGGGACCAAATCGTTTTGCGATTTAAAGATATCGCAGTGCTGGTAACCGCAGAGTCGGAGGTCGCATCGTTTGGCTACCAGGTTGACCACCAGCGGCTGTTGGGGATTGATCCAATGATCCCCGAAAACCATAAGACCGAAATTCAGCTATTCAGCATCGCCGGCGATCTGTCCTTCAAAGGGCAAACCATAGTGGCAACGTCGCAACTTGATTGTGAACCGCCGGGCGACTTCGAGCTCGCTGAAAATGAATCCGTTTCGTTTATCGTATGTGATGAAACCTCGAAAGCCCCAGCGGTTGCCGCCCTCGAGTCTTTGCCATCGTGGGTCGACCCCGAATTCGATACCGGTTCACTGGAAGCACAGGCCGCATCGGATCTCCTTGAACTCGTTCGTAGCGACAAGACAGATTCATTGACATTGTCCCTGCGAGTTGCCTTGGGTTTCCGCAGAAACGAAGTTGCCGCGTTGGCCGGAAAAACGATGTTGGCTCTCAATGACGCGTCGGCATACTTTGGCGTTGATGGACTGCTAAGCGTTGGGAAACAGCGTCTTTACTGGTCATCGCACCTTGACGCGATCCGTGACATGCTGGACCGCAGTGTTGACGATGCGGCTGCGGTTCGAACGGCTATCGCGGGACAAAACGAAGCTTTGGACAACGCCGACGGCGACACCCTTTTCAAACTGTTAGTCGGCTATTCACAAGACCAACTGAAAACAGGTGGAGATGCCGAGTTGGTATCCCACTTGGAATCTGCTTCGATTCCCGTCCGCGTCTTGGCATCGGAACATCTTCGTGATATCAGTGGCACGACACTTTTCTTCCGGCCGGAAGAAGTCGTCGAATCACGCCGCGAAGACATCGTCAAGAAATGGAAAGTCCGACTGAAAAAGGAATCGATCCGATATCCCGAGGCAGAATGAAAACGAATGTCAAAGCAATCGCGAAGCTTGTGATTGCTTTGCTGGTTGTTTTCGGCTTGGGATTGACGATTAAAAAGTCGATCGACGAATTGGCGGTTCAGCGGTCATCACTTGATGACCAAGTCGCGATTTTTGACGACCAAATCGCAAACGCCGCCAGTGACAATGAGCGCCAAACGCTTCGGCAAAAACGCCAGCAAGTGATCGAGGCCTTTCCTTCGCTGGCGAACGTCAACTGGCCAACGATCATCATCGCAGGGTTGGTCTATACGCTCGGACTGGCCACCGGTGGTTTGGTTCTGCGTGAAGCGACTCGCCTACTGGGTTATCGAGTCACCGCTAAAGATGCGATCGCGTTTCAAACCGTCGGTCACTTGGGAAAATATGTTCCCGGAAAGGCAATGGTTGTTGTCCTCCGCGCGGGACGCTTGCGAGAACAGGGTGTCCCCTGGCTAGCGGGATCAACATCGGTCTTCATGGAAACGATCATGATGATGGCTGTTGGTGCCGCATTGGCAGGAACCTTGATCATGTTCCTTCCGGTGGATCGCTGGATCGCGTGGTGCGCCCTTCTTGGTGGGATTGCTGGTGCGATGCTAAGCCTGCCGCCGATCCTTGGACGGATTATTCGAAAACTTGGCGTGCAACGATCTGAAGAAAAGGAAACTGACCAAGATATCGCGGAAGGTTCATCAGGTCGTTCGTGGCGATTTTTTGCCGCAGCCTGGTTTTGGCATCTTTGGGGATGGTTCTTGATCGGTGGAGCGTTCGCCCTGATCGTTTTCAGCCTCCCTGGACGATTACCCGAAACTACTTCGCTAACGCTTTTTCTCGCTTCCGTCGCGGCAATGGCCCTTGCCATGGTGTTGGGATTCGCGTCCCTGATCCCAGGGGGGGCTGGGGTACGTGAACTAACTTTGACGGTGATCCTTTCACCGGTCGTTGGCCCGACGACGGCCCTTGTTGCTGCGATCCTAACACGACTGCTTTTCGTGGCAGTCGAACTCGCTCTCGCGTTTGCTCTGGGTGGCTTTGCCAAACTTCGCAATTCGTCACAACCAGATCTGTCAGCCGCTACAGAACACAGAGTGGAATAGGATCTGCGACTACCGGAACTCCTGCTGGTCCCGTTTTCACGTTGCCAGGAATCCCTATTCCCTTCCTGAACCGCAAGCCTTCATCCTTGGTCAACCACGCGGCAGTGTTTTCGATTGCGTGTTGCGAATCACATTTTTTGCCCGGTTTTCTGACGGCAGACAAATCTGCGAAACCCAACCCAAGTTTTGGGTTTCAACGTGGTAGATTAGAATTCAGGCGTTGGTCGCGAACAGCGACCATTATTTGACGTGATTCAATATGCTGCGTCCAACCGTTGTCGCGACCACCGAACCCGTTCGTTCGCTTAGCGATACCTTTGCCGTCAGCCGTGAATCATCCCTGTTTCCTCTAGAGTTGTGCATCTCGGTTGTCTGTCAGCGAATCCACAGCATTGCGTTATCGCCAATCGGATCCCGATGTGCGATTGATGTTGCGTGTCAAGAATGATGATGCGGCAGCTTATGAGGAACTGTTGCGCAAATATCACCCGCGCTTGGTCCGACTGTTGCGAGCGATGGGACCGCGAGCCGACATGGCGGAGGACTTGGCGCAGGAAACGTTTATGCGGGTCTGGCGTGCAAGAGAACGCTACGAACCAGGGGCAAAATTTTCGACTTGGCTGTTCACAATCGCTGCAAACGTCGCGAGGAATGCGACTCGCAGTCAAGGGCGTCGGCAAGAGGTCAACGAGGTTGATGCGCCGACAGGTGGAGACGGATCACAAGCGGTGGGCATCGTGACGGCCACCGCATTGGAAGCGAGCGGACTGATGCCAAGCCGCGTCGTTGAAGGCGTCGAGCGAGGAGACATCGTTCTGCACGCAGTCAAAACATTGGGTGAACGTCAGCGAACAGCGCTGATGCTTTCCCGTTTCGAAAACCTTAGCTACGCGGAAATCGCCGAAACAATGGGGCTGACCACGAAAGCGGTCAAATCGTTGCTCAGCCGAGCACGAGTTAATTTGCGGGAACTACTTCAGCCATACATCGAAGCTGGAACCGTTCCTAAGACGGGGGACGAGAATGAGTGAGAGTGTTCTTCTGACGGATGATCATCCGGTCGATCCTGACGACGAATTGCTAGTTGCCTACCTCGACAACGAACTAGAGGAGGATAAACGTCAAGTCGTCGAGAAACGATTGGTCGCCGAACCACCGTTTCGTCACCGATTGCAGATGCTGCAAACCGGTTGGGATTGGCTTGACGAAATCCCTAGCGAATCGATCGACGAAAAGCTTGTCGAATCGACGATCGAATTGGTCGTTTCCGATATAGCACCGTCGCAGACCGAACGGCCGAATTGGTTCTCTAAAAACCGCCGTCTGGTCGGGACCGTCGGCGTGATTGTTACGGCGTTCGGTGTCGGAATTGCCGGAACGACTTTCGCGCGTCGAATGACGCTGGAAAAGCAGTTTGCAGATCTTGCAGTCGCGGAAGAATTAGAAGCCTACAGCCTGGGCCCGGATTTCAAATTCTTCAGTCAGCTGGCCACCAATCCACGTTGGCAAGCCATGGCCGAAGCGATGCAGCAAATCAGCGAAAGGTCGATGGAACCGCAACGCGTTGTTGAGTCACTTCCCCAGGAAACAATCAGCGAAGCGATCGAAAGCTTGCCAAGTGATCAACGCGAAAAGCTGTTGGTTAAATGGAACCGATTTGAATCCTTCGACGAATCGACCAAGCGAGAACTGCGTCAAACAGCGACGAAAGTCAATTCGCGTGAAGAACGTGATTCGCTGCTTACAACCATGAAAGTTGCATCGGTTTGGTTGGAAGACCTTCCCGATGAAATGCGAGACCAAATCCGAAGCGACGACGAAGCACTGCGTACCGGCGCGATCGAAGAAGCGATCCAGTACACGATGGCGGAATTGTCCTTTGACTCCGGAAAGCTGATCAGCGAATCAACTTCTGATCGTATATTCGCTTGGCTGGAAGCTCTCTTTTGGGAGCGTGTTGATGAACTGCCGGTGGAGATTGCGGAGCGAATTCGCAACAGTCAGCTTCAACCGAATTCGAATGCGGACTTCTTCAAGATGGTCGCCATGCACCAGATGCTCGATGACCCTGACCAGCGTGGGCGACGCCGCTTTGGATTCGGTCGTAATCCGCTGTTTAGCTTTCGACCCGATCAACCGCCCTCCGGTGATCGTCCACCACCTCCGCCAGATGACCCCGATCGTTCGAACAGAAACGATCCCAATGGGCGTCCTGAATCACTGCGTCCACGCCGCGTGACGAACGAGGAATACAACGTCCTGCGAAATCTGCTGGACAAAGATGCTTTGCAAACTTTGGATGCACTAACCAGCTATTCGACACAGTTTGCCGGTGAGGCGGCTGTGTATACGACGCTGCGTACTTGGGCCCAAGAATCTGTGCGACGGCATATCGCTGAATTGCGACGACAAGGCGACGAGACAACGCTAGAGCGATACCTGAACTACGACAAAGAAGACCACCGCTTCGGCGATGATCGCGACACTCTGGATCTGCAGCCGCCTGCGGAGATCAAGAAAGAGATCTTCGACAAACGGCGCTTTCAATCGCCGCGTTAGGCATCGGCAAGTAGATCAAGTCTTACGTGATTAGTGCGATTCGTACTTCGCAAAAATCATCTTGCCTGCATTCGTTTGCAGGGTGCTGGTGACTCGCACATCAAGCTCCTGCCCGATTCGATTTCGGGCACCTTCGACGACAACCATGGTTCCGTCGTCCAGGTAGCCAACTCCCTGCTCGGAACCTTCACCTGGTTTGATGATCTTCACCAGGAAGTTTTCGTCTGGCAGATAGACTGGCCGAAGTGAATTGCTAATCTCGTTCAGATTGATGACTGGAACGTTGTGAAGCTTGGCAACTTTGTTCAGGTTGTAGTCGCCTGTCACAACCTTGCCTTCAAGGTGCTTTGCCAACAGTACCAGTTTCAAATCGACGGTCTGCCCAGCAAGTTCGGGAAGATCACGATCGAAGATCATCAAGTCAACGTTGTCATCTGCACGCATGCGGTTTAGCACGTCCAAGCCACGACGGCCACGAACGCGTCGCAGCTTGTCACTGCTGTCGGCGATGGCCTGTAGTTCGCTTAGTGCGAAACGGGGCATGATCAGCTGGTTGTCAAACACGCCGGTATTCACCAAGTCTGCAATTCGTCCGTCAATGACAACGCTGGTGTCCAAGATCAAAGGCTTGAATCCTTTGACTTCCCTGACGAATTCAACGTAGGGGATCAGGAATCTGAAGTCATCTTTTGTCTGCATCAGAATACTGGTGCAGATATAGCACAACAGCATCCCCATGATTGACTGGATTGCATTGCCCAGCAGAACTGATTGCGCAAACAAAGGCGCGATCGCGATCCATAACACGTAGGTCAACAGGAATCCGATTAGGACGCCAAAGTAAACCGCCGTGATCGTATCGATCCGCTTGCTGGAGATGAAAATATCGACCAGGATCGCCGCAACAGCGACCCCCATCACACCAACCAAGACCAAATACGGATTGACGTCCGCATCGCTCGGCAGGGATGTGTTGATGA
This sequence comes from Stieleria sp. JC731, assembly GCF_020966635.1. Taxonomy (NCBI): domain Bacteria; kingdom Pseudomonadati; phylum Planctomycetota; class Planctomycetia; order Pirellulales; family Pirellulaceae; genus Stieleria; species Stieleria sp. JC731. The sequence continues at coordinate 738,407 of NZ_JAJKFQ010000005.1, read as the reverse complement.
TCCAAGTGACCCCGCCTGCGCACAACAAAAACACGCAACGGAGAATGATTAGTTCCATCGGGAATTCGACGAATCTTGAGTGGGGAAACGTATCTCAGATAAAGGGAGACCGTGTTAGTTTAGATGAGACGTCTGCTTTGTCCCAAGGGGCCGTTTGCATTCAAGGCACGAGGGAGGGGTAAAAAGCCGATTAATGTCGATAGAGCTATCATAATCGGCCCCCAAGGCTACGGGAACGTGGATGAAAATGGGTGTCCTTCCGACTCGAAACTCAGATCAGTTGTCCCGGAAAGGCCAGCTGCGACTGTGTCAAAGGGAACATTCGCACTTTCCAACTGAACAGATCCGTCATGAAGTTTCCCTGGCAATTGATCGGATCGGACAAAGTATGGGTCAGCAGCAAACAGCTCGCTGACAGGAAATGCCACCGAGTTCGATCCACAAACTGTTGACCAATATCACGCAAGGCCGCAGTTTGTAGAAATCAAACTACGACCTTGAGAGTTGGATGCAACGAGTTGCGCTATCAACCTGGATACACTTTCGCGATCGATCAGTTGACGCTCGCCATTAACCGGTCAATCTTGGATTGAACCTCCTCAGCTTCAGCCGCGACCGCATCGTGGTTCTTCTGAGCTGCATTCACCACCGCTTGTGCCTTTTGAATCGCTTCTTCGAATGGGCCTCGCGTTGTCGAAAGTTGCTCGGCCTGTGCGACTTGATCAGCAGCCTTCTTACGATGCTCTCCAACAGCTTGTTGCTGGGCAGCATGTTGACGACGCAGTTTGGCTGATTCGAGCAGCTTAGCTGCCAAGGTTTCTTCGGCTTCGGCGAGCGCGATCGCCTTGGTGCTATCTGCAGCAACGGCCACACGTAGAGCGATCATTTGATCCTGAAGATCACGCGACTGATTCGATGCGACAGGAATCTGTTCATTGATCTTCGCAATCGCCTGCTCAGCAGCCTTCGCGGCCGCTTCACTCTCGGCAGCTTGTTGCCGCAACGTCGCGATCTTCTGATCGAGTTCCGCAAGCGGCTTCTTGGCAGCTTCAAGTCCCGACAACGCCTGATTTAGCTCAGCCTTGACAGGTTCCAGTTTCTGCTGCACTGAAACGAGAGTCGTTTTGGCGGACTCGAGACGTTGTGAGGTAGCCGGCGGATTGGCGGCCAGAGGCATCATCGCATTGGGGTCATCGACCGGCGTGTTGAAAACTTCTCCAGCCCAGTTTCCGTAGACCAACCGCTTTCCGTCGTGTGTGATCGCGACTTCCAACATCGGCTCACCGCCGTGCTGGAGGTTCTTGAGCTCTTTGCCATCTGCTGCCCAAAGCTTTGCACGCCGATCGGCACCACTGGTCGCGAGCTGGCCTTGGTGATCAAACTTCACGCTCGTCACACCACCGCCATGGGCATTGATCGTTCGCAACGCTTTGCCACCTTCCATTTCCCATAATTTGACGGTGCCGTCTTCGCTCGCACTGGCAAGCACATTCGAGTCATCTCGCCAAGCCAACGAATGGATGGCCCCTTTGTGGCCGGTGAGGTCCAAATACAAGCGTCCCGTATCGGCTTCCCAAACGCAAAGCCCACCCGAACGGTCGCCCGAAGCGACAAGGATTCCATCCGGGCTGTATGCCACGCTGTAGATCCAATCGGTATGCTTCTTCAAATCGAAAAGCATCTCACCATTGGTTGCGTCAAAGATACGCAACATTTTTTGCGGACCACCAAGAGCAACACGGCTCATCGCATCGTTAGCGTCGGCGCCGAAAACGACATCCAATTCATCACCAACCGATGCGACGCGTTCGCCAGTCTTGACGTTGTAAATCGCGACCAGACCTTTTAATGAGTGCTCGCCACCGCCAGCGATCAAATAGGAACCGTCACGGCTGAACTTCAGATCCTGAGCGATCCCTTCCTCAAACGGCAAGATACCCAACAGTTCGCCACTGTCGCTGTGGTACATCACGATCTGTTGTTGGCCTGCAATCGCAACCAGCGGAGCCCAGGGGCTTGCGGCAATCGCGGTAATCGCTGCTGCACGGTCGGTGACTACGGGCGTTGCCAACGGGGTTGATTCTGGCATCGCGGCAGGGCCGTCAGGCTTGCCTCCGGTCGACGCGACAAAAGCAAGTGCGTTGGCTTTTTTCTTTTTGGCTTTCGAACCGGAGTTTTCCAGGATGCCGCCTTCAATCCAAGCTTTGATGATCGCCAACTGTGGCTCGGGAAGCTTGTCTTGGTTCGGGGGCATGATCGGTGTGTCGGCGTGGCTGACCAACTGCCATAGACGACTGCCTTCTAGATCGCCGTCATCATAGACGACTTCACCACTGCCGCCGCCTTCGACGACGGAGCCGAAGGTATCGAGCGCCAAACCGCCTTTCTTGTCACCTTGGTGATGGCAGTTCAAACAGTGTTGACGGAAGATCGGTTTGACATGCTCTTCGAATGTCACCTTATCCGGTACATCCTTCCCATAACCGGTAGCCGCCGAACAAATGCCTGCGGCCAAGAACGCGAATCGTTTCAACATCGGTGGATTTAACTTTAGGAACATCGTGGTGATTCGCCTCAGTGATTGAATACAAATTCGCGACTGTTAAGCACTGCCCAGTAGACATCTTCCAGGGCCGCGACTTTGTTCTCTGTCTTTTCCAACATCCCCTTCAATTGTGCGACTTCGTCACCAGATGGCTTCCGCGATAGGCAACGAACATAAATCCGTTCAATGACTTGATCTTCGGAGAGCTGTTCCTTCTCCATCCACTGCTTGACTTTGCCGCCGCTTGCAACCTTTTGGCTGACGCTGCTTCCGTTTAATAGGTGCAACGCCTGGGAAAGCGATGGATCGGTCGATGCTTCACACTCGCAAACAGTTGCACGAGGAGACCGACCGAATGTCGTCAAGAAGTAATTCGATGTTTGACCGTCAGCAATCTGTACCGCACGAGCACCAAGCGGCAGTCCGCGGAACTTGTCAGGAGACTCGGTCGCCTGACAGATACAATCCAACAAGCTTTCCGAGGGAACACGACGAGTCAACGCGTAGGCGTAGTTTCGTGTGTCATGTGCGTTGGTAGGATTGGTCTCGCTGCTTCGTTGATAAGCTTCGCTGTTGCAAATGTCGCGAACGAGTTGACGGAAATCGAACTTGTATTCGACCAATTTGTCACCCAGCGTTTCAAACAACTCAGGGTTGCTCGGCGGGTTGCTGACACGGATATCGTCAACTTGGTCAACCAAGCCAACGCCCATGTAATGTGCCCAAACACGATTGGCGATCGACTTTGCAAAGAATGGGTTATCAGGCTGAGTTAGCCAATTGGCCAAGACTTCACGACGATCTTTGCCGCGAGTGTCGGGTGCATCACCACCAAGGAAAGTTGGCGGGACCGGTTTCTTGGTCACCAAGTGATTGACCTCTCCACCGCCACGGTTGTAGATGATCCGCTCGCGATAGTCCTCAGCTCCCTTCCGTCCGATCTGGGAAAAGAACGATGCGAAACCGTAGTAATCGTTCATCGTCCAGCGATCGAAGGGGTGATTGTGGCATTGTGCACATTGGGTGCGAATCCCCATGAAGACTTGAGCGACATTTTCCGCAGTCTTCAGCGTATCGCGTTCGATCTCATAGAAGTTCGTTGCCGGTGAAGAAAACGTTCCGCCCGTGCTGGTCAGCAGCTCACGAACCATTTGGTCAACGGGAACGTTCTTCGCGAATTTGTCGGTCAACCAGTTCGCGTATAAGTACGCAGACTTGTAGCTAACCTGGTTGGTGCTTTTGACCATCAGCAGCTGCGCGAACTTCATCGCCCAGATTTCGCTGAACTCTTTGCGTTCAAGCAGTTGATCGATCAACCGAGCACGTTTGTCATCGGCAGTATCCGAGATAAATCGATGGTACTCTTCTTCGGTTGGCAGCAATCCAGTAATGTCGATCGTCACTCGCCGCAGAAACTCTTCGTCCGAGCAAATCCCGCTGGGAAGAATCCGTAGCTGCTGAAGCTTCTTGCCGACAAGCTGATCGATGTAGTTGCCGGTCACCGTGGGCGGTTCGTACTGAACACCAACCGGCAACGCGAGAACTTGGCTACCGACGGTATGCGTATCGTACCGAGCCATCACAAAGGCTTCGCCACGACGACCGGCGGTCACCATACCGACGTTGTCGATATCTGCGGTACCTGAGTTATTAGACGTGAACGCAGCAAGTGTCGTGACGTCGCGTGTGGTCCCATCGCTGTAGGTTGCGACGGCGACAAAACGCTGTTGGCTGCCCTCACCCTCGATGACAGCTTGGGGCGGATAGATCGCGACGGAATCGACTGTAGGCGGTTGCTTGTCCTGTGGATCGTTCTTCGCGCCGGCGGACAACCATTCCAGAATCGTCGCATAGTATTCTGATTCGGTACCGAAGAGCTTTCCGCCTGTATGCGGGACGGTTCCGATCGCCTTTTTCACAAACAGGCTTTCTTCGGGAATCGCCAGGTTGATACGTCGAAATCCGATCTCGCGAGTGATGCGGTCGTAGTCGCCAGCCGGATCGAACCCGAACAGACTCAGACGAAAACCATCTTTACCGCGAGCCGCACCATGGCACGAACCGGTGTTGCAACCAGCTCGCGTCAATACCGGCATTACGTCGTTGGTGAAGCTGATCGGTGGAGTGACCGACGCGTTTGAAACCGTCACCGGAATCTTGATCGTCGCACCAAGGTATTCGCCAATCAATTCGGTCTGACCGTCTGCGACGGGCAACAGCTTGAAGCCATCGCGACGAACTTTGGACTCGTCGGCAACCTTCCAGATCACTCGGTCGCTTGCGTCTTCGGTGATGCCATCGTCACGTCGAATGACGGCGACAAACGACTGATGATCGCGAGCGGAGTTGAGCTTGATTTCCGGCGGATAGACCGACAAATCCGGACGGCGCGCCGCATTGTTCGGTTGACTGGAGGCTTCTTCGGCCGGCGTAACGGCCAATGAGACGCTGGCGATTGCCGCCGCGATCAACAATGGAGTTACTGTTCGGATCATCATTTGGAATTGCGCTCAGTAGAGTTAAATTTCTTCGTGATCTATTTGGGCTCGAACGCCCGTCACACCAAACACTGATGCTACTGGTTCTTCTGTTGTCTTAGTTGTTCTAAGCGGCTCAAAGGCTTCGGTGCAGCGGGTTTCTTCACCTCTGGCTTTGGCTCTTCTTTCTTTGGTTCGTCAACTTTTGGGGGCAACGGTTTATCAATCCGCAGCTCTCCAGTTCCGTTGGTTTGGACGATGACCTCATCATTCACTTTGACACGACTTTGTGCATTCAAAGTTTTGTGCAAACCGACTTTGGCGTCCGGGGTGACCTTAAGTAGGAACGTCACCGCTTCGGCGCCTGCCGCGATCGGCTGAGTCGGTGCATCGCAAGTCACACCAGCTGGCAGACCGACAAGTTGTACTTCAGCTTCGCCTTGGAATTCTCGCAGAGTTTCGACGGGCAACTGATATGCGACTTCGGCCCCCAATTCACCTGCTGACTTCGGAAAGTCATATTTGAACAACTGGGTTTCGACGACCAAGTTGATCGGTGGTGTCGCGGTCACGGCCTGACCATTCTTGGTGTTGTAGTAGGCCATGAAAATGATTGGCCATTCGCCGATTCCGGCTCCGCCATTTGCAGTAATCGGGATCTCAACTTCGGACTTATCCTTCGGGATAGACCGGCCATTGTTGATCCCGATACCAGGCGGGTTATACAAAGTTCGCAGTGAAACCGTTTCTTCGAACCCCTCGTGGCGTTTGATTCTGACAAGCAGGTTTTTGCTTCCGTCTCGCACGATCGGCGTCTGCGGCTGAACCAGTTCGATCTCGAAAGGAACTGGATCCGTCACAGCCATCGCAGCTCGATCGGTATCGTACGTCCACATCGCACGCCGGTTCTGACCAAGCACCATGTTGTGCGACTGCGAAAGCTTTCCGCCAACAAGTGGATTGTTTTCGTCGCCTTTGCCATAAACGGTATAAAGCGAAGCGTTGTAGTTTGCGTCGGCAGCCGCGGTGAACACCACGGGAGCTTCGGGACGTCCATTGGGTATTGGGAACGCCTGAGCGGTCACTCCCGCAGGCAGACCATCGACATTCAGATTGACCACTCCACCGTATCGGTCTCGATTGACCGATACCATCATCGCACTCCTGCCACCGATCGGAACTGCGACCACCTGGGCCTCGTCACGACGCAGTTCTTTTAAAGTTAGATTGACAGAAGGCGTTGGAGTGCTGACCTCAATTCGGTAATTGTAGGTCGGTCCGCCACCACGAAGGTGATCGTAGATCCGCACTTTATGCGGACCATCTTCCTTTGCATCAAATTCTAAAAATGGATCGATTCGCCCACGACTATCGTCACTGGATACGAGAGTTGAATTGTTGGGGGCAAAGACATTGATAACCGCATCGAGTGGCGATCGCAAAACATTTCGTGCGAAGACCTCGACTTTGTATCGCGTTCCCTTTTTCGCTTCGAAGGCGAAGCAGTCATAATCATCGGGCTGTGAAATGACTCCACAGTAAGCGCCCGGAACTTGAACAACCGGTGCTTTGGCACGATCGTCGTTAGGTTCCTCTTCCATCACCACGGGTAGTTCATTGACGCGAACCCAGTTGGGCGATGGGGTAACACCAGTTTCGTCTTGTGTGACGACTCCCCATTGCGCCTTGGGTTCACTTGGCAACGGAATACTCGCAGTCCGCTCGGAGCCATCGGACATGACCAACTTGGCGTTTAATTCCGTGCTAGGCTGGCCTCCCGCCGGGATGACCGCGACCGGCCGAGGAAAGGTACCGATGTGCAATCGATAGACGCCTTGGTCGCTGCCTTGAAACGAACTATCGCGGACCAAGATGGTGTAGTTGCCGTCTTCCGGAGCAGTGAAACTGCACATCCCGTCTTGTTGTAATAGGTCGCTGTCGTCGCTCGAAGCGACTTCGAAGCGTCCCTCATCAAGGATCGCGATATACGGATCGAGAATGTTTTGATTGCGAAGTGAGAAAGCGATACGAATGCCTTCAATCTCGACATTCAACGTTTGCCCTTTCGTCAAATGGACTTGATAGTGATCAACGTCTTCACGAGTCACCACGCCATCGACGGTTGAATTCAGCTCGATTTTCTGTGGAGTTTCGAATTCATTGTTGGGCTCCGCTTCGGTAACGACTGGCAAAGCTCCGACACCCAACAGTCGCAAATTCGCGATGCCGCTTTTGGTCACCAACCGAATCGGATAGAGGCCCGGGGTCAGGTCAGCAGCTGCTTTGACTTTGACATCGACTTCGGAATTGTTGACAGCCTTAACTTCCAAGATCTCGATGCCGGGCAAGTCACATAGCACTTCCGACGCATCACTTAATCGATTGCCCCGAAACTTCACCACGGTTTCTTCACCGCGGACGACGCCACGTGGTTCAAGCTTGGTGACTTCCGGGATCGTCGCAAGTGCTTTCGAACAAGTGCTCGTCGCGACTAGAAGGAATACAGTCGCACAGAAAACGCGAATTGCGTTTGGATTCAACATCGTCGATTCGCTAACGATTGAGGATCGGTGTTGCTAAAAAACGCCACCCGAGCGTGCGGGTGGCGATCAATGAACCGGTCGCTTAGACCATCAATGGAGTGAGCAGGTTTCCGCCATCGACGATTTCGATAGGACGGTCGCCAGGGGCCATCAGCTCCTTGTCAGCGACGATGCCCAAAAGGCGATACATCGTGGTCGCCAAATCGGCTGGTGAGACCGGATTGTCTTCAGGTTCAGCCGCGGTCGAATCGGATGATCCGTAGATCATGCCGCCTTTGATTCCGCCACCGGCCAACATCACACTGAAGACCTTGGGCCAGTGGTCACGACCGGCGTCGGGATTGATCTTTGGAGTCCGGCCGAATTCACTGCTCACCATCACCAGTGTCTCGTCCAAAAGGCCTCGTTCGCTCAGGTCATCCAGCAACACCGACAAGCCGACATCAAGTGATGGCATCTGGTTGCGGAAACCCTGCGTGATGTTTTGGTGCATATCCCAACCGCCATAGGTCAGGGTGACCAATCGAGTGCCCGCTTCGACCAAGCGACGTGCCATTAGCAGTCGTTGTCCCGCTTGGTTACGTCCATATCGATCACGAAGCTTTGCGTCTTCTTTTTCAATATCAAACGCTTCTTTCGCAGCTGGTGTATCAAGCAGACTGTAAGCACGCTCGTAGAACGTGTTCATCGCATTGACGTTGTCAGCTGCGGTCGCCGAAACGAAGTTGTTGTTAACTAACTCCAGGGCTTGTTTGCGACGCATAAATCGCTCGCCGTCGACACCACCAGCGAGATCCAAGTCACGAACCTTGAACCCGTTCTGCGCCGGATCAGAGCCTAACGCGAATCCGCCATAACTACTGGGCAGGTAGCCCGTTCCGGCGAACTCGTTGGGAACGTTGGGAATGCAGATGTACGGTGGCAAATTGTTCCGAGGGCCATACTCGTGACTGACCACCGAACCGAAACAAGGGTATTGCAGCGCTGGGCTAGGCTTATACCCCGTGAACATGTTGTGTGTTCCACGTTCGTGAGCAGCTTCACCGTGGGTCATCGAGCGAATGATGCTGAACTTGTCTGCTCGCTTTGCGAGCTGAGGAACCGTCTCCGCGAACACTTCACCGGTGTTCGTTTTGATCGTTCGCATTTCACCGCGATACTCAAGCGGACTGTAAGGCTTGGGATCGAAGGACTCTTGATGGGCCATCCCGCCAGGTAGGTAGACGTGGATGACGCTTTTAGCTTTGGCTTCGACAAAGTCGTATTGCTTCTGCTCGGCCATCGCTTCACGCATCAAAAGCTCAGGCAAGGACAGCCCCAGCCCTCCCAAAGCTCCGGCCGTCAGGAAACCGCGCCGATTTAATGGACTTCCTTCACAACGCATCGAACGACTCCGTAATCAATGTTGAAGTGCTTGAGATCTGTCAAACAATCCTCGTCGCGGAGGCTGGTCCTCGGCGATCGAGTGGGTGAAGCAATAGCGGCAAGCTAGTGCGACGAGATCATGGTTGGGCGGGAACATGCCAGATCTTCCAAGGAAGGAATCACTGACCTGTCGTAAGGTGGGATTGGGGGTAGGTGGGGTGCATTAGGTGGTGGATAAAGGGTCGAGCCAAACGTAGGCCGATCCAGCTACCCGCTATTTGCGGTCGGTAGCTCAGGAGCCATTGCGGACCCTGTTCAAAAACCGCCTAGTGTTGCAACGAACATCGTTCGAGGATGAACCTGACAAAATAATTGCAGAGCCAACTTTTCGAACAAATCACTGAACACTTTTTACCTAAGACCCGGTTAGCGTACCGAAAGTCTGCCCATCCGTCAAATACTGCACCCCTATTGCGGGCAGGAGGTATCGGAAATTCCGTGATGCCGGACGTGTTTTATTGCAAATCCGCCACAATGCAAAAGAAAACGCGTCGGCTTACTCACGCAATTTCCGAAAGCGGGAAAATGCAGGCGTTTCTAAGGAATCGACTCAGTCAAACCTGTCAGATACGGAGTCGTCTGAAGAGCTTGATTGCGTTCGAAGAACTCTGCTTTCTTCCACACCGTCTTGTCCGCGACAGAGACTTCGACAGCACGCCATGTGAATCGGATCGGTTGATAGGTCCATACCGCCTTTCCCTCGGACCGCCCCAACTCGATTTGCAACAAGACTTCAGGATCTGTCCCGTTGTCCCAGACGAATGCGAACAACGCGCCATCGAACTCACTGGTGGAATCGGGATACCGATAAAGTGGCTGCGGCAGCAAACGCAGTTGGTTCGTTCTGCCATCATGCTGCATCTTGGCCGAAAACTGCCGAGCGATCGAACGCATCTGACGCAAGCGAGCATTCTCGTTTCCACCAACTGCCGGAGCTGACGGAACTGGCTTCATCGTCAATTCATCGGTTTCAGGCCTCCAAGTTTTGTTTGGCGGATTCCCAAGTTCAATTGGCTCAATCGCCGATGGCTTCACCAAGTGCAGCTCAACAAATTCATAGTCAACTTCGCCAAGCGGTATCGAGCCGATCGTACCGACGGCGGCCAACCGATTCTCGGCATCGGTCCATACATAAACACTCCCGAATTGCTTGCCTTCGGAAGAAAACCGGAACAACGGCTTCGAATCCCAGCGGTAAGTTTCGCCTGCTCGAGTTTTTAGACTCAGCTGCTTTCCCGTTTGATCAAAGTGCGCGAACAGGACCTCACTGCGCTCCTTGACTCCTCCCTCTTCGCCGTACAACGAGGTCCAACCTACAAGAACCCAAACGGCAAAGACGATGTGAGCACCACGCAATCGATTTGGCATGCTGACCTCGGGGCGGCGGCCCTGCTGTTAAAGGAAACGTGGATCGACAGGCCCCAGCATAACGCAATTCAGACACAATGTCTAACAGCAGCAGTTTCTGGCAAGGTTGAATCGAGACAGCTTCACCTCGAATGACATGTTGATCGAATTGGCAGAAGCACAAACGTTGCCGTCGCCAACATCTATAATCGAAGTTCCTCACAGTACTTCCTCTCCAATGCCCTTCATCCACAGAGTCACCAAATGTCCCGTTCGAAACGAAAGCTTGCTAGGAATGACGGTACGGGACCGTTCACTCGGATTCGATTCGCGGCAAAGCGAATGGCATTCGCGACGTTGACCACTTTTGTCTGCATCTCTGCTATCAACCTTCAACAATCGGCTAGCGCGGATGATCGGCCGAATATCTTGTTGATCATGTGTGACGACATGGGTTGGAGCGACATCGGCTGCTACGGCGGTGAGATCGAAACGCCCAACATTGACCGCCTCGCAAAAGGTGGGATGCGATTTCGGACGTTTTACAACAACGCGAAATGTGAACATACACGCGCTTCGCTCCTGACCGGTCGATGGTGGCACCATGTCGGTGCCTCTGCAACGGTTCACTATGCGGCTGAAACATTCGGAGAACGAATGCGTGACGCCGGCTATCAAACACTGATGACCGGGAAATGGCACGCCGGTCAAACTCCGTTTCAACGAGGATTCGAACATCACTACGGATTAACCGATGGGTGTTGCAACTTTTGGAACCCGGGACACGCCCGCCCCGATGAACCCGAACCGGCCAAGAAAAAAGTCCGGCGTTGGGCCGATGACTCAAAGGAGTTCACCCCCTTCACGCCAGAGGGAAAAGACTTTTACACCACCGATGCGTTTACGGATAAAGCGATCGAATACCTTACGAATGGAAGAGACAACGATAGACCGTTCCTGCTGTACGTTGCCTACACCGCGCCCCACTATCCGATGCATGCTTCTGAAGAGGACGTCGCTAAATATCGTGGCAAGTATGCGGAGATCGGATGGGACCGGTTACGCGCGGAACGATTCGAGCGTCAAAAGCAAATTGGCATCCTTCCAGCCGGGGCAACACTTTCACCACGCGATCCTGCCTTGCCAGCATGGGACGAAATTCCGGCAGGTGAACGTGAGCTTTGGGATCTGCGGATGGCAACCTACGCGGCAATGATCGATCGCATGGACCGCAACATCGGGAAGTTGTTAGGAACGATCGATGACATCGGCGCTGGCGACAACACAGTCGTCTTCTTTCTTTCCGACAATGGTGCGTGCGAAGACTCTGCGGACCGATCCACCGTCAAGGGATCGATGCCCTGGGAAGTCACCAGTTACATGACTCAGGGACGCAATTGGGCGAATGCCTCAAACACTCCGTTTCGCAAATACAAAACGACCGACTACGAAGGCGGGACCCGCACCCCAATGATCGCATATTGGCGGAACAAGATTGCTCCCGGCACGATTTCCGATCACGTTGGCCACCTCGTCGATTTTATGCCTACGATGTTGGACTTGGCGAACGCGGAAATCACCGAGGAACTGCCAGGACATTCGCTTGCTCCGGTATTGAATGGAGAATCCGTCGATCGCCCATGGCCGATATACTGGCAATTCGGAAAAGCGAAAGCGATTCGAAACGAAACTTTCAAACTGGTGCAGTACGCGAAAGGCCCTTGGGAGCTCTACAACCTCAGCGAAGATCCTTGTGAGCTGAACGACCTTAGCGATCAAATGCCCGAGCAAGTTCGCGAGCTAAAGCAGCAGTGGGAAACTTGGTGGGCGACAAAACGCAAGTAGAGAATTTGTCCGCTGGCCGGCCCTCTCAATTTTCGAATCTCACAAAGGTCAACAATGCGTTCTCTGTCATTGGCAGTGCTTTGGATCGCGATTTCAATTCCGTCATCTAGCACCGCGATTGCTCAGCAAGTCAATCCGATTCCCACACGTGCTCCGGCCCATACGGCATCGGGAAAAAACGGAGTGGTTGTATCGACGAGCCCGTTGGCATCCCGAGTCGGACGTGACTGCCTACAAGCTGGCGGCAATGCGGTCGACAGTGCAATCGCCGTAGGATTCGCATTGGCAGTGACTTGGCCGGAGGCGGGTAATATTGGTGGCGGAGGATTTATGCTGATCGCGCCGCCAGAGATCGACTCACGTAATGATGTTGTCTGCATTGATTTTCGCGAGACGGCGCCTCATCGATCTCACCAAAAAACGTTTGTGGGCTGGAACAATGCTCGCCATGCAAAAATGTCGGGTACACCGGGTTCCGTCGCCGGGATGGCACTAGCTCACGATAAGTTTGGTCATCTTCCCTGGAAAGAGCTTCTCGCACCGGCGATCAAGCTTGCGTCTGAAGGCTTTGTCGTTGACGACTACTTGGCGTACTCGCTGAACTCCGCGTTGATTGATCCGGCGATTGAAGGCCCACGCTATGAGGAGTTCCGTAGAGTCTTTGGCCACCCTGAAGGTCGCCTTTGGAGGTCTGGTGATCGACTCACCCAACCCGACCTCGCCAAGACGTTGAAACTCATTTCTGACCGCGGTTCCGATGGCTTTTACAAAGGTGAGGTCGCGGACAAGATTGCCGCCGAAATGGAACGCGGCAACGGACTGATCACCCTCTCCGATCTACAACAATACCGAGCCCTCGAAAGGACGGCGTACCATGCGAACTACCTTGGATATGATGTCTATGGTGCTCCGCCTCCAAGCTCAGGCGGCATGACGGTCGGATTACAACTGCAGATTCTGGAACAATTGAAGCTGGCGAGTGTCAAAGACATCGCATGGACCGCTCCACAGATTCATCTAATGGTTGAATCGATGCGTCGTGCGTTCCGCAACCGAGCTGCGTTCCTAGGCGATCCTCGAACAACGATTTCAACCGACCAGTACGATCCGGCAGCGGTCAGAAAACTTACGAGGTCGATCGATCGCAATCGTGCGACTCGTAGCGTAGACATCGCGGGCGACATCCCGATCAGCACCGGTCCTTACGAAAGCGAACAGACCACGCACTATTCCGTCATCGATCGCGAAGGGCTATCCGTCAGCACGACGACAACCCTCGAACATTCGTTTGGCAGCTGGATCGTTGTCAAAGATGCAGGGTTCCTATTGAACAACGAAATGGGAGACTTCAATTGGTACCCGGGCTATACGAACACCGAGGGACGCATCGGTACCCAACCGAATCTTGTCGGTCCTGGCAAACGGATGCTCAGTTCGATGTCACCGACAATTGTTGCCCAGAACGGTCGTGCCAGACTAATCGTTGGGAGCCCTGGCGGTCGGACCATTATTAACACAGTGACCGAAGTAATTGTTCAGAACTTGGGCTTTGAAAGATCTTTGGAAGAAGCTGTCGAAGCACCTCGATTTCATCACCAATGGCTCCCCGATGAAGTCTACTTTGAGGACGATCGCCAGCTAACCGAACGTAGCTCAGAAGTTGAATCGATGGGACACAAGGTGATCCAATCGCCAGGCCGCCGGCAAGGGTCCGTTCACGCGATCGAAATCGATCAACGTACCGGAATCGCCACAGGAGTCTCGGATTGGCGACGAGGTGGATCCGCCGAAGCGGTTTGGGAGCCAAATCGTTGACTTGGTTCGCCGCCGATAACACACAAGTAATTCCCCTTGCCGGCTGCAATCAATGACTTTCCGTCGGGCGTGAAGGCGAGCGAGCGAATCGGTGTTAAACCGGTTTGAACTGTAATTTGCGGTTCCCAGTTATCGATATCCCAGATTTGAACCTGGCCATCAAACTGCCCCGTCGCGAGAGTCCTGCCATCAGCTGAAAAAACGCTTGCGGTCACCCGTGTACCACTGGGCTGAGTGATCGCAATGGTCTCCAACGAAGGCAATGCGATCACGGTAACGACACCTTCGGAATTCGAAAGGACGGCTTGATCTCCCGTCGAATTAATTGAGACAACTTGGACATCAGCAAACGTCGCTTGAGCAACATCATGCCAAGTTCCCGAACCGAACTCTCGCAAGCACAGTCGGTCGTCACCACCAGCGTGTAATAAACGTCCCGTCACCACGTTGTAGTCAGCACAACGAAATTTCGTATTGAATCCGCTGCGATCGAAACCCCGCGAATCCAAATTGGAAAGCCAAATCGGTTCGACGCCATTGAATCCAATAAGCCGATCGTCCCCGATTTTGAATGTGTGCCTTGTCAAACCAAAGGTCGGAAACTTCGATAATCGTCGGCCATCGTGGAGATCCCATAACGCTACTCCGCTCGCTTGATCCAAAACGCCCAGCATCCCATTGGCCTTATCGAACCAAAGATCTCGGGTGCTCTTCCCATGCCCTGGAAGCGATATCCTCACTTGTCGCGTTTTAAAATCAATCACATTAATCTCACCTGCACCGCCACTGAACGCCAATAGTTCCCCATCGTCAGACACACAAAGCCGATTGACTGCTTCAAATTGATGCGGGACTTGGCGGACCGGAGAAACCTTGGCCAATCGGCGAATCACGATATCTCCCGAACGCCTACCGATTGCTACCCAACCGATCCCGGAAGCGACATCGATCGACACGGGACGAAGTTCCCGAGGGACAGGATTGAGCAGGCCCCAATGGTATTGGCCTTCACCAATGGTTTGTGATGCGTCGTCTACATTTGAAGCCGGCGCGTACTCTTGCATCAGTAGCTGTTGCAGCGATTCACCTTCCCAAGTTTCAACTCGACCATTTCTTGCGATACAGACAATCGGTGAATTATTTGATTTAGAAAGGCCTATCCATTCGGCCAGTGGGCTATCCCCTTGAAAACGTTTACGCCAAACCGTCTCTCCAGAATCACGATCCCACAGCAACGAACTTTCATTCATTTCAGCGACCGTCACCCACCGAAGGTCGGCTGAACAACTTGTCGACTTCAAAGCTTGTGGATTCAATACTTCGATCAAATAACGATCTAGAATGTCGCCGCCGTCTGTACTGAAGAAGACAGCTTCGCCAGAATTTGTGACAGACAATGATTCGTGACCTTTTTCATGCGCATGCATCCCTACGATGGCGCTGCCTGAGAGCTGCTTTCGCCAAATTTCAGCGCCGTGCAGATCTAGCAGACATACGATCCCTTGATCATCACCGACCAACCAGTTACCTGACGGCGCGATGTCGTTCGCTGGAATGGGCACCTGTACCGCTGCGCATGCACGAAGGCTTCCCGGTGAGGATTGCCTGACTGATTCACAGGAATGATCAGCCCAATTGAAGATGAACGATCGACCTAGATTGTCAGCGAAAAGGATTCGCTTTGCCTGCCAATTCACCGCTGGCTTCACGTCCTGTTGAGGCAAAACACTTTCAGGTGTTGTAGCAATGACGCTTTGGGTCTGAACATTCCAAACTTTGACACCACTCTCTCCGACGACGACAATCAGCCTGCCATCGGGTGAAAGGGCGATGTGGTATAGCTCCCGTTCTTCCGCTTTCCAACCTGCGACCTCGCGGTGCGCCAGTTGACTGACGAGCCGCCAAGCGAATCCTCGCGATGATTCAGAGAACTCAATCGGATCACGCAACTGGGCATGAACGTAATCCGGTTGAAAGTCCGCAATTTGAACGAGATGCCCAAGCTTGCGATTTCGTGTCGCACGAGTCAGCGAAGCATTCGTCTGCGACAACACACGGTTCGCTTCACTAAGTTCCGCCCGCTGGGCTTCGATCTCATTGGCATGTCGCTTGATCTTTTGCCTGGAAAGTTCACCTTGAAAATACGCCTCTCCTAGCTCTTCGTTTCGCTTATGAGCGAGCCGACTGGATGAAATTGCCCAACCACTAAGCAACACCAAAAAGGCAAATATCGAAACGGTACCGAATGCCGCTACACGGTGCTCGATGCCCCATCGCAAAAGCTGCGCTACCGCGGAGCGGCGTTTTGCGTGGATGCGTCTTCCATCCACATAGCGACAGAGGTCATTGGAAAAATCAGCGATGGTTGCGTACCGGTCGATGGGCGACTTGGAAAGCGCCGTATCCAAAATGACCTCCAAATCCGACGACAGTGTCCGATCATGTCGGCGTATCAATGTTGGAGGCGAGCGACGGATCACTTCCGCAGATTTCCAAGTCGATGCATTTTCAACTGGATAAGGAAACTGCATCGTCAATAGCTGGTAGATCACGACAGCAAGCGAATAAACGTCGGTCCGTGTATCGATCGGGATGTCGTCCATACCGAATTGTTCCGGGCTCATAAACGGCCGAGTGCCTGCCCAAACATGTGAGGTCGGATACAATTTGTTTTCAAGAAACTCCGGTGACAGAACTCTCGCAATCCCGAAATCAATAAGTTTCACTCGGCCATCCTTACGCACCAGGATGTTGCTCGGCTTCAAGTCTCGGTGGACAATTCCGGCGGCATGGGCATGCCGAAGCGCATCGCAAACTTCGATCGCTAACTTGATGGTGTCTCTGGCTGACCAAGAGGCTTTTGTTCTTTGGCGTTCCACATAAGACTGTAGATCCTCGCCCTCAATCCATTCCATTGTGAAGAAACAACGTTTCGATCCGTTGATTTCGACCACGCCAGCGTCATAGATCTGAGCAATTCCGGGATGATTCATCGCGGCGAGAATCTGAATTTCCAAATGAAACCGAGATTCAGAATGCAGCTGTGCGATCGGAGTGTTGAGCAGCTTCAGCGCTATTTGCCGTTTGGGAAGCTCCTGCTGAACCAGATAGATCACCGCAGAGCCGCCTCTGGCCAACTGCCGAATAACATTGTATTCACCGATTTCCGACAGCTGACATTCGAGCTCTTCGCCTGATGCATCGAACTTGGCAAAAGCCTCCATCGACTTGATGCACGCTCTTAAATGTCCTGCCAATTCGGGCTTGTCCGGACAGAGTTCTTCTGGAGAAAGCAGAATGCCTCGTTCGCGCAGCGCGTCCCACTTTTCAAGTAGGCGATGCACCTCTTCGGTTAACACAAGCCCGACCGCAGACGCAGAAATCTTGGGGCGCGTTTGAGTAGTTGTGGGGGTCTCGTTCATTGCCGTACCGAATTACCGAAGGAAGCTTTTCCAGCACGCTCCCTATCAGCGTTCCTCACCCAGCAACGAATTCAGGCAAATGGATTGCCCTAAAATGATGCGTGCCGTTCTCCAATGCCGCTGGACCTGCCGTACGCTGACCGACAATTCTTTAGCAATTTCCTCTTGCGACAATTCCGCATACCACGACAACTCAAACACTTCCTTGACCGCTTTCGGAAGCCGCTCAACCTGCTGATGAAACTCGCACCATTCTTCGAGCGAAACGTGCTTACAGCATCCGTCGGGCTCACCATGTCGCGATTCATAGTTTGCCGCTTGATTGCTTGGTCGCGCATAGCGTCGGCTCAGATCAAGCAACTGACGTCGAATTTGCACCGCGATTAGGCGACGCAAATGAATAGAAGAGGTCGGCGTAAGATCTTGAATCGCCGTGTGAAATCGAAACATCGCCTCCTGGACGATGTCGTCCGTTTCTTCCCATCGTCGAACACGGGGAAAGCCATCGAGCATTCGGCTCGCAAGGGAACGGAAGGTTGCTTCATACTCGGAAAAAATCCGACTGGCAGTTTGGCTTTGCATCGACAATGGACCTATCCAAGAAGTTCAAAGCAACATGAACTTCTAGAGTAGCCGTCTGTCCATTGGTGTTCAAGCAAAACGCCTTGATGCAAATTGAAACTCGTCGATTTTTCCGGTCCGCCATCGAGGCGATCTATGACAGACTGAAAAGATCAGCATCGCAAAAAGGATGATCAAGGTTGCCGGTTCCGGCACCGTATTCATCGAAGAAGATTGAACCGAAAAATCGGCAGCAACCGTTGTCAATACGCCATCGCCCGGCATTGTTAGGTAACTAAAGCCGAACAGATCAACATGCTCTAGCAACAGCGTGGTGGCACCAAAGGTATGCGTTGGCGGCTCGTTTAACGCGACTTGATAAACCCCAGCAACATTCGGAGCGATCACATTCAACTGACCGAGCAGAACATCGCCAAAGAGCGTCGAAATACCAGTGTCTGAGCCAAAGGGCGGCAAGTCAGCGCTGTACGAAACAAAACCATCGTCACTGACATTGTCATCCAACGCAAAAGCTAGCCCACCAATCACCCCATTTAAATTTGAATCGAGTTGAAAACTCATGCTCGAGTAGTTCGACGTCAATGCAGAATCACTAGCCGAAAAATCTAAATCGATACCGACGATGATGTCAGATGCATTCTCTGCATCGGCAACGAAGTCTTGTAGCCAAACTTCGAATCCAACGACATCACCACCATTGACCACCGATGGAGTCACATTCTTGATTGCCAACGTTGCCATCAGCCCTGCGTCGACTTTGCCGGCCGCAAATAAAAAAACAAACAGTAGGAAGCCACATCGCCAAAGAGGCTTTATCACGCTGCAAAATGATGAGTCCATGAAAATGATTCCGACAAGGAGAATGAATCTATGGTGAATGGTGGCAACTTTTCGCCGAGCTGCCTGCCCGTTTTGCGCAAAGAACGCATCAATCTAGACGAGGTTGAATTCGATCAAATCGTGTTCCCAACTAATCCTCGCAGCCAAAAGTAATAGTCGCGTGACGTGATTCGTCCGTCATGATCAAAATCAAACGCTTCGTTGTAGCCACTCGTCCCCCGAGTTGTGTTGAATAAGACAAGCGAAACATCGAACCATGCATTGCGATCGTTGACATCTGTGACGCGATCGCCATTAAAGTCACCACCTAGTTGATGGAATTCAATCCGAAAGACCTCATCATGCACGCCGTCTGTGTCCTGCAGCGGTGTCCCGAAGGTTGATCGAATTCCGTCGGACAACAGTTGCACTTCGTATTGACCATCGATTAGCAAGCCCTGTTCGCTTCCGCCAAACCCATCGACTGTCAAATCAATCGTCAATTGCCGAGTGGTTTGGTCGACGCGAAAATGAACGACCGAGTCAAGATCAACGACATTGCCTGTGCCGACGGCCACCACACGAACGAATTGAGAAATCGTTCCACTGTCGATCAGGTCTTGCAGATTAGTTGCCTGATCAAATTCGATTTTGATTTCTGTAACATTCGATCGCTGCTCCTCACCGTGATTGATTTGAGTCGACTGAACCTCGAAGTCCGCGGCAACGGCCACATCAAAATACGATGTGGCGACATTGCCTGATCGATCAATTGCTCTCGCATAAACGGTGGTCGTTCCGCTCTGAATTAAGGAAACAAGCGTCGCATTGCCCTGCACATCATTCCAGTGCTCGCCATCCGTTGAAATTTCCAGACGCTCTAAACCGGAGCCTGGAAAGAGATCGAAAGCTTCAACAGATAACAGCACAGGTTGTAGAAAGGTACCTTGTCCGTTCGGCACGGCGGTTTGACTTGGATCCGACTGCAGTACGACTTTTCCGGTCAACTCAGGCGGAAGGATATCCCCAACTACGGTAAGCTTGTTCGAGGAAGCGACAGGGATGGATACCGCCGATTGAAACAACAAGTCACTTCGAACGTCGACATATCCCGCAGGAAACTGTTGGATTTCATTGAGTACGACATCAACAGTCATCGTCGCAGATCCACCGGGCGCTAGACTTGGTAGGTCTCGCTGTACTTGATTTCCGTTTCGAAATGCACCGACGGTCTGGATAAAGATCGATTGGACCACTCGGCTGTCGAACTGTGCTGTCAACTTGCCGTTTGTGAGTACTCGTTGGCTGTTGTTGACGATCGTGGAAACGTATCGCAGCGTATCACCTGGTGTCGGAATGGCGTTTCCGTCAGCGTCGATCAACAACTGAACTTGGTGACTGATTGGCAGATCGTTCGGAGGTACCCCCACATTGACCAATCTGGTCGCAAGGTCATTTCCTCGATACTGGGATACGACTTCGCCGGAATCGTCAGTCAAGTTCTGGTCATCGATCGCGACCTGAATCAGATGGGCGCCGGCTTGAGTGTTCGTCCAAGGTGCTGCGATAGTGACGAAAGTAGGAATGCTGGCAGGCGCCACCGGAAAATCGATAACAGCAGAGGCAATTTGTAAGCTTTCCCATTGACCATTGGATGGGAAAAGGTCGCTCAGGGAAACTTGAACATCATTAACTGCTTGCTCGCCAAAATACTGAATAAACGCGCCCACCGATACGGTTTCACCAATATCCGTAGGTTGATGGCTAATCACGATATCATCTGAGAAGACAAAGACATCGCTGGGCTGCGCGCCGCCCGGCCCGCCGCTTCCGCTGATTGCAAACGGAGATCCCCCCGACACGGTTCCGCCGGGAGGTGGCGCTATTGCAGCCGGTTTATTGGGGATCGAAGTCGTAGCGATTCCGACATTGAGTTGCACCAGTTTTGAATCAGTCAGCGTGCCGTCGCTTACTTCAACCAGCATCGGATAAGTTCCGGTCTGTGTCGGCAGTAATACCGACTGGCGAAAACGCCCTTCCGAATTGGTGTGTGAACCACTGAATTGGGATATCGGTTCCAATGTCACCGGATTCAGAATCTTGACGACGACGGACGCACCCTGCATGGGATAATCTCGTTCGCCAACAATGTTGACAAAGTTATAGTCCACATATCCGCCGACAATGATCGCGTTTGAAGCAGTGCCGCCAAACATATCGCTCATTGTGAATACTACAGAAGCATCACCAGTCCCAAAGATCGGCTCGCCAATTTTGACGACGATGCCGCTTTCATTGTTTCGTTCTTCAAGTTCAATAACAGAGTTTTGCGGATCCAGCTTCACAGTGAACAGGCGATAGCTTTCTGGAAATTGCTGTGCGGGAAAGTGCACGTCGATCGATTGACCGGGCGTCAAATTCCCGACTTCGACGTCCGCCACTTCGTCAGCAAAATCGAACAACGTTGCATGGAAATTTCCGGTATCGCGAAGGCCAGCATTGCGAATGGTAGCGACCACAAAAATGTCTTCGCCGGGCTGCGGATCGCCGGACGTGATACGAATGTCGCTCGCCCGAAGGGTTATATCAGGTGCATAGCCGACTTCGACGGTGGTTGAATCGGTGGATATCGCGCCACGTGGATCAACCACTTGCATTGAAACCGGAAACGGCGTTCCAGCTCCAATACCGAGCGAATGAAATATTGGATTCTTCCCGACCTCGTCTCCATGCGCCGCAGACAATCCAACTTCACCAAAAATTCCGTCACCATCGAGGTCCCAAGTGAACTGCAGTTCTGCAAGCGAATGGTCGTCATCCGTTGTCGCACCGGCATCCAGCACTACTGACTGTCCAACCGCGACAGCATAGGGGCCGCCGATGTTGGCAATAGGAACCTGATTAGTGTCAAGCACACGGATACCCGTCGGTGCATCAACGCCACTGCCGGTGAAGGACCGCAGCAGTTGACCATCAAACGCATCGTAAACGTCAATGCGATTGTCTTCGCCGTTGGGAACAAAGACTTCCGTGCTATCAGGACTGATCGCGATCTGCTCGATGCCGAAATAGCCTACTAACGTTGGAGCTGGAACATCAAACAGCAGGTTCCCAACGCGTCCGCTACTACCATCGAATTGATGAGCCATAAGACGGGCCGCTGATGTTCCGAGATGAAGAACGCGTGTATACAGAATGCTTCCGTCATCTGAAAACATACCGGCCACACCTGCCATTTCGCTTGGCAAGTACTCGACATCGCTGACCGAAAAGTCATCCAAGTCAACAGTTGTCAGAGCTCCAACAGACGTCGAACGATCATAGCCAAACACCACCGCATATCGATCTTCGACGTGCTTCGCGATGTTAATAGGCTTTATTACATCAAGCGTTTCGCCCGTGTATTGCAACTGCCCATTCGGGCCCAACGTCAATCGGTGCACCAACGACGCGTCGTATCGCCCCGCCAACACCGTACCGTCCTTCGTAACGACAACCGCATTGGGAGTCGAATTCCCCAATAGCTGTGTCGAAACCTCTCGCTGCGTTTCCACATTCACCACAGAAATGGGTTCGGCTGTACACGGTGGCGAATCACATCCGTTGCCATTGGTCACCAATAGAAAACGATTGTCTGCGGTCAGTTCGACATCCTCCCCGCGATTGCTGATCGAAATCGGATTGTTACCCGATGCCAGCTTGGGCGGACTTTGCGTCAAATCGACCACCCAAATCCTCCTGGCAAAATCAGTCACAAATGCTTTTGATCCGTCACTGGTGATATCAATGTCGCCTTTCAACTCAGTATCAGAAATCGCCACCCAACCAGTAACCTGATCTGTTTCGGGATCGAATACATAGACTCGATCGCTGCCGTCATCAACAAAAGCGCCCAACGAAGCGAGAACCCTGCGGTCTTCCAGGACTTCGACTTTCAGAAGGGTACGATGACGTCGACGCCGGGATTTTTCGGCAGGCTTTGAGGGCAATCCAGAGCGCAAAGAGAATCGCATGCGATTTCGTTAACACATGAGTAATGGCGGGGCACGGAAATATCCTTCCGTGACTTCCCTGCGACCACTCATGTATCTACCCGACATGGAAAACTAGATTTTTTCCAAATCGCTTCTGAAATCCGGGATTCAATCCCAGCATTTAAGAAACAGCGTCCGACAAGAATCGTCGGCTACCACTGCAGGCCCCAGGTACTGGGATCTTTACCCAAGTCGTACCAACCGTCGAAATCTTCGGGGCGATCATTGTCGGCAAGTTCGATGGCACCTTGGTCGGCGAGCTGAAAAACGAATTGCCCCAGGGCTTGGCTGCTACCAAATTCCCATGCGGTTAATTCGTCTTTGCCGGCTTCGGCGAAATGATCGACAGCCAATTCCAACAGAACACGGCAGACGCCTTCCGCTGCAACGTGCCCTTTCATAGCCAGCTTGCGATCTTTCAGCGCAACCCGGATGGCATGGCGTACAAACTCGGTACGCTCCGGTTGGCCTTTATCAAATTGTGGGTCGTGGTTCAGTCGGATGATGCTTTCTCCTGCAGCTTTTTGATATCCGCTTCCACAGAAGCCTGCCGAGCAATCAAGTCGCTTAAAGAAGAACGTTCCTTTTCGACAACGTCGGCAGGTGCTCTCGAAACAAAGTTTTCGTTTGACAGTTTCGATTCCTTTCCGGCCACTTGCTTGACGATCTGCCCAAGCAGTTTTTCCAACCGCGAAAGCTCGGCTTCAACGTCAATGAACTTTTCAAGGTCAACATGGACTTCGATGCCGATTCCCGGGATCGTCAGTGGAGCGTCCGTTTCGAATGGCTTCGTATCGGGGCCAACAGCAACGACCTCGGCGCCGGCAAGGGCTCCGAAGTATGCCGACATCGGCTTGAGCAGTTTCTGGCTGGACTCGCTGCAAGTGATCGAAACCGGCACCGTTTCCTGTGGCTTGATCGACTGGCTTGCACGAATCTGGCGGATCGCACCAACGACTTGCTGGAATTCGGAAAACTGTCGTTCGATCGATTTATCTTGGTGCGACAAGTCAGCGATCGGCCAGGGGGCAACCATCAACAACTCGCTTGCCGCTTTCGGATCCAGTCCACGCTCAGGAGCGATTTCGCCTAAGAAGCCCCAAATCGATTCGGTGACAAACGGCGTAATCGGGTGCAAAAGTTTCAGCAACGTATCCAAACCGTGAACGATCACGTTCTGGCTTAGACCTCGTGTGGACTCATCGGACAATCGTGGTTTTGCGATTTCGACGTAGAAGCTGCAGAATTCATTCCACGCAAAGTCGTAGATCACACTGCGAGCTTCTGCGAACCGGAAATGCTCGATCGCATCGGTGACTTGTTGCGTGACCGCAGACAGCCGACTTAGCAACCATCGGTCTTCAACAGGCAAGGTCGCGACGTCGATTTGTTCTGGCTTGAAGCCTTCCAAATTCATCAGTACGAAACGAGACGCGTTCCAGAACTTGTTTACAAAGTTGCGACTGTTCTCAAATTTTTCGCTGACGACGGCGCCTTTCGGGTGCGTCTTGTCTTCCTCGCTTTCGGCCCACTGTGTTGAAAAGATCTCTTTGCAACCGGGGCATTTGATCGTCGGCGATGTGCGATTCTTCTTTGTTTGGTCGACCAGCTTTTCGCAATGCGGGCACTCGTACTGCACCGGCATCCGAACGTCTTGTGTTTCCGTCGCGATCTCGGTCAATCCGAATCGTAGAGCGTCCGGACCAAACTTTTCGATCACATCAATTGGGTCAACACCGTTCCCCTTGCTCTTGCTCATCCGTTCCCCATGGCCATCCAGGATGGTCGGGTGGATGTAGACCTGATCGAATGGGATTTCGCCGAGGTTGTTAAGCCCCATCAAGACCATTCGGGCAACCCAAAGGGTGATGATGTCGCGGGACGTGCAAAGTGTTGACGTCGGATAAAAGTATTCCAGTTCCGCCGTTTTCTGTGGCCAGCCCAGCGTGCTGTGCGGCCAGAGCGCAGAAGAAAACCATGTATCCAGAACATCGGGATCGCGTACCAAACGCAGCGCTTCGAGCTTGGGTTCGATCGGGGAATCCTCAGCTCGCAAGCAAACGAACACACTGAAGGTTCCGGCATCTTCGTCTGCCTGAACGATTGCCGACAGCTGACTATCATCGCCCAACGATTTTGCTTTGTCGCAAATCGCAGTGGCTTCGGATTCGGTATCAAACGTCGCGGACCAAATTGGAATTCGGTGTCCCCACCAAAGCTGACGACTGACAGGCCAGTCACGCTTTTCCCCCAACCAGTCCAAGTACCCTTTGCGGTAGCGAGTCGGAAAAATCTTGACCCGTTCGTCGCTGACAGCATCCATCGCTGACTGGGCAAGCTCGTCCATTTTGACGAACCACTGATCCGCCAAGTAGGGCTCGATTGCGGTCTTGCTTCGATCCGATAGCGGCATTTCGATATCGCGGTCTTCGATATCACCGAGCAGTTCGGCGGCTTCCAGATCGGCAACGACGCGTTTGCGTGCTTGCGGAATGGTCAAGCCTTCGTAAGCGGGAACGACATTATTGATCGTTCCGTCCGCATTCAGAATGTTGATCATCGGCAGCTGTTGCCGCTTCCCAACTTCATAGTCATTCGGGTCGTGTGCTGGCGTGATTTTCACGCAGCCGGAGCCCAGTTCGGGCTTCGCCCATTGGTCGGTGACCAAGGGGATCTCTCGATCGGCCAAGGGCAGCATCAATTTCCGACCGTCAGCAGCCATGTCGCGCAGCAATTCCAACTTCGGCAACATTGTCTGACGACGTTCGATGATCGCATCAAGCTGTGACTGAATTTCAGGCTTCTCTTTCGTAGCCACCGACGAGAGCTTTTCCTGAAGTTCTTTTTCGAGCTTGTCGAGAGCCGCAGCCGGATCGGGATGAACCGCGACCGCGGTATCGCCCAGCATCGTCTCAGGCCGAGTCGTTGCGATTTCAACGAACGCGGGCTCGCCTTCTTGGGGATCGATAACCGGATAACGGAAGTGATAGAAGTGACCTTTCTTGGTCACATTTTCGACTTCGTCATTGCTGACAGCTGTCTGCAAAAACGTGTCCCAGTTGACCAAGCGTTTGCCGCGATAGATCAGCTGCTTATTGAACAGATCGAAGAAAGTTGCCCGTACTGCGGCGGCACACATCGGATCCAACGTGAATCTGGTTCGCCGCCAGTCGCAGCTACAGCCCATGCGTTTAAGCTGTCCAAGGATTCGTTTCTCGTATTGATCTTTCCAATCCCAGATACGGCTCACCAGCCCTTCGCGTCCGATATCGTGACGCGAAAGATTCTCTTGTGATTTTAATCGACGTTCGACGACCGCCTGGGTAGCGATCCCGGCATGGTCCGTGCCAGGCATCCAGAGGGTTTCAAATCCCTGCATGCGTTTGGTTCGAATCAAAACATCCTGCAGGGTGTTGTTCAAACCGTGACCGAGGTGCAGCGCACCGGTGACATTAGGCGGCGGAATAACAATCGTGTAGGGCTTTTTGTCTGGATTGACCTCTGCGTGGCTACATCCAGCTTTTTCCCACCGCTGTGCGATTTCTTCGGCCGCGGTTGAGTGATCGAACCGAATCGGGATGGAGTTTTCGTTCATGTCGCTGGAGTAATGTTGTCTTTGTGCAATTTGTATTCGACTGAATCGATTAAAGCCTGGAAACTAGCTTCGATGATGTTGTCGCTGACGCCGATCGTGCCCCAGCTTTCGTTTTGGTCGGCACTTTCAATGTTGACGCGTGTTCCCGCAGCGGTCCCGCTGCCGTTATTAAAGATCCGCACCTTGTAATCGACCAAGTGCATTTCGCGTAGCGACGGATAGAACGGCAACAACACCTGACGCAGTGCCGAATCGAGCGCGTTAACAGGTCCGTGCCCCTCGGCAGCGGCGAAGCAATCTTGGTCGCCGACACGGATTTTCAGAATCGCTTCGGCGTAAACATCTTTCTCATCGGCCGATGTTTCCCCCGCCACGACTCGGTATTTGATCGGGCTGAAATGCGGCGTAAACGATCCAATTGTGCGTTTGATTAGCAAGTCGAATGAGCCCGCGGCGTTCTCATACTGAAAGCCCTGGTTCTCCAGACGCACCACTTCGGACAAGATTTTGTCCTGAACTTCACGATCGTTTTCGATGCTGTGCTGGCTTGCCACCGCCGCGATATTGCTGCGTCCTGATAGCTCGCTCACCAAAATCCGGCGTTCATTCCCGACCAATTCAGGATTGATGTGCTCGTAAGTCGAGGCCGCTTTGTTGATCGCATGGACATGCATTCCGCCTTTGTGTGCAAATGCACTCTGCCCCACGAAGGGCTGATTGCCACGCCATTGCAGGTTTGCGGTTTCATAGACGAAGCGACTCAGTTCAGTTAGGTGCTGAAGTCCTTTCCCGCCCAAGACCGTGTAGCCTTTTTTCTTCAAGGCCAAGTTACCAATCACGGACAACAAGTCGGCGTTGCCGCAACGTTCGCCGATTCCGTTGATAGTGCCTTGGACTTGCATCGCGCCAACATCAACGGCAGCCAAAGAGTTCGCGACGGCAAGTTCGCTATCGTTGTGGCAATGGATCCCAAAGATGACTTCGGGGAAATCCTTCAACCCTTCCATCGCAGCTTTGGTAATTTCCGCGATCTGCTCAGGCAGGGATCCTCCATTGGTGTCGCACAGCGCCATCGTGGTTGCGCCACCGGCAGCGGCCGCGCGCAAAGTTTCGATCGCGTATTCTGGGTTGGCACGATACCCATCAAAGAAGTGTTCGGCGTCGTAAATGACGTCCGCAGACTTTTTCAAAAACGCAACGCTTTCGCCGATCATGTCGACGTTTTCTTGTAGCGAGACACGCAAGACTTCAGTCGCGTGGTAGTCCCAAGTCTTACCTACAACGGTGATGACAGGCGTTTGTGCGGCGACCAAGGCTTGCATGCCCGGATCATCTTCGGCTTTCATCGACCGGCGACGAGTCATTCCGAACGCGCAAACCTTCGTTCCGCCCAAGTCATGCTTGCGGATATTCTCAAAGAAGGCGACGTCCTTTTCGTTGCTCAGCGGATAGCCGCCTTCGATAAAGTCGACTCCGGTTTCGGCTAACCGCAAGGCGATCTGAATCTTGTCGTTGAGCGAGAAACTGACACCTTCGCCCTGCGAGCCATCGCGGAGTGTGGTGTCGTAGATTTGGATTGATTTGGAAGTCATGGCTACTTTGATTTACAAAAAAACCCCCGAAGCGGGAATGCTACGGGGGTGCTGTATGCTTGAACTGCCGCGTCTCCGGGTTCTGTCTTCACGTCGAAGCGATCGTGAAGGGAATTCCAGGGCGTCGTTTCCCCCGCGTCATCACTGGCAAATCGAGCCAGGGACGCGGCAAGTAATGACGCCGGTAAAAATGGCACTTACAGTCTTTGGAGACATTTTCGATGTTGTGGTTGCGTTTTTCGACGTCCGCTGAGAATACGTTTGGACGTAACGTTCGTCAATCGTGTCAATTCACCCGGTCCACGGCGGCAAAGGACAGATGTCAGCCGACAGCTTAGAAACTCACCGACAGGCTGCCGCCGATTTAATCATTCACGAACCGATCACTAGCGGACCGATGTCGACCGTCGCAGGCGAAATCCTTGGCCGCGAACCATTGTCCAGCAATAGCCAATCACAAACGCGATGCAAATCGCGATCATCACCGCGACAATTCTGGCAAAATGCAGGTTCACATTACCGGCGTTTTTCCAGACGGCCATAAAATGAAAAATTTGGCCACAGCCGATCAATAACCCCAAACTGCCAACCCCTGCAGCGGTCGCCAATGCTTGCCGCTTTCGATGGGGATTCAGTGCCACAACCCCGAAAAACAGGATCGGAATCCCCAACATCATGGGGATAAATAGCAGAGGGACTTTTTCGATGGACCCGAACAGCGCCATCGCGGTGTCAATACACAACAAAAGTCCAGATACGATGCCAAACCGCGCCATTGACCGACTTTTTCAACCTAGGAGTACCGCCATGTAGGTAGTAGATCGGCTGACCGATCCGCTACCAATCCTACCTCTGATCAGTCGGCAATGTCAGCCCAAATGGATAAATCCACCAATCTCCACAGGCGTCAATATCTGAAAAATTTCGCCTGCGGATTCCGCTTATAACGGCGACGCATCGCCAAATCGACAATCGCAGCTTTGGCTACGGCTGATGCCGGACAAAACTGTCGTCACTGCGACGGAGTCACTTCCGCTGATGACGCCGCCTCATCTGACTCCGCTGACTCGTTGTCATTTGACTCTTCGATGGCTGAGTCCTGCTTTTTGCCGTTCCCGCCAAAATCTAAATTGCCCGCCGCCGACTCTTTTTCCAGCTTGGCAATTTCATCACGATGCTGCTGTGCGAGTTCGCTGTCACCGACTTCGTCGTAACATTTCGCCAGCATGCGATGTGCATTCAGCTTTAATGAGGGCGCAGGAAGTGCCCGTTCAAGGTCCGTAATCGCATCGCGGAATCGTTCCAAACGGTACAGGATTTGTCCGCGTGTTTCGTAAAAGTGGGGCGAGGCAGATCCGGCCAATTTGATCGCTTCATCAGAGACAGTGTAGGCGCGTTCCAGATCCGGTTCCTCCCTCATCGCCAGCGCGACGGCCAGATTGTTCAGCACCGCTGCACTCTTGCGATCTTCGGACAAGTCTGCTGCCAATCCCAAATGCAGCTCGGCATTTTTTTGGTCATCCTTCATCAAGGCCGCGGTTCCTTTGATGAAGTGTGAAATCCAGAGAGGCGATCCCTTCACCAGTCCGTTGCGGACGCTGATGATTTCTTCGTTGGTTTCGTCCAGGTTTGCCAGAACGTGGTCGGCCAACATCGTCACGACGCGAGGGTTGTTTGGCGCGATCTGGATTGCCAGCTCCAACATCTTCATCACCCGCAATCGCTCACTGACGGTATCCGTCGGCGACTGCTCAATGAAGTTGACGTATGCGACGATCGCATCACCAAGAGCCAGCGTTAACAGCTTTTTCTCCTGCGGTGCTTGCGCAATCGCAAGACTACGATTCAAGGCACGGATCGCTTCGCTATAGCGGTCCAAAAACAGCAAGTTGCGGGCAACCATGAATGCCAAATTCGCATCCATAGGGCTGTCTTTTTGCATTTCCTGAACGGTCTCAAGCGTTTTCTCAGCCAGCAATTCGGCTTGGTCGGTATCGCCAATTCGACGCGAAAGCTCGGCAGCCTTTAAACCCAACAGTGGCTCCGCCTGGGAAAGTTCATTGAGCATTTCGATCGCGGTGGCATAGCGCTGACGAAAGATCGTGTAGTCGGCATACATCTTTTTGAGGTTGAGGTCCTTCTTATCAGCCTCCGTCAATGTTTCCAGAATCAAACCGGCTTCATCGAGTTGCTCCTCATCGAAGTCGGTCCACTTCTTTCCCAACATCTCATTCTGTAGCAACCAACGAGCTGCCGGGACATGACCGCGTTGGACCAGCTTGCGCATGATCCTTGTCGCTTCCTCGGTTTCGTTTTGTGCATTCCGCACCCAAGCGAAACGATGCAGTAGCTCCAAATTTTCCGGCTCGGCTTCCAATTGGCGACGGATCACAATTTCGGCCGTTGGGAAATCATCCTTTTCCATGGAGACCAGCCATTGGCGATCCAGCCGGCGATTTCGCCAACCCGTGCCCCCGCTAAAGGCGATGAACCCGGTCACGAATAGCACGATCGAAAGAATCATCGCAGGGATTGCTTTTGGTGCGTCACGCCAGGGAATTCCGACGAACCAGCCGCGTACAAATTCGGCAACCCAGCGGAACCAAACGAGTGGATTGAGCGATTCCATTTCAGTGAACCTCCGCAGTGGCTTGTGCGTTTCCGGCAGCGACTTCGCTTTCGACTTGCGTCTGTATCGCGGCGGTCG
Organism: Stieleria sp. JC731; assembly: GCF_020966635.1. Taxonomy (NCBI): domain Bacteria; kingdom Pseudomonadati; phylum Planctomycetota; class Planctomycetia; order Pirellulales; family Pirellulaceae; genus Stieleria; species Stieleria sp. JC731. The sequence goes on along the minus strand of NZ_JAJKFQ010000005.1, from coordinate 707,659 downwards.
GGTTTGATTCCGTTTTCGGTGTATTCACAGAAGGGAGCTGACGCCCAGCGTTCGCCGCAATTTCATCGGCGATCTTGGCACGCATGGCGATAAAGTCTTGTTCCAACGCGCTGAGCCGCTTGGGGTCAAGCTTGTCCGGAACGATCACCCACATCTGAAACATCAACACTTCGTTCTGATCCCAAACTCCTGTGGAATCGATACGGTTCCAAACACGGTGCGTGAAAGCGGCCAAACTGTTGGGTGCGTCTATCAATGTCCCGTCACTACCGATCCCCGAAAACAATAGATAGCCGCGTGCCGTCGGACCTTGCTTGAATCTTGCAACGACGTAGGTCGTATTCAAAGCATCGGGGTTGCGAGCTTCGACTTCAAAACTATCCATCGCGTCGGGTGATTTGATATCGCGATCTAACAGATCCCAGTCCAGACGCTCGTAACAGTCACACAATTCGTGCCAACCTTGGTGTGGCTGACTAAGTACGATCTGGGCGGTCATGTCATCCCAGGAACACTCCCAGACGTCGGAGTTCGCTCCCAGGTAGGGAACTTCGTAATTGCGGTTGGAGATATGACCTACCACGGTCAACGTTTGCAACGCGCCAATAAGGTCGCTCGGTGGGTCAAACACCAAATCAGTTTCACCTTGGACACGGTCTTCCGGGCGACGCGACGAAGCGACTTGATAGATCGACAAACCACCGATCAAGACGATGACTACTAGGAAAGCAATCTGAGCATTTCGATTGAGTACGAGCCCCTGCGCTTTTTCAAATAAGAAACCTTTCCGATCAGATTCATTCCACTGAACCGTTTCTCGCTGTGTCGATCGACTACCATCCTCGTCACCCTGTCGAACCGCGATCCAGTTCCAAGCATTCACCAGCGGGTTGTAGTCGCTTTCGTCGGCAACCTCATGGAACATGGTGGTGATCAAGTAGTCGAACGACAACAGAAATCCGAACGACAACGCGAGTGCGATGTAGCCGAGTAATTCGTGCGGCCAACCTTGAGCGAGATCAATCTGGTAAGAACTCTCCGCAACAGCGACGACGGTCACTCGCATGACGTTCGAGAACACGGCAAGCAAACATGCGATGGCCAAGTAGATCGGCGCTGTCCAAATCCGACGACGCCTCCAAGCGACAACCGCGAGCGCTAAAAAGGCGAGTGTGAAAACGGACTGGATTCCGCTGCAAGCCTCCGCCACGAAAAGCTCTCGGTCGGCAAGCTGAATGACATTGTTTGCCACCGCGTGTGGGATCGCCAATCCATCCAGCAAAACACTGGACATCCAAGTGGTAATTCGCTGAAGCCGAATGACCAACAACGTGTCCAAACGGACCAGTTGAATTATCAAAAGCAATGGCAGTGCGAGAACGAGCAAGGACCGATCAGAAGGGCCTCGCATCGATCGCAGCATCGCCGCAGCAAAGATGACGAACGCGACGCCGCCAAACCAAGGGAACTTCAATACCGCGCCAAACACCACCAAGAACAATCCGAACGCGATTGCCAACCAACTGGTAGTCCCGCGTGGCGGATAGAGATGCCCATCGCTCCGTTGATAAGCCAGCCAACCGACAATGCCAAACACAAATGGCATGTAGTGATAGCTGGGATTTGCCCATAGCGTCATCAGGTATGGGACCAGCAATGGCACCGAAACGATGCCGAGTGCCAACCAGAACCAACGCCAATTGGGGTGTGGGGTGAATGAGCTATCGCGACCGGACGATGAAGAGATCGGTGGCTCTGCAGCCGAGCTCTCCACCTGGGGAGAATCCGCAGACGACATGGTGTTGGGTGACGGTGTTCGAGTATTCAATTTACAAACGAACCGTACCCAACAACCTTATCGAAGCACGGCTCAGTTCAAATCATGCACTGAAGCGGTGGGTAGCTTCTTACTGATCCAGATTGTCCGTTTCCGAATCCAATTGCAGCTGTTTGGTCTTGGTTTGCAACACGGCGGTCGAACTGTTACTGCTCGATCCGTTGGTAGCGATCTGCTCCGACGCAAACCCGTTGGAGCTGCTGCTTCCGGATTTCTTCAACGAGCGATTATTCGTTACCGTGACGGTCGCAGGAGTTCCCTGGTTATTGCGACGATAGTACTGACCGCCGTAACGACCGTATCGGTAGTAGCCATAGCCGGAATATCCGTCCGCACCGGTCGCCTCGTCTGAGTTGTTGATGACCACACCCAAGACGTTCGCACCGATACCGTTCAAGATATTCAGCGACTCACGTGCATTGGGCTTGCTCTTACGGCGGATCCGCAGTGTAAGCACAACGGCGTCGGCCATGCTGGCGGTGATGCTTGGGTCGGTGACGACCAACAACGGCGGCGTGTCAAGGATGATGTAGTCGAACTGTTCACGTAGGTAGTCCAACAGTTCGTTCATCATCGGCAAGGTCAACGCTTCTGCCGGGTTGGATGGGATCGGCCCCGATGGCATCACGTGCAACTTCGGAAGCGGAGTCGCATGGGCGGCGTCCAGCGGATCACATTCACCGTTCAAGACGTTGGTCAAACCAAGCTTGTCTTCACTGGCAAAGTTGTCCGTCAATTGTGGTCGACGCAAATCGCAATCGATCGCCAAGACCCGTTTGCCACTCTGGGCGATCGAGCAGGCAAGGTTGCACGCGATCGTGCTTTTACCGTCGCCAGGCAGTGGGCTGGTGACCTGAATGATTCGGCCACGGTCAAAGCCGCTCATGTCAAAGAAGGTCGCCGTACGCAAAGAACGTATCGCTTCGGCAGTGATGCTGGCCGGTTGATGAACCACCGCCAAGTCCGTCGAAAGCGATTTGTAGGGATCCAGTTCGCCCTTCTTGGTCTTGCGACGCTTGCCGCGAAAATATGGTACGTGTGCCAGAATCGCTACGCCCAATGTCGCACTGACCTCTTCTGGGTCGCGGAATGTGTTGGCGTTCTTTTCCAGCAGAACAGCAAGGCCACTGCCGAGCAGGATTCCTAGCACGGTTCCCAAACCGACGGTCTTCAACAATGTCGGTCCGACCAAGCTGGCTCGGGTTGGTTCCCAAAGCTCGTGAATCTGCGTAACGCTTTCGTCGTCGCTAAGCTTGGTTTTGCGAAGGCTTTCGGTCAACTGGTGCAGCAGCTCGCGGTGCTGTTCGATCTCTCGGACCATGCCTGCGTTTTCTTGTTCATATTGGGCCAATTCGGCCGCTTCGCGTTTTTCCAATGCGATTTGCTCATCAAGTTCTTTGATGTGCAATTGCTGCATCTTGACCATCGTTTTGTGTGAATACAGAACCGCGTCGACGGTTTCCTTCGCACGGGCGATCGGATCACCGTACATGGCCTCGTACCACTTCTCGCGCAGTTGCGTGATACGATCGGATTGCTGTTGGACCAGGCTGAGCAATTCGTCACGCGTGGTTTCAAGTTGCTCATCAAACGCCTTGACCGTCGGGTGAGACTCACCGAATTCCCGAGCGTTCATGTTTCGCTCGACCATTAGAGGCAACAACGTCTTTTGCACGTCAATTGCGGCCAGGGCACTGTCGCCGACCAGTGGGTCTGGTTCACGTTTGCTGTCCGAAACCGTGTTGACTTTCACGCCGAGCAACTGGCTCATCACGTTCAACACGATCCGTGGATCTTTGGATTGCTCGATCACGCCTTCCATTTGGCCCAGCACGATTTCCTGAGCACGCAACAGCTGGAATTGCTTGGACCGCTCTTCCACAAGCGACAGGTGACGTTCCCGGTGCGGGTTGATCGCGTTGCCTTCGCTGTCCCAATCCAACGGAGCGTCGCGGCGGAATTCGTTGTAGCGTCGCTCGATCATTGCCAAGTTAGGCTGAATCTCGCTGATGGCTTTGTTCATGACCTCGGTCAGGCCATGCTGCGTGTTCTTGTGTCGTTCGTTGTAGAACTCTTGCAACGAATCGCTGTAAGCATGTGTCGCCGCTTCGCAGTGCTCGGGATTCGGGTGATCGAAGTGCAACAGCGTGATCAACGACTGTGCAGATTTCACGTCCGTGACTTCGGGTTCAAGCGACAACGATTTTTGAACGTCGCGTGAAAACTGATTCAGGTTGTTGTCATACAGCTCTTTGAAAGGCTGCATGCGAGGATGCTCGAACGCCATTTTGGCCAAACGATCACTGTACAACTGTGCCTGCAATACTTCGATATCGGGCACACCGCCAAGAACTTCACCTGTAACAGTGTCCAGCACGGGTGGGCGGATGGATTCAACCATCAGCCGTGTGGAACTGCGGTAGGTTTCCTCCAGCTTTAGGTAAGCGAGGAAGCCGATGACCCCAAACAGGATCGCCGGGAGGACAACCGCCCAGCGATATCGCCAAAGTGCACCGGCGATATCAAGCGGCTGAGCTGCAGGCGAGATTTGACGGCTTCTGGAAACCTGACGATTGCGATGGCTCGTTTCGGGTTTCGATGATTCTGCGATCATGTGGGGAAATGTCTTGTTCGGCAGAGCTTTGAGTTGACCGGCTGGTCAGGGTGCCAGTCGGGGGTCGGCAGTCTGGTCGCGAAGAAACCTGGACACAAGCATTCATCCAGCGAATCAGCGTCGCTTAGGGCAATCCGTCACCTTAGACGCACGAAAGGTCGACTTGTTCAGCTCAATTGTTTGTGGGGCAGTCATTTTGGGCCTGGCTGTCCCGGAGCCCTGTCAAAACAGTTCTCCCAACAAGTACCGGACCCCGTGCTGTTGTAGTTTAACCCTCAATTTGTGAGGTCCATAGCGGTTTTGAGTTTCACGGGTGTCAAAATCGGCCAAGAGTCGTCAAATCCGTGCTGACCCACATATTCTCGGGCGAATAGCGACACTTTCGAGCATGAAGGTTTCGAGTGTTCTGATCGCTAGATTCGTTAAATCTCTTGATCCCCTAAATTGCGACAAGGCGGGCGACGGTTTTATGCACAGCCTTGCGTGAATGCGAACTGACAAGAACAATCCAGCGACCACTCTAATGGTGCTTCGCGTTCGTCACCGATTCGCTTCTGCACCGATTCGCTACAGCCCTACACCCCTACGTTCCAATATGACTGCTCCGTTTACGCTTCCCGAATCAGCAGCCTCGCTGAAAGGCTCACGATGTCTCGTCACTGGCGGTGCGGGCTTCATCGGTTCACATGTCGTCGATGCACTATTGGCGCAAGGCGCCAGCGTTCAAATCCTGGATAACTTCAGCACCGGCTTTCGAACCAACCTGGAACACCGCCCGGATGACGCCAAAGTCGAACTGATCGAAGGAGACGCGGCGTGTGCTGACACCGTCATGGACGCAACAAAAGGCTGTGACTACATCTTTCACCTCGCCGCGATGGCGAGCGTTCCGCGGAGCATGCGTGAACCGCAACTGTGTCACGCCTGGTGCGCAACAAGCACCGTCAACTTGCTGGCCGCAGCTCAGGAGCACGGCATCCGGCGTGTTGTCGTCGCCAGCACGAGTGCGATTTACGGGAACTCGACCTGGGTTAGCAAACGGGAATCCGACCCGCCTGCGCCGCTGTCCCCCTATGCGGCAGCCAAGTTATCTGCCGAAGCGTACATGCAATCCTTCGCTCGTACCTCGGACGTCGAAACTGTTATCCTGCGATACTTCAATGTCTATGGCCCGCGTCAGGATCCCAAAAGCGAGTACAGCGCGGTGATCCCACGCTTCGTCTCGATGATCCTTACTGGCGAACGCCCGATCATCTACGGCGATGGCGAACAGTCGCGAGATTTCGTTTACGTCGGTGACGTCGCTCGAGCGAACCTACTGGCGGCAACCGTTCCGGGGATCTCGGGCAAGACGTTCAACATCGCATGCGGTCGCCGCACGACACTGTTGGATCTGCTGACAAACCTTCGCGAGATCTTGGGGCAGGATATTCAGCCGATCCACGACCCGCCCAGAATTGGCGACGTCAAAGATTCGCTCGCTGATATCACCGAAGCGAGAACGCATTTGCTGTTCGAGCCTTCGGTGACGATCGACGTAGGACTCCAGCAAAGCGTGGAATACTATCGATCGATTTGCAGCCCAGCTGGTAGCTCCGCAAAGAGTTAGGCAGCTGCGTGGGTTCTCCTCAGGCGTCCAGCGAGCATAATAGTTGCACCACAACGGTCGGTATGCCTGGTCGACGGATGATTGATCCCGCTGTCTACACTAGATCTGTCGAAGCTAACACTGCCCGGCTTGTCGCTCCCTGCGGTGGCTATCTGCCGTCCCGCTGGACGTCGTTGTGAATTTGACGTCGGCAACAAACGCGAAAAGCTACCTGTTCAGTTTCGGCTTCCGACGATCATCGCCAAATAAACGCTGCCCCTACCCGTTCGACATTCCCGTCAATGATTCGCGCCGAAGTCCACACGCCGTTCTTTCGAAAATTCCTATTCGTCTTTTTGGGATGCATCGCCTTTGGCGCCTACTGTCTATACGACGGTTTAGTTGCCTACCCTAAAAAGCTAAGCATGTCAGAGGCGTATGAAGCATTGCCCGAAGACGGCCGGCAAGATGCCTGGAAAGACTTGGCGACCGAAAAGGGCTGGCCGACCCGGACACCCGCCAATTCGGCTGAAGAGATGCGGCACAAAATCGGCAGCCAATTCATGATGGCAGTCCTATGCGGGATCTTTGCGATTCCCGCACTGCTAAAATACATGTCAGGCCAGGGAACCTGGGTCGAAGGCGACGAGACGATCATCCGAAACAGCAAAGGCCAAGTCGTCCCGATCGAAGCGATTTCCAAAATCGACAAGCATAAATGGGCTGAGAAGGGAATTGCCAAGATTCATTACGAAGTCGATGGGAAGTCCAAAAAGTTCATCATGGATGACTTCAAATATGATCGCGAAAAGATGGGAGAGATCATGTTGCTCGCCGAAGCCAACTTGGATGAAGACCAAGTGACCGGAGACGATCTGGAACGCGACAAGATTGCCTTGAAAGAACTTGAGGCAAACAAACTTGAGTCGTCTCCAAACGGTGAAGAAGCCTAGCGAGCCCGCGTTCAGAATGGCTCAAGTTGGCCCCATTCGCACCAACCATAGACAATGTCAAAACTAAGTTACGCAATCATCGGAAGCGGCGCCGTTGGCGGCCTTTACGGAGCCATGCTCGCACGCCAAGGCCACGAGGTTCACTTCCTTTGTCGAAGCGATTTTGATCATGTCAAAGAACACGGATGGAACATCGAAAGTCATTGGGGCGACTTCGAACTGCCCGACGTCAATGTTTACCAATCCGCAGAAAACCTTCCGCCATGTGACGTGACCATCTTGGCGCTGAAAACCGTCAAGAATGACTTGTTGCCTCGTCTATTGCCAAGCCCCATGGGCGACAGAGGTGTGGTGCTCGTTTTGCAAAACGGACTTGGCGTCGAAGCTCAGGTCGCCAATCTGTTCGGCCCCGAACGCGTGCTGGGCGGTTGCTGTTTCTTGTGTAGCAACAAGGTTGGCCCCGGCCATATTCGGCACATCGACTATGGACGCATCGTCTTTGGCCCATTCCAAAACTCTCCCGATTCGATTGGCCTCGCCGAACGCATCTGTGAAGAACTTGTTGCCTCCGGGATCGAAGCACAGACCTCCGACGACTTAAACCTCGTCCGCTGGCGCAAACTGATGTGGAACATCCCGTTTAACGGTTTGTCTGTAGCCTTGGATGCCTCGACCGACAAATTGATCGGGGACGAATGTAGCGTCGCACTGATCCGCGATATCATCACCGAAGTCCACCGAGCAGCAGTCGCGAGCGGTGCCCAGATCGACGATAGCTGGATCGAAAAAACAATCGATCATACGCGGACCATGGTTCCGTACGACAGCAGCATGCGATTGGATTATCTAGCTGGTCGTGAGATGGAGCTGCAGGCGATCCTTGCAAACCCAATCGCTGCCGCCAAAGAAGTCGGCGTCTCGATGCCCAAGACGGAGATGCTTTTCCAGACGCTGTGCTTTATGCAAAACCGGCTTCAAAATCGCTAGGATCGAACCTGGCTTGATTGGTTGCGACAATGCAGTTTTCGATCCGCTCTCTTCTGGCAATCAGTCTGGTCGTCTCATTGAGCTTTGCGATCTGGCAACGCTACACCACTTTGCAACGCGCAACATCTGTACTGCAGGAAGCTCAGATAGTCCACCAGCAGTTGACCAGACGACTTCAGTGGGACATGCCAGGTGTCAAAGATCGACATACCAAGTTGTTCGAGCAAGAAGCGATTCTGAACGAAGCCGTCGAGATTGCCCAAAAGAACATCATCGCCGTTCGGCAAAAACAAATCGACGAGATCTCTTTCACTCCGGAAACTTTTGCGATTCAATCGTTCCCACAGCTTTCATGGGTTGGATCGAAAAGGGAACTGGGGCTGATCACTCAATACCATTTGAACGTTCCCGCAACTCGCCCATGCTTTTTAAAAGTCGGCATCATCAAATCGACAGAAGAGCCGCCATATTCATCACGCATTCTAGATAGCGAGCTTCTGGCGGCGGAATCTTTCCAGCGCCGTCTTTCGGCACAGCCCCACGGCATCGCGTTGATTCACAGCGACGAAACGTTGCAGATCAAGATCGATGGATTGACATTTAGATTCCCTTTCAAAACGAGCGCGCGTTGGATGGTTGCAGCGATTGAATCCAAGCAGACATTTAACGATAGCCAGAGGCTTCCTGTGCTCGGTTTGCAGATCAAGCCGAATCGCGCACCACAGGGCGACATCAAAATCGAAATTGATGCAAACGGCAATGAACGTGACCAGCGTTGGCTCGCTGTTTGGCTCAGTGATCGTTCATCTGATTTACAGCCGTTTCCTTCCGATCCAATCGAAGGAAGTGCTGACCAATGACATCGAATTCACCGGCACCAGGACGCAAGAAACGCTACCGTCTGAAGGTCTTATTCTGCGTCATGGTTGGCATTCAATTGTCCGTTCTCGGGTTCTTGGTAGAAAGATCGCGGTCTATCAAAAGACAGATCGAGGCAGCCTCAACCGCAGTCAACGAGATGCACGATGCCGTCGACAGAATGGAATTCATTGGCCAGCGGGGGCGCAGCCACGATCGGCTACTACCGCAACTGCTTGAACCATGTCGTACGCCCGAGGAAATGCCTCGGCTTGATGTCCCGTTCTTCGTCATCGCAGCTCGACCGCGAAAGCCGATGAAGGTTTACGTTCCGAGCGGTGAGCATTTCCTGAAAGTCCAGAGCCCGAACGAAGACGAACCTCGGCTGATTCCGTTGGCGGGTCAATGCAGCTATCTCTTGGACTTTCAAACGCCGCCAGACACACCAAGCAAACTGCAACTCGCAATTGACGGTTCTGATCGACATTTCGGTGCAATGACAATTGATCTTCAATTGCCATCGACTTGGTACGTTGCGCAGCTGAATCGATCTGAAGTCGTCTATCCGAATCAAATCAATGCTCGGTCGATCATCAGTCCGCAGGGAAGTCCAGACCTACGTCCTTCCGTGACATTGGCGACGATTCAACCCGATCGTCACTCTCGTGAATCGGGAGCGAATTGGATCGCGAAAGTCAGTTTAATTTCCAACGGCCCCAGCCGGATTCCAGCGACGTTGGTTGATAACGCAACCATCGTCGCTCGCGATGATTGGCTGGGGGATTACCTGGGCGATGGGACCTACCAAGTCTATGTGCCGTTCACCGAGTGGCCGTTTGCTGCGTCGAACTAAGATTGATCGAGCAAAGAATGATTGGATCAACAACCCAATCCAGATTTTGATCCCTGTGCAAATAGAAAACGCACGGCCTTCCCCCCGAAAGACCGTGCGTTACTGATTTCCTCGTCGCGTCCGACTCGCATGCTGCTACATTCACCACCGGCTCCCGTTGGCAGCATTTTCGATCACGTTGCTATAAACAAGTCATGAGTGCGTTATCAGGAAGAAGCGAGGAAACGTCGTTTTGACAGGACCGCCGCGATTTCACCAAAGTTAAAATCGACTGCGGTGCCCGGACTGTCGTCAAAGGTCAAACTGTTGAAGGCGTTGGGATTGATGGTCGCTGAAGCACCAGTCCCTGCGGTCTCTTGGCCATCGACAAAGTCCTCTGGCTGAGTCTCGGTGATGTCGTAAGTTCCCGCTGCCAGTTGCGAGAACAAGTATTCGCCGTCATCGTTGGTCGTAACGACACGTGTAACCGACTCGTTGAAGACATTCGTCCCAGTCAGTGTTATCGTAACGCCAGCGATTCCGGCTTCACCCGAATCTTGAACACCGTTGTCGTTTGCGTCGACATAGACAACACCACCGATCGAGCTCTGGAACGCCTCGACAGCGGTTTCTGCTGTCGCGGAGTTATTCGTCAAATCAGTTTCACCGGTTGTGGTTTGGACAGAAACCGTGTTCGTGACAGTCGCTGGCGCCGTGTTATCGACGCTCGCGTTGATGGTGAATGTAAACGTTCCGCTGGCGACGATATCGCCGACGTCCACACTGACCGTCTGACCGTTCGTTGTTACCGTTTCGCCACCCGGCGTATTCGCACTGACGAACGTCAAACCGCTCGGCAAGACGTCCGCGGCCGTCACGCCTTCCGCCGTCGAAATCCCGTCGTTGGTGATCGTAATGGTGTAGACCAAGGTGTCACCGGCTTGTGCGTTTGCCGAATCGACTGTTTTCGCGACAGTCAGATCAGCTTCTGGCGTCGCCGTCACGTCTACGGAATCACTGTTGTTGGACGTATCGGTTTCTCCGGCATCCGCCGTCACCGATGCGGTGTTAGTGATCGTCCCGTCTTGGGTAGCACCAACGGTGAAAACCAATGTCGCAGACTTCGTTTCGCCGTCAGACAATGTGACCGAAGGGAACGTCACCGTCGTTCCGTTGGATGTCGCCGACTGACCATCCAAGGTCCCACTGACAAATGTCAGACCTGATGGGATATCGTCGGTCAGGATCACTCCGGTGGCCGTACTCGGCCCATCGTTCGTCAGATCGATCGTGTAAGTAACGTTGGAACCCGAAGCCGGCGTCGAATCTGATGCACTCTTTGCGATCGTGACATCGAATTCGGGCGAAAGCGTCGATTGGGCGTCATCGCTATCGTTGCTGGTATCGATATCTCCACCGGCCACCGACAGTGTTGCCGTGTTGTCGATCGTTCCGGTCGCATCTTCGTCCACCGTTGCGGTGAATGTGAAGGACTCTGTCGAACCGATCGCGATCGGATCAAAGACGACCGTAATCGTGCTTGATCCACTGTCAAAGCCTTGCGATGTCGCATTCGGCGCGGAGATCTGTCCCAAGGTCAATCCCGCTGGCAAAACATCGGTCACAGTTACGATCCCCGAATCGCTAATACTGTCCGTGTCATGCTCAATCGTGATCGTATAGGTCAGCGTGTCCTGGCCTGGTATCGCGGTCGCCGAATCGACAGTCTTGGTCAGAATCAAATCGGTGGTTCGATTGATGACGATATCGATATCGCTGCTATCGTTACTCGCTTGCGTATCGTTGTCCGAGGTGGTGATGTCGGCTTGGTTGTTAATCGTCCCGGTTGCTGACGAAGCGATGTCAACCGTGATCGTAAACGTTTCCGTTTGACCGTCGACGAGTGTTCCGACGTCGAAGGTCAAGTCTTGACCATTCTGGGTAATCGTGACGCCCGACGTTCCGGCATCAAACGAGCTAAACGTCAATGCAGAATCCAAGGTGTCGGTCACCGTTACGGCGCGAGCATCGCCTGGACCATTGTTGGTTACCGCGAAGGTATAAGTCAGACTGCTGCCGGCGACGGCAGTGTCCGTGGTGGACTTGGTCACACCGACATCAACGTTCCGCACAACCGGGGTTGTCTCGGTTGCGGTGTTGTCGCTCGTGTCCGGGTCGATATCCGGCGAGCCGACAACGGTTGCGGTGTTGACGATCGATGTCCCGGCGGCCGCATCGACCAAGACAATCACGTCGATGACCGCACTGGCTTGATCTGCCAAGTCATCAACATTGATTGTCAACTGACCGCTGGCTGCGGGCGTCTCGGTCACGGTTCCTGAACCGGTCGTGAACGATGCGCTGACGAATGACAGGTCCGCTGGCAGATTGTCTGTTACTACGATGCCGGTGGCCGTATTGGGCCCATCATTGAACACGGTAATCGTATAGGTGAACTGTTCACCGGCGATGACCGAACCGGTCGTGTTGTCGTCTTTGGTGATCGACAGGTTGGCTTCTTCAAGATCAGCCAGAGCGCTGTCCGAATTATTCGTGCTGTCGGTTTCAACCTGATCACCAGCGATGGTCGCGGTGTTGGTCAAGTCCGCCGTCTGACCGGCATCAATGTCCACTGCGATTCGGATCGAGCCGGTCGCCGACACGGCCAAGGCTCCGACGGCAACACTGATGTCCTGACCGACAATCGTTGGGGTGAATGCGCCAAAATTGGAAGCACCTTGGTTGATCGTCATCCCGACAGGAATTGAGTCGGTGATGACAACATTCGTTGCATCGAGCGGACCGTTGTTCCCGAAATCGATGTCGAAGAACACTTGACCGCCAGCGATCAACGTTGACGCTCCCGAATCGAGCGTTTTTGTGATCTCCAAATCGATCGTCGGCGTTACACCCAAGTCGAGTGTAAAGTTTGTATTGACGTCGGTATCGCCGTCGTTGTTCGGTTCGCTTCCCGCAACCAGAGTGATTTCCTGGCTAACGACTCCGACGCCTGCGGAAACGGTACCGTTGTCATCGCTATCGACGTCGTCGTCCGGATCAGGTGCGGGATCGTTTCCGGTGCTCGATTCATATCCGAACAACAGTTGCCCGCTGCCGAAATCGGAATCGGGAATAACAACCAGATAGTTGCCCGCGTCCAAATCGGTAAAGACATAGTCGCCGTTCACGTCGGTTGTCGTTGTCGCAACGGCAACCTGGGACGAGGGATCGATCGCGCCGCCTCCACCAGGCTCGGCATACAAGTCGACAGTGACGCCGGCAATTCCGCTTTCGGTACCGTCCAATGTCCCGTTGTTGGAATCTGCTCCACCGCCCAAGTCTTCGAAGACGGTTCCGCCCAACTGCAACAGCTGAGTATTGGAAAGGTTGACTTCGATCGGATCCGGTCCACGCGATTCGACAACGGAAAAGAAAATGTCGTTGTCCGCAAGCGTCACGGTCGCGGTCGCCCGAATCGCGATCACACTGTTGAAGTCCGCCGGGCTAACCACACCTGCGAAACCCGACGTTGCCCATCCGGGATCGGTGAAGTCAACAAAGACCGACTGAAGCGACGGATCCTGTGGAATCGTGATGTCGATCTGCGATGCTTCGGTTGCGGACGTAAAGACGATCACCGTCATCGTCTCGTCTTGATTTTCCGCTCGCGCTAATACTTCGATCCCTGTGTTGGTCGGAACAGCTCCTCCTGCTGTTCCCCCGGCCAAGGATGAAACGGGCGCGAATCCCGGTGGGACGGTTAATCCGAACGCTCCGTCAGCCCCGTCATATTCCACGGTCGCCTGCGACAGCGCACCACCGCCGGTGCTCAGGCTTAACAGCTCGGTTCCGTTATCGACTTGAAAAGTCGTATTGCCACTGCCGTTGGTATGGATCAACTCGACGTCACGTGATCCGCCGAGCGCGTTGGCGGCCGTCTGACTATCGGTTTGCGTAGTGCCTCCACTTGCCGTGATCAATTGGGCACCGGTGGTGAAGTCATCGATCGTGACGATCGTTTCTCCATCGGCATCATCGGCGGTCACGGTCACCATCGCAGGTGACGGTACGGTGATGCTGGCTCCCGCCGAACCCTGGACAACAAAGTAAGTCCCGGCCGCCAAATCATCGAAACGATACTCGCCAGGAACCGGGTCGCCGGATGTCGCCGTCGTGTCCGTCGCGACTAGCGTATCGACACCACTGTCGTAGGTGTTGTTGGCATTGGTGTCGCTGTAAAGCTCGACCGTGATGCTTTCCAACCGGGGATCATCACCGCTTAGACCATCGCCCGTCAAATCGGTGTAGGCGATTCCGGAAACGGCCCCAATGTCGACAGCCAACAGCTGACGTTTTGCCAACGCTTCGAGTTTCAATGCTCGCCGGCGAGAGCGTAATTCATTCGTCGAACGACGGCTGCGACCAGCCAGTCGCTGAATCATCCGTTGCCAATCCATTGGGAACATTCCTGTATTTTTGGTGACTCGACCGCAGGGTCGCACATAGTGGGGAAGCGAGACCTAATTCACAAAGTCAGGCATGCTCAACGTGTCTGCAAAGAGGACTTTGCGTTACGGACACTCCGCATGGGAAACTTTGCGCAGCCGTCTTGTTCGGGGGGAGATAGCCTCTGATCGTGCTATCGGCCCCGTGTCAACCAAAGTTAAACACCTGGTAGGATTTAACGATTACCACCGATATTCCAATCCATAAGTCAAACCGTGTGCCCAATAGTCAGTTGTGTCAAAGCTGAACAACGGATAGGCGTCGGTACCGCTTACCGCTGGTGGCAAGAAGTTAGGGTTCACTGCGGTCGGAATGTGCTCTCCAGGTCGCACTACGTTTGACCAGTAGATTCCGGTGTAACCAACAGTCGCCTTCAAGTGATCGGTAAGCTGATATCCAAGAGTCAGATTGAGCTCAGGCAGTACGGAGAACTCGTCTTGCTCAAAGGTGCCCTGATTGGTCAGTGCGAGCAAGCCTCCGGACTGAGCGGCCCCGTCGTCGATCGAAGTCGAACCGTTGATGCGAACGATCTGGTTGGTATTCCCGACCGCAATTCGGATCAAACTTTCTAGCGTCCAATAGCCGCGTACGATTCGTCGGCTCCAACCAAGATCGACACCGTTGAAGCGGTTTTCGGTGTCAAACGCGTCGGTGATGTCAAAGGTTCCTGGGTTGGTCCCGGTGCTCAGCAGGTCTTCGTGAATCGAAACACCTTCGTTCAGTTCCATGAACCGGTATCCCAATCGGAATTCGCTGCGAGTGCAGTAGTGATTGTTTCGTCCGCAGAACAACCATTCGCGGCAGCCTTCGTCGCAGCCTTTCAGGAATCGCAAGTTGACTCCTCCGCCAACAAGCTCGCTGTAAGCTTGAACCGAGACGGTTCCGGTAAGTGCGATCTGTCCGTCGTTGAACGCGATCAATTCCGAATCGTTCATCCCTGTCGTGACGTTGTAGAACGGTCGGGCAAGGATCGGGTCTCCCGTGCTAGCTGCCGAAAACGCCTCAGACTCACGCTCCAGTTCCAAATACTCCGCTGCCAAACCGACGGTGTGACATCGGTCGAACCAGAAACCGAATCGCAATCGACCTCCGGTGCGAGAATCATCAAGGATATCGTTGCCGCCATACAAAACAGTCGCACCGGGAAGCACGCCGGCTTCCGAACGACCGCTGATCGATCCTGGCAACGACTGCGTCACGAGCGCCGGGACACTCATTCCGTCAGTCCAAAAATTCAGTGCTTCGAACGAGACGAAACCGTCCTGGGGAAGGCTCAAGGTGATCGCCGGTCTCCAAGCTCGACCGCCCGCGAGTTCACCGCAGAGGCTGCAACCGCAATTAGGGCCGCAGCTACCCATCGCATCGCATCCGATCGCGTCGCAACCTGCACCATCGCATCCGCAACTGGGATCCATCGCGTCACACGAAAGGTCCACAACGGTTGGCTCATAAATCACCGTTTCGCCAACTGGCGGAGGGCTGGGAATCTGGTGCGACGCTTGTGTCACCATCCCTTGCGGTGCCGCAGAGTCTGTCGGCTTAAGAACACGTCGCTTGGTTGTCGCGGTTCGCGAAACGCCTTTGGGAGACGGTTGCTGTGAAGTCGAAGCGACTGCTCCTCGAACCGGCGTCCAATTCGCCCTTGCCTGACTAGCTCGTGCCTGACTTGCACTTGTTTGGTTGGTTTGGTCACCACGCACACTCTGGCGTGATTGTGCCGCAGCAGGATTGCTCGGCGAAAGCAGGACGGCCACCGTCAAGGCGACTGTTGCTAGGCGGAAGGTGTTGAGGTTCGGCACGATCGTCACCACTAAAGAACTCGGGGAGGAAAACCAACCGCAGGCGATCTGTCTCCTCGCCGGCTTCGGTCAGTTCTGGATGCACCGAATCGCCACAGGCTGATACGGCACAATCTGTCACTTGCCGTATCGACGGCCTCAACCCTAGCCCTAAACGAAAATTCTGAATAATCGTTAAAAACCCTAGAAACCTCTTAACCGGCAAAACTTACCAGGATTCCGATTGCGACGGAGCCAGGTTTTCACATGCCGAAATCGCTAGCAAAACCAGGTCTCACTGCCAATTGATCTGTCCGGTCCCTGGCAGGCAACCTTGACCCCGATCCTGACAAACTGCTACTGCCTGCTTAGCGACCGGTACACCTCGGTCGTCCCGCCGTTGAACTTGAGTGAATTTGTGGTATCTCGTTGATCCGACAAAAGAATCTGCACCGACCAATGTTGCTCACCAAACGCAATCGAAGAAGCGACTGCGTTGATGCTAGCAATATGTCAAAAGACTCGGTCGAGCTAGCGCGATTCCGCATTCGATTCGCTCGTTCGATCCGCGTAGCTACTGTTGGAGCGTTCGCACTGGCATCGCTCCCATTAATTGGATGCCGCGGCCGCGCGCAAGACGACTACTACCGCCAAAAGCTGACGAACCAAATCCGTGTACTTGAGGATCAGCTTTATGATGCGGACTACCAAAATCGAGTCCTTCAAGACAAACTCGAACACGCGCGAAGTGTCAACGGATTGCCGTACGAGGATCCGTCTGCGTTTGAACTCCAAGACCGCCCACTACCTGCGATCCCTGAACCGGTTCCGGACTACGACGTCATCGATCTAGATTCGCCGGATTCTGAAAACGCAATCGAGGATCCGAGCGCTGTGCAGGAACGCCCGCAGTCGGAGTCTCCAGGCACAACACTGCCGATGCCTTCTTCGCAATCGCCAGATGAACCTGCGCCGCTGCAAGATCCCGATCCGATTGCGGAACCGGCGACGGATCCGAATCCGCCTACTCAGCAGGATGATCCAGAATCAACTGCCAATGACACAACTGGCGGTTTGGGGCTTCCGACGGAAACGGTACCAATGCCTATTCCGGACCCGGATACCAACGACGAACTGCTTCCACCTCCACTAGGTACCGGCGAGCAGTTGTTGCCGCCGACAGAAGATCAGTTGCAAGATGACCAGATCATCCCTGGAACTCCCAAGCCTCCAGCGGAAGATCCCTCGACTCCACCAGGGAAGATCGTTTTTCCGGCGGACCTGAAAAAGATGTCCTTCGAACAGGAAATCGAAGTACCGGTTCCTGATCGGCTGCAGATTCACCCCACGCTCTCCGGCGGGCACCAGACCGACGAAGATACGCCTCTGGACGGTCTGTACTTGGTCGTCAATGCGGTCGACGCCAGTGGCAATACTTTGTCACTCGACAATTACGACATTGATGCGGAGTTGAACGTCGTCGTTCTTGATCCGCTGGACGAGTCCGACGATCCCCGTCTGGGACGCTGGGACTTCACTCCTGACGAGGTCCGAAAGCTGGTCCATGCATCGCCCAATCGAGGCCAATCGGATGAAACGTCTAACAACGGATTTCATATTCCGATCGAATGGCTGGACCGAGTCCCGATTGGCGACGACGTGATTGTCCATGTGCGATTGAAAGCGGCTGAAGAAGAAATGCGTTGCCAGCAACAACTGCGGATGTCCGACTCCGTAACGACATCCAGCTGGCTACCTCGCGGATAGCCCAGACTTTGAAGTTTCGACTGGGCAACTTGTTAATAAAGCGTTGCTGTTTATCCCGTCCTTCGATTTGGCAACGTTCTACGCAGACATTTCGCTGCTCTGAATCTCAATTGGGGGCCATCGGACCAGACTCGGAATCCAGCCCGATCTTCACATCTGGGATCGCAACCGAAGCCGGCCGTCTCCCGCAAAGTCCCCGCGAACGTCAACGACTTCGAACTTTAACAAAACGCCCCAGGGCGTCTTTACCGGTCCGGTCACTCTAACTCGTGCCTCGATATCGTTCCTTCCTGCAAGGTGACCGTGACTGTCATAGTGAAATCGCTTCGCTGCGGTTATGCTAGCCGCATGAAAGCAAAGCAGAAGGAACGCAACAGTAAAAAACCAGAGGGCTTCGACGCGATCGACCTCTCTCCCGTCATGCGCAGTGCGCTGAAAAAGGCGGGCTTCGAAAAACCATCCCCCATTCAAGCGGAATTGATCCCGCTAGCACTCGAGGGGCTGGATGTCATTGGGCAGGCCCGGACGGGGACAGGCAAAACCGCCGCATTCTCGATTCCAATTCTCGAGCAGCTCGACTCGCTCGAAGATTGCCGAGATCCCCAAGCGATCATCATCGTCCCGACGCGTGAATTGGCCGATCAGGTCGGCCGCGAGGCAAAGCGATTGGCTCATGGCTGTCCGACGGAGATCGCAGTTCTGGCCGGTGGCAAAAACATCCGCACCCAACTGCGGCAACTCGAAAACGGTGCCCAAATCGTTGTCGGTACCCCCGGCCGATTGCACGACCACCTACAGCGGCGATCGCTGCGTACCAAAGATGTCTGGTGCGTCGTTCTCGACGAAGCCGACCGCATGTTGGACATCGGGTTTCGCCCGCAGATCGAACGCATCCTTCGTCGCTGTCCGCGAGACCGCCAGACGTTGTTGTTGTCAGCAACGCTTCCAGATACGGTCCGTCGATTGGCCGAATCGTACATGCAGGATCCGGAAGTGATCGACTGCTGTAAAAACGAAATGTCTGTCGAAACGATCGAGCAGCACTACTTCACGGTCGAGCAAGACAAGAAACTTGATCTGCTGCAGACGTTGCTCGAACGCGAAAACCCAGAACAAGCGATCGTATTCTGTAGAACCAAACGTGGAACCGATCGACTTTGGCGGGCACTGAGCAAGAAGCACAAAGCCTGTGCCGCGATGCACGGCGACATGGCCCAGCGGGAGCGAGACCGCACCTTGCAACGATTGCGTGAAGGTTCGCTACAGATCCTGGTTGCCACCGATGTTGTCGGACGTGGGATCGATATCAGCACGATCTCGCACATTATCAATTTCGATGTCCCTGAAGATAGCGACGACTACGTCCACCGCGTCGGTCGGACAGGTCGAATGGGACGCGACGGTGTGGCCTATACCTTCATCGTTCCTGGCCAAGGTGACTTTTTGACTGGCATCGAACAGCGGATCAACAAACTGTTGATTCGGGATTCGATCGATGGTTTCGAACCAGAGAAAAAAGTCGAGCCGACGGCAGAAGAGTCAGCCGAAAAGCCAAAACGAAATCTCAATCCGATGAGACGAAAGGTGACGCGGCGCCGGTAAACAGACTGGCGACTAGAATTCGGTCGGCTCCCGCGGCAACCAAGCGATCGGCATCACGTTCGCCCGAAACGCCACCGCCAGAGATCAGCGTCTGCTTTGGCAGTCGCTTCCGAATCGAACGAATCAATCGTGTTGCCGCGTCAACATTGCCGGTTCCGACGCCTCCCAAATCCAACGCGATCACCGACCGAATGTCATTGCGTTCGATCGATCTGATCCAATCATCCAGCTCTGGCCCCGCCGACATCCATTGGCGGTTTCGAAAGTCCAAGCTGATCGCTACACGTGTTTGACCGAATCGCTTCGCACAGGTTGCAACGAGATCGAGGTCCACAACGGATTCGGACGCAAGCACAAATGAAGTGCTCGGGTGGTCCTGCAAAGCAACCGGAATTGCGTCGCAGGAATCTTTGATGCCCAAATCCAGCAACCAATCGACTTGAGCACCAACCCTATCGACCAACGCGGCGATGGTTTCACTTTGGACAGAACCATCCGTCAGGGCATCCAAGTCGGCGACGTAGATCGACCGGAACTTTGCCGCCTTGTATTGGATCGCATGTAGCGCCGCATCGCCGTTGATCGCGACGGACTTTCCACCTGGATGACGAAACACCTGCGTTGCACGGTAGCAAGCTCGATCACCGGCGATGGCATGCACCGATTCACCGCCCTTCAAATCCACGACACCGACGAGGCGTTGCCATAGACCGGGGTCCCAGTGCAAGGAGGAGGTTGGCTTCAACGTGCTGTTCCAATCGCAGTCGGAAACCTTTCTGCAGAATTATTCTGGCAAGGAGAACAGCGATTCAACTTTGACGATCGCGTAGTCGTCCGGAAAAGTGTGGACCGCTTGAACAAGCATCGAACGCTGACGACATTCGACGTTGATATAGCTCAGTGCTCCGAAGGACATGCGGCCGCTGGAATCGAAGGTATGCAACAACCCCTCGACTGGTTGTTTCCCGAGTTGCTGCCCAACCATAAAGAACAGGTCTGGGCTGACGGGTTCCAACTGGAAATGTGTGCGATAGGCAACACCCGATTGGCAGCTCACTTTTTCGGTCCGACTGCCCTTGAGCGGACGTGAAATCATGCAACGTTTGGTCGGCAGTGGCTGATGTGCCCCCGTTGCGACTTCGCAGATGGTTGCGGTACCGTCGCCCGTCCGATTCCAAGTGATCACATGGCCGCAATTGGTAATGCTGATCTGAGCCTGATAGGCCGACCGTTCTATCCGCCGCGACTTATGGACGGTGTAGAGTTCCGGGTGCAGCGATCGGCTGAACACGTGAAACGAAAGTTCGGCAACTTTTGGGCGAACCGAGAGCACGATAGTTGAATCCGAAATGAATGGAGATGGAAACAGTCGATGTTAAACGCGCAAGGTGCTGTCGCAAAGCGCCGAGTGTTTCGTTCCTTTTCCATTGCGAAGTGACACGGCAGGCTCTCGGCAAGTGGCCTGGTACATGTCATTATAGGTTGCATCACGATCTAGAAAGAAGAGCGTTTGCGGACTTCCCTGGCAAAGAAGCCTTTTTTGTCAAAACACCGCAAATTCCCGATTGAAATCCATTGACAGCAGGCTCGAGCTCACAAGTTACGCCATGGTCATCGTCATCGACAATTACGATTCGTTCACATACAACCTCGTCCAACGACTTGGGGAAATTGATCCCTCCGTCGAACTGCGTGTTTTTCGCAACGATGAGATTTCGATTGACGAGCTAGACACTCTGTCCCCCGATCGGATCTTGATTTCTCCCGGACCCTGTACGCCGACCGAAGCCGGAATTAGCGTGGACTGTGTTCGCCATTTTGCCGGGAAAGTTCCATTGCTGGGTGTTTGTCTGGGACACCAATCGATCGGACAAGCATTTGGCGGGAAGATCATTCGCGCACCCCAGCTGATGCACGGGAAGACCGATAACATTCACCACGACAATGCGGGCTTATTCGCAGGTTTGACCCAACCGTTTGTCGCCACGAGGTACCATAGCCTTGTGATCGATCCGAATACGGTTCCCGACTGCTTGCAAGTTGGCGCCTGGACCGACACCGGTGGCACAAGACAAATCATGTGTGTCCGTCACAAGGATTTCCAAATCGAAGGATGGCAGTTCCATCCGGAGAGCTTCCTTACCGAACCCGGCATCGAAATGCTGACGAGATTTCTGAAGTGGTAACCTTTCGCCGAATGCCGATCGCCAAATTGTTTCAATGTGAAATGCGATTGCAGTTGGCGTGCCCGACATTGGTGAAACGATCAACCTCTCTTCTTGTCTTCTCCTTTGTGCTACTCAGTGAGCATTTGCCTACAACAGCTGATGAACCTGGCAATCCGCCAATCGCGTCATCAGCTAGCCAGGATGTATCACTAACTAGCCTTCCAAAGCCGCCGTCCACAATTGCGGATCTGATCAATCGTGGCAACGTAAAGTTTGTCACCGGTGGTGAGCCGCAGTCCGATCCGACAACTCTTCCGACGCGCGCTCGATTAGTTGGCGAGACACGATTTCGATTTCAATATCGATACAAAAGCAATGCCCGCTGGCGAGTGTTTCACGACCGTAGCAGCTATTCATCAGCGTCCAACAGCGAAACGGAAAAGTTCGTTCGCGTGGACGTTCGCTTTCGAAGCGTCAAGCTTGAACAAAGCCACGAAGTCTGGCTAAGAGATCTGCCGGGCAAAGACGTTTTCTGGAAAAGCAAAATCGTCAATCATGAATTCGACCACGTGCGGATCTCGTCGGATCCCAGAATCGAATCAATGTTTCGGAAGCGTCTTAAAGATGCAGAACGATTTACCGTGCCGTACAACTCTGTCGCCAATGCGAATGGCCGAGTTGATGAGTCTCTGATTCGTCAGCAGGTTGAATCAAAGCTTCAAGAGGTGCTCGCCGAAACGACTCAGTTTGTTGCGATCCGGTACCGAGAACTCGACTACGTAACTCGGCATGGAATACTGCCGCTTCCCCAAGACTGGGAACCGATTCCAAAAACCGATTCATCATCAAGAGGATCGACAAGCACTAGCGGAACGCGGGCGGAGCCGGCGCGCCAGGAATAACCTTGGCATTGAGCTGTTCTTCTTGGAACTTCCGCAGGCGTTCTTGGAACTCCTCGTCCGTTTCCTCTTCGAATTTCGGCACGAAGTTTTCCGGAATGTCCTCTTTCGAGGGCATTGAAGGGCGGTCTTCATTTGGCGGTAAAATCTGACTGCGCGAGGCCTCCTCGCCTAAATCAATCTCGCGATCTTTTAGCGTACCGACCTTCGCACCGGCAGGATCCGCCAAACTGCCAACTCGTCCCGAATCTCGCTGCAGTCGCTGCCAAGCACCGCCATATGCGGCGTAGGCTGCGTCTTCACGATCGCAGCAGAGTCGACATCCTCCGCTGGACAGCACACTGATCGTAGCGATGAAAACGCCCGCCAAGACGGTCTTCATACGAGAGTCTGATCGGTAGTTCACGAAGAGCATAGTTGCGTCAGCTGATCGATTCGCGTTGCAGGAGCGTTTCCTTCGCGGCGTGCTCGAGTTTTCCTGAGACGCAAAAAAGAAACGGTGCCCAAACTTCGGGTCACCGTCTTTATCGGCTGTGCCGGTCAGTCACTTTAGGAAAGCTTTAACGGCTGGCGAATACTTTCCGGCAGAACTGCATCGTGAGAAAGGAGCATTGACGAATCGCGTGAAACTCGGTTCGTCTCTCGATCACGCTCACACACTTGCTCCGTTGGCCTTCGCGACCGGCAAACGTTCTGTATTGCTTGCAGGTATGACGCTTCCGAGCGCTTATTCGCGAAACGACTTGACGACTTCACCAACGTTTCGGGCGACGATATTCACCGCCTTTTCAATCCTTGAAGCCGTTCCGAGTTTGTCGCCCAGTCCGGGAAGTGCCATCACACAGAACAACACCAGTACAAACCCGCCGTAGGCAGCCGGGCTGACAGTCCCTTTATGATGCCGAACCACTTGGTGGCCTCGGGTGAAAGGCAGACGAAACGCCCAGCCTTTCTTGGGTTCATACTCTTTGACGGTGACGACTTGCAAGCGAGGCTCGCCTTGCACGGATTGGACAAAAACCTGTGGCGCAATCAGCATCCGCCGGTCGTCGTAATGCAGTTCGTAGCGAGATCCGATTTTGATTTTCTTCACATGCTTGGGCTCAACACCCAATGTGAAACCGCCGCCACAAGTTTCACGCACGTGGACTTTGATCGAACGACCACTGCCGACGAATAAGGTCGCTGCCGTGTTGCCCACGACTTTGCAGCGATAGATCTTTTCTTGTGCGTTGACAGGAACGACTTTGTACATGTGCTCGGACATTACTCGTCAACCAATATGCGGTGTCGCATCAATACGGCGGAATGATGTGAAGTGCCATGCGACACTCGTGGGGTGTTACACGTTGATCAGGGCGTGGCCGCAACCTCTCGGTTTGGTTGCAGCACAACCGCGACCATTCGTTTCTTTAGCTCGCAAATAGCGATGATGTGAAACGGTCACCCGATCGCTCCTCAGAATGTTCGCATTCACCCAAAACTAGCTCTGAAAGGCCTCCCACGTACCGTGTACAGCATCCCCTCTTTAGAGTTTTCTTCGTCAAGGTGCGCAGGATGGGTCGATTATTCCGGCCGCAGCAACTAGACCGGATATTCGGGTCGTAACAGGTCGATCGCAGACCTAGTTAAAGCCAACTGTCCGCACGATCGGCGGACGATTGGCAGTACCCACGCCAGCGACGACGCCATTTCGACGCCCATGAATCTATCCACCGCGATTTTCCGAGCGGCCTTTGATGGCTTGCTTCATCGCGCGAGCGGCTCATCATCCGTCGCTATGTGTCGCTCCGCGCGCCGAACTGTGCTTGCTTCTGCACTTGCACTTTTGATGGCTACGAATTCAGCTACCGCGCAGGAGCCAGCCGCCAGTTCGCTACCCAGCTACAGCAGCGATTTCAAGCAACCATCGTTCAGCCATCAAAATTCTGGCCCGTCCTATCACGATTGGCGACAGCCAGCGTTTCATTCCCCAGCGAACCGTTCGCAACTGCCGCTCCAACGGACGACAAATGGGTTTGCGAATCCGCTAAACAGGAACGTCGACTGCCCGCGTTCGGTGTCACCCAATAACACAAGCAACCTTGGCGCAGCGGAGTGGACACGCCCAATTGATCCTCACCAATGGCGTCAATTCGGTAGGCCTAGTGCAGAGACGCAAACAAAATCTGAACGAGTTCGGCAACACCTTCGTGCTGCGTACCGGATGGCGCTGAGGCCAACGGCCCCCCAAAGCGACGACTTGCTGTCCGGCGACGACGATTTACTAGGTAGCGAAAACCTTCTGGGCGATGACAGCCTGCTCGGAGGTGATAGCTTGTTAGGCGGTGACGACTTGCTTGGTGGGGACGATCTGCTTGGAAGCGATAGTCAGGCCGACCCATTGGAAGCGATGCAGCAATCGACTTCTCCGATCAAAGAAGGCGAAGCGGCCCTTGGCTCATCGGCAAATTCGAAGGAACCAGATCCTCACGAGGCACTTTGGACGGAGGACTGCTACCCGTCCGCGGAAACTTGCCGCAAATGCCACCCAGGCCAATACGACCAATGGCGTTCCAGTGGTCATGCTTATGCTTCCGTCTCGCCCATGTTTAATCGTTTTGAACAAGCGATGACTGAACTGACGCGTGGAACGGTCGGGAGCTTCTGTGTTCGGTGTCATTCGCCAGTCGGAACGCAGCTGAAACTGCCTCGCGCCGCAAGCTTCCTCGACGCACCTCCGGTCGTACGTGAAGGTGTGACCTGTATCGCATGCCATCGTGTGAACGAGCATTATTGGCGCAGCAACGGCGACCGTCGAATTGAACCCGGCGATATCCATGCCCCTGTAAACGGTGGCCATGGTGGTGCAGGCGTCCGCGCGGCGATCGCAGATGCGAAAGAATTGAAGCTGAAGCTCTCACCCGAAGAAAAAGGCCCCGGGCAACCGATTCACCGGGAAGGTCGCTTCTTTGCACCGATTACCAAAAGTGACATCTGTGTGTCGTGTCACCAAGTGGCGGTGCATCCGGGTATCTGGCTTGAAGTCGTTCACGCCCAGTATCGCAGCGGCCCAGCATCGAAGCGCGGTGTCAGTTGCCAAGACTGTCACATGGGTGCAGTTCCCGGAAAGCCGCTCGGCTATGACGAAGGTTTCGCGGCGTACATCAATGACAAGCCGTTCGGCGAAAAACGTAAGCAGTCCAATCACATGTTTTGGGGCCCTGGTTACTCCATCGCCCACCCCGGAATCTTTCCACATAATCCCAAAGCGAAACAGTACAGTCCACGCGAATGGCTGACGTTTGATTATCGAGCCGGCTGGGGAACCGAAGCGTTTGAAAAATCAGTGACTCGGCAGATGGCGTTTCCCAAACCATGGGACACCACGGATGACCGCCGTGATGCGAGAAAGATCATTGACGACAACCTGCACCGATTGGACATCAAACGCGCCGCGGCCATTCAAACGATGGAATCCAGCACATCCATTTGTGGCCCCTTCTTTGATCTGCCTCCAGTCGCTGGCCAAGACCTACAATTCAGCTATCGGGTCGAAAACACTAGCGAAGGACACAACCTGCCAACCGGTTCACTTGGTGCCCAGCCACAACTTTGGCTGAACGTCGCATTGATCGATCCCGATGGAATCCGAGTCTGGGAAAGCGGCTACCTTGATTCCAATGGCGACCTCTGCGACATGCATTCCGTGGACGTCGCGACGCTCCGCTATCCGCGCGATGCGAATCTGTTCAACCTGCAGACCAAGTTCCTAATCAACAATGTCCGCGGCACTGACCGCGAGGCCGCATTGCCATTGAACTTTTCGCTCGATCAACTGGTTTTCTTACGGCCCGGTGCGGTTCCCGTTTCAGTCCTGAACCATCCGCCATTGATCCGAATGGAAGCACACAGCATTCCTCCATTGGATTATCGCAATGCACGCTATGTCATCCCCGCATCGGTCATGACAAAACGCGGCCCCTATCGCCTTAGCGTTCGGATGCGCAGCCGAACCGAGCCGATGTATTTTATGCGTCAAATCGACAGCACGCCTGAAATGATTCGACGCATGCTTGAAGGCACTTTGGATCTTCATCCCAGCAGCCACACATTCTGGGTGAAGTAATGCCTCGAAAAAAAGCCCATTCTCAGCCCTCGACCACCCTCAAGTTGATCGCGATCACTGCGTCGTCCTTCGTTGCGGCCGTTTTGACAACGCCGGTCGCCTTCGCACAACGGCCACGGCGTCTACCTGCTGCTTCGACTTCAATCGCCAACGCTTCGGTCGTTCGCGAAAACCAGATCGCGTTGTTGCAAAGCAAGGCACAGCGAGACCTCTCTGACACGCTGGCTACGGAGACAGATACGAGGGGCTCTTTGATACGGCCTGCCGCTGGACAGTCTTCCATGCGTCTAGCTTCGATGGCTCTAGCCCCCAAAGACGCGGGCAATGTGACCGCCGCACCTGCACCTCTGGAACGAAAAGACGCTGCGGATCAGAAAGCTTCCGCGAAAGAATCCAAAGATCAATTCGTCAATCCTCGCATCGATATTTTGAAGGCCGCACCGGTTGCCAATCGAGGCGACTTTTCCACTGTCTGCTTGGAAACTGCGTGTTCAGATTCATGTGGGTTTGCAGGTGACCAAGAGGCCTTCCCCTACGATGCCAAGCATGACGTTCCGACTCAGCATCCTTGGGTGGAATGGGGACGCGTCTGGTATGGAGACGGTATCACCCCACGCGGAATCGATCTGTTCGGCCCCATGAATTTGGTTCGGCCTCAGTTTTACATCTACGGCGACTACCGAACCGCGATCGCTAGCGGACGAAACGCTGTCGATCGAACAGACAACTGGGCAAGTCGACTTAACTTGGATCTGGATCTCAGGATTACCGACTCGGAACGGTTTCATGCATTTGTCGGCCCCTTGGACAAACAAAACAGGTTCACCCGCTGGGAACTTGTCGACGGGGATTTGCGATATCGCAATGAGATGAATCTGACACCAACAACGGCGTTCTTCGAAGGCGACTTGGGCGCTATCCTGGGTGCGACTGCTGGCCAGTCATCGCCCTTCGAACTGCCGATTTCAGCCGGTTTGGTTCCGCTGTTGTTTCAAAACGGGATCTGGATGGAAGACGCGATCAGCGGCTTTGCATTCGCGCTACCGGCGAAACATTCGCGAACGCTGAATTGGTCAAACTTCGATTGGACTTTCTTTGCCGCATTCGACCAAGTCAACAGCCCGGCATTCAAAGACGACAACGATGCACAGGCCTACGGGACGGCAGCATTCATCGAAGCATATGGCGGATACATCGAAGCTGGCTATGCGTACTTGCACGTCCGGAATGACGAATCGCTAAGCTATCACAACGCGACAGTCAGCTTTACCCGACGTTACCTTGATAGGGTCAGCAACAGCATCCGAGTCATCGTCAACACCGGTCAGGACGGGGCAAAGTCCGCAAGAACCGCTGATGGAGGACTACTGCTGATCGAATCCAGTTTGATCACCGCATCGCCACTGACGGTCGTTCCCTATGGCAACTTCTTTTTCGGCTGGGGCAGACCACAATCGGTTGCCCGCGCCGGAATCTCAGGTGGGATTCTCCGCAACACCGGTATCAACTTTGACACCGATGGAGTCAACGGTTTTGCCACATTGGACAACACTGGTGCTGACACCACGGGGGCGTCAATCGGAGTCGACTTGATTGGCGACAGCCTTGACCGCCAACTGCTGCTCGAAGCGAGCTATCTGACCCCGCATGGAAGTCGAGCGATCGCCCAAGGCAATCAATTTGCCCTCGGCTCTCGCTACCAATTCCCGATCTCCCATGCCACGCTACTTCGTTTTGACGTCATGCATGGCTGGCGAGAAAACGAGCGTGATGTCTATGGTGCTCGGATGGAATACCGCTGGAAGTTTTAGGATAACACGCCCGCTCAAATGAAGCTTTAGTGGTGGGCGACGTGCTAGCCCGCGACGACATCCAGAATTCGTCGCATTTCGGCAACGGCGTCTCTCATCCCAACCATCAGCGCCCGGCTCACAATGGAATGCCCGATATTCAGTTCGATCATTCCATCGATCTCTGCGACGGGACGGACATTGTTGTAGTTCAGCCCATGCCCGGCGTGCAGCCTCATTCCTTCGGCGATCGCCAAGGCGCCGGCTTCCTTGAGCCGCTGCAATTCTTTTGTGACGTCACCCTTGCGGGCCAACGCGTAAGGTCCCGTATGTAGCTCGACGGCATCGACACCTAGCTTTGCTGCGGCGGCAATTTGTTCCACATCGGGATCAACAAACAAGCTGGTCAGGATGTCGGCGGACTTTAGCTTCTCGACCGCTTTGGCGATCCTGCCATTGTCACCGACCACGTTCAAGCCGCCTTCGGTGGTCACTTCCTCACGGCTTTCGGGAACGAGCAATGCCCAGTCGGGTTGGACTCGCAACGCGATCGAAATGACGTCGTCGGCGCAAGCGAGTTCAAAATTGGTTTTGATCGCAACCGTCTGCACCAATAGCTCTACATCCCGGTCTTGGATATGACGACGATCTTCGCGCAGGTGAAAGGTAATGCCGTCGGCTCCACCCTGTTCGGCCAATGCCGCCGCGATGACAGGATCGGGTTCATAGGTTCGCCGAGCCTGGCGGACCGTCGCAACGTGATCGATGTTTACGCCTAGTTCAATCATGGACCGCCTAAAACTCTAGATGCGAATACGTGCCTGGATGGGGGCATCCTCGCCGGTCGAGTTCCCCCCAAACAAAAATCGACGCCAATCCTTCGTGACTGGCGCCGATCATTAAAAACGATCATGCAATGATTCGTCTACTCTTCTTCAGACTCTTCGTCGCGGTAGTAGGTTCGCAATGCTTTGGGGAGTGGGTCGATCGCCAATTGGTCTGCGATCGCGCCTTGGCTTTTGGCCGATCTCAAAACAGAAACGACGTCTGCGTAGTCGCCGCCGACGGCTGTGATCCCTTCCAACAGCCCCGGCACCGTCGCTTTGGCAACGTGCCGGCGATCAGGCTTGCCAACCTGAAATCGGCTGACCCGAATTTGGCTCGGATCCGCAGGATCTGGCTTCACAATCAGGCCTAAAGGACCCATGATCGCACCGCCAATCTGCAAGGGCGAACATTTTCCGAACACAACTATCTCTGCAGTATCGCGGGTCGACACCGCAATCGCAGGGGCGCCCAACGAAGAAACCTCGTAAAGCATGCATGCTTTGCCCATTCGTTTGGATGCCATCACACCGCCGGATTCACGACGGCGGCGAAGCACCGTGAACGCACCATAGCGAGTTTCGATGCTGTCTTCGTCGAATAGGCTTTTTAACGAATCCACCACCCCCGGATGCTCAGTCCCTTCCAATGCGAGGAATGCTGGGTAACGGAATGCGGCGTCATCACGAATCGAACGCACCAGTGGGTCAATTGCTTCGTGTCGATCGAGGTAAGCCAGTGCTTCGGCAGCGTAAAACGACAGTTCTGGATTGCTGCTCTTGGTGCCCGCGATCAATGTCGGAATCGCGCTTTCACCAATCGCTTCTAACTGTAGAGCGGCATCTGCCGCAGTCGCAGGGTCTTGTAATTTGGTTGCTAACCCACGCAAACGATCTTGCTGCTCCGACGCACTGGGGTCGATAACGATCGCTCGGATAACCGAAACAAATCGCCCGAGAGCGTTTTCGTATCGAGGGTGGACTTCGACTTGCACATAGTCATCCTCAATTGCCTTCGCGACTCCTCGCCGAGTCGTCCCATCAAAGAAGAAAAACCTGCGGTTGATCGCCTGCGCTAGCATGGCGGCAACCTTCACGTGCTGGTACTCGGGGCGGATGACAAACCCCAGATTGCGGCTTTCCTGAATCGTGCCGCCACCAAGAATGTATCCCTGGGTAGCAAGTCGGGGATCGTCGCCAGCTTCAAATGCGGATCGTGGCATTAGCTGCCCGGTTCCCATTGCCATCAAATCGCCTTGTCGGACGCGACCGCTGAGCACCTTTTGCTGTCGCAGGCGAGTTTCCAGTAGCCAACCGCCGTGCAGTGTTTCCGCATTTGCGTCCAAAGGTGACTCGACAACCAAGTCAATCGGATCACCCCGTTTTGCTCCGGCGGGGATCGTTCCCATCACTCGGACCAAAGCGTTTGTGTCTTGTTCGAGAATCGAGAAAGCGTCTTTGATATCATTGCGACGCATCTCATCGACCAGCTGGTCACGATAGGGAGATGGATCAGCAGGCCCCCCAGTTCCGACCAACGAGTTAACCAGACCGACTCCGGAAACACGAATCGGGGCCAGACCCCGTGGTGCAGCTGCTTGCCGAATGAACTCGGGTGGCGTCGGCACATCCATCAATGCTGCCAGCGACTTGTCTTCTCCCTCCTTCTTACCTTTGAACAGACTGCAGCCACTGCTCAGGGCAACGGCGATGGATCCCCCGGCAATGCTTGCAAGAAGACTTCGTCGAGAGAGATTAGTGCGGCGTGGTTGCATCATGCGAGCCATGCATCAAGTCGGAGTGGCATAGGTAGGAATCCTGACAAAGGGGCTATATCAGGAAGCAATCTTCCCGATCAACACCACTTCATTTGAAAGCAAACCAACCGGGGACATAGCACGCCACAAACAACCGGGGACATAGCACGCCACGGATTCGCAACTCCAGCAGGCCAATCGCGGACATAGCAGAAGCTCGAAGTCGCCAGCGGGACTGCCGGAGTGTCCGATCGACGCGGTCGGTCGACTTCGAAGCATTTGTTCAGGAGGCAGGGCAACCACACAGCCAGCCCCATGACCCCACATCGCACTCCACGCACGAGCTTGATAGCAAAACTCGAAAGCTATGTCCCCTTTGGCCAATCGACACGGTGCCCTCACGGAACAAGCTCGTTTTGAAACCTGTCCGAATGCTTGGAGTGCTATGTCCCCGAAACATCTTTGGAGTGCTGTGTCCCCGGATCTCATTCGGATCTCATTTCCCCGGATCTCATTTCCGGAATCTCGGCCGCTAGTGGATTTCTGCTAGCAACGAGCGGAACGACCAACATGCTGTGTCCCTGCAGGCGATGTCGCTGCGGGGGGTTGATAGCAACCGTTAGCGGAGCGACTTCGATGGGGACATAGCACTGCGATTGAGACTCCATTCTGCTGCCAGTCCGATCGCATCGGCGTCGAAAAAACTGGCATCGCTAGCATTAGCAAACCAGCTTGCAAAAACCCGGGATAGAGTCACGAAACAATCCTAGCAAATCCACTTTTTTTGAAAGCATATCGACATGGACACCTTGGCCCCGCATCAACAACCGACGCCCAAATACCGTGCAACGGGCTGTTCACCATGCCGACCCTGGCGTGCACGGTTTCAGGGCATCGCGGCTTTGCTTGCGTAAGTCCCTTTGAAAGCAACGGTTACGACGCTGGATTTGACCGGCCCCGAAGATCGGCACATCCATCCACCCGAGCGACCGCACTTGCGACAACGCTCCTCCAGACCGAACAAGCTTGCAAAGGAATCTAGCCCATGGCCGACATGAACCCAACGGAATTCAACCCCCTGGTGGCTCCCGAGGAAACTTCTGGCGGCAACCAACTCCGCTATGCTAGCGACCCAGACCCCGACAAAGAGGCTGACCTGCCAACCCTCGAGATCCCTGTCGAGAACAAAACCGGGGACTACGAAAGCCGCTGTCATGAAGCCCTCGAACTGGCCCAGGAGGCCTTCGCCAAAACGGGAAGCTGGGTTCTATTCTTCCGCGCGATTTTGGGTGTTGATGGCGTGGTCCGAAAGCTGTTCCAGAGTGAAGACGAATACGCTCGCTTCATCACCAGTGAGCACTACATGCAGCTTCAAGAAATGCTAGCTGCCATCCGTAGCCAAGACCAATCGAAAGCAGACGCGGCCGAACCGGAACGCATGATCACAATTCGAATTCCGCGATCGCTTCACGAAGCCCTTCAAGCAGAATCAAAAACCTGCGGCCTGAGCATCAATAAGCTAGCAATCAGCAAACTGCTATTCCCCGCAAACCCAAGATTCATTCCCGAGCAACAGGGACGCCGCCGGGGACGCAAACCCGGCCCACAAGGGTCGCGATCCAAAATCACCGCGCGGACGGAAACCATCCCAGCCCAACCCAGCCACGAACCCAACAGCCGAATCAACTTTCAGCAAACCGAAACGGTTCGTGAACACATCCACCCGGCACACCACTGGGGAAACGGCCGCCCCCAAGCATAGCTGTCAGCTAGCAACGCAATAACAAGTTGCCCCATAGAACGGGGCGACTTGACCACAGCAGTGCTGCTCGCACTTTGACAGCGTTGCGCCCCCAAGTCGCG
This sequence comes from Stieleria sp. JC731, assembly GCF_020966635.1. Taxonomy (NCBI): domain Bacteria; kingdom Pseudomonadati; phylum Planctomycetota; class Planctomycetia; order Pirellulales; family Pirellulaceae; genus Stieleria; species Stieleria sp. JC731. The sequence goes on along the minus strand of NZ_JAJKFQ010000005.1, from coordinate 674,928 downwards.
GTAGCGACAACAACTACCGCCGCTTCCTGTCCGCATGACCTGCTCGTCAAACCAAGACACACAAACGCAGCCGGCTGCGTTATGACATCGCATAGTTAATTGCGAAAGCCGTACGGCGGGGGTTCACAGAGTCGACTGCCCCAAGCTTAGCCGCGTTCGCGAAGTTGCTGCTTCAAGCTCTCTTCCATCGCAGACAACTCTTCAAGGCTCCTGTCGCGTAGTTGCTCCACACTTGATTCGCCAACGCCAACGAGCGACTGCAGAACGCGGACACGCCCGATCGCTTCTCCGCGAGCTTCGCCACGAGCTTCACCAATCGCCTCGCCACGTTCTTCCGCAGCCACGAGACGTGCCTCTTCATCTCGCTGCATTTTCAAACGCGCTTCGTAGAATCGTCGTTCTTCGGGATTTTTGGCGATCATTTCCAAGACTCCTATCGCTTCGAAAAAGACCGGGTCGGGAAGCGTGCGGTGCAACTCATCCAAAGTGGAAGTTCCAGCGAAACGGAAAAAATGCATCCACTGCCTGATTGGGTCCGATGGCACATCATTATCCGCCTCAGGTACGTACTTGGGCAACTCTAAAAGATGGATTTGCAGGCAATCCGTGAGGCGTTCGCCGGTCCTGGATCGCAGCTGAAAATCGAGGTGCAGGCTCACCGAGTCTCTGAATAGCATCGCATCAAGAATACAAATCCCGATCGACGGACGCAGGTCTCGGTAGCTGTCGCCTTCGCCGAGTTGCTCGATCAGTTGGCTGGCAGCATAGTAGGTCAAACGTCTAGAGAGCCCCGCCGGAAGCGTCGTCTGAATCTCGATGTCGATCAGTCGACCATGATCGTCCGTCGCGAGAATGTCCAAAATCGAAAGCTTATCCTCGTCGAATCGCTTTCCAGCGATCGGATTACGGATTTGCACTTGAGCGATTTTCGGCTCGCCGCCAAGCACGGCGTTAAGAAAGTGAATTGTGATCGCGGGATGGTCCGGGCTACCGAGCAGCAGCTTGCAGGCAAAGTCAACGCGAGGGTCGATTCCAATGACCATACTTTGCACTCCGTGCGAACTAGAAATCAGGCGGAGAAGGGTACAAAGACAATGTAGCCCAAGTACTCGACTTCGGAACCCACCGAACATCAACAGCACAACGTTTGCGCTCCCTGATCAGTCACACCAGACGAACCAACCAGCGCAGCAAGATCACACCGTTCGCCAACAGAAACACATCACCAAGACCTGCATAGCGGCGATTGCACCAGACGAAGCCGCCAGCTTAGCCCGCCAACCAAGCGGCAACGACGACGGCCGCAGTCTCGATTCTATAGATACGCGGCCCCAGCCCAACCGAAGCAAAACCAGCGTCACCCAAAAGCCGCACTTCGTCATCGGTCAGGCCACCTTCTGGACCGATGACGACGCTTGCCGACCCCTCGACGGACCGAATTGCAGAAGAAATCAATTCACCGCCTGGATGCAAAACCCACTTCACTGTCCCTTGCGCACCATCTGCGCCACCATAGCTATCAATCGCTGCGACGTAAGCATCTAACCGTAACGGCTCGTCAATCTCCATCAAGACATTGCGTTCACTTTGCTTGCAAGCCTCGATTACGACGCGCCGCAACTTTGAAAGCTGCGATTCACTAGGCGACCTCTGAGTCCGATCACAAACGAGAGGGACCAACCGGCGCACCCCTAATTCAGTCAAGCGCTCAACCAGCTCCTTCGCCCGGTCGCCCTTGGGCAGCGCGACTGCCAAATCGATCCCGACCGATGGCTCGCGATCAACCGCTTCGGGGACCGACGAAGTCACAACGCAACTTCGCTTGTCGATCGCGGCCACAACTGCGCTGCACTGCGCCCCCGCACCATCAAAGAGCTGTATCTCGTCGCCAACTTTCAGTCGCATGACGCGAGCGGCGTGGTGCGCCTCTTCATCACTTAGAGGGATCGCGCCGCCTGCGGAAGGCAAGTCGGCAACAAAGTAGCGTCGTGTCACGAAAAGATCCTATCGTCATCGGCTTTCGAAAGCCGGCCAGTATTGGCCAGCCTTGAATAGAGACGCGATAGATTAACGACTATTCAGCGAATCGGTAGATCGCATCCGCGGTGCGCACAATCAACGAATCATCAACGGCGGCAAAGCTGGCCATGATCTGCCCCTCGAGATGACTTTCCGACAGCACCTCACTTTCAGGCCCCGTCGACAGCACAGTCACCACTCCCTCGTGCGATCCAATATAGATTCGATCGTCGACCACCATCGGTGATGCGCTATACTTGCCACCGATGCGTTTTTTCCAAACCATCGATCCGTCCGCGGCATCAAAACAGCTGGCAATTCCGTTGTCATCAATGACGTACACCAAACCGTCATGAAGCACTGGCGACGGCTTGGTCGGAATCCCTTTCGGAACGGTCCAAGCGACGTGGGTCGAGGTAACGTCGCCGGTGCCATCCACACGAACCGCCCACAACTGCGCCTTGCCAAATCCAGTCGAAAAATAAACGAGCCCATTGCCGTAGACCGGGCGTGGCACGATGGAAAAGCCCTTACCGTGGTAGGCCCTCCAAAGCTCCGCGCCGGTTTCCGGTTGATGTGAAACGATCCATTGCGAGCCCAGACAAATTAATTGCTCGCGGCCCTTGGGACCAACGATCTTGATCGGTGTGCAATAAGCTTTCTTCTGGTCGCCCGATGGCGCATCCATTTCGGGACGATCAACCTCCCAAATGGTCTGCCCCGTTTTTTTATCCAGCGCGGTAACGTACTGCCGGTCCATCCCATCCTGAATCAGAACCAATCGAGGCCCATCAACAAAAGGCGAACTACCGGGGCCGACGGCGTGCTCGATCGGAAGACGACGCTTCCAAACGATTTCAGCTGACTTCATCGCAACACAGAAGGTCCCGTATGTCCCGAAGTGGCAATAGACATGACCACTATCAACGACCGGTGTGGGTGAAGCAAAGCTATTAAGTGGATGGATAGGATCCGGGGTCTCAATTGAAGTCAGATCAACTGTCTTCACCAGCTTGCCAGTTTCGAAATCGACCGCGACCAACTTCAAGTCAATCGACTTCGCCACCGCCCTTTGTTTCATCTGCCGTTCTTCGACCCCAGCGTTACGCAGGATCTCGATCCGCTCTTCTTCGTTGGCCATCACTTCAATCGCGGTGGTCATCAACACAACACCACCCGCGACGACGGGCGATGACCAACCTTTTCCGGGAAGCTCGGTTTTCCACAGCAGGTTTTTCGACTCACCGATTTCCAACGGGATGTTTTGCCCGACGACAACGCCGTCGCCACCAGGACCCCGAAACTGTGGCCAGGGCGCATCAGCAAAAGCGGATGCGAGGGGAAACACCAGAGCGGGCACGAGCGCAGCGAGCCTTCGTCGAACATTTCTCATGCTAAACAACGACAATTCAAAGAGGACAGATTTGACGGGACAAAAGAGTCACCGCGTGCTACATGGCACCGATGAGTAGACCGCCACCACATCTGCAGATGCAGTGGTCACCATAGTTAAGTAAGTACGATTAAAGCTCTTTCACTTGGACATTCCGCCAACGAACTTTGCCCGAGTTGCCCGAATGGATCTGCAAGCCGAAATAGCCGGTTGCGTATGTTCCGTCGTCTTTCCAATGAGCGGCCGGCACACCGTTCACCCATGTTTTGAAATCGTTGCCTTTCGCCACAATCGTCAGCCGGTTCCACTCGCCTTTCTTCAAAGCCTTGCGTGCTTCGGCATGCTCCTTAAGCCATAGCGGATAGAAATACCCGCCGCAACTTTGGCCGTAGATTCCGCCCGACCAACCTCGGTCCTGCGAAAAGCCTTCCATCTCTGCTTGCGGGCCGTAGACCGTTTCCTTATCGCCGTTGGTACGCAGCTTCGCGCGGAACATCACGCCCGAGTTTCCGTCCTCATCCCACTTCATTTCACAAGTAAAAACGAAGTCCTGATAGTCGGTACGTTCGCTGCTTAAATAGGTACTCGGTGATCCCGGAACGCATGTTCCAATCACTTGGTCGTCGACAGCTTCGAATTTGCATTCGCCTCCGATTGGTCTCCACCCCTCCAGATCACTCCCGTTGAACAGCGGAACGAAACCTTCCGACAGGTCAGGTTCAGCCTCAGTATTGACCAGCATCTCCGCCGGATCGGGAGCGTTCTTCTGCCCTTTGTACTTCTCGATCCACTTCTCCTGCGCCGGATCAACCTCTCCTGCATTCAAGGGCGATGTCGTATCGCCAAGACCAAAACATACCGGGGCAACAAGCAGTGAACCAAGCAGGAACAAAGATCGAGACATGAGCGGGACACGCAAACAAGGAAGGAAGAAAGGCGGGAAATCGCTGCCAAGATCGGCAACACTCACACGATAGCAGATCCGTCGCGACCGAACCGCATTTTGAAGCGGAAACAGGACGGCGAAAGGCACCAGCCCGTCTGCACCCATGCTCCTGCTCGGCTGCGTGGAAACACCAGTACGGTCTGCTGCATTGAAGAATGCGTCTGCAAAATTTGGCGATGTTCAACATTAGGCGTTCCCTGCACCAAACCGAAGTAGCCGACGGCCGCCCCCAGGCAGTCCACCAACCACTCCACAGATTTCCACCTATTGCGGGCATAATTGCGCCAAATCGTCCCATGCAATCGGAATATCCCTTATTATCTGTACCTCTAGTGACTGGACCTTCGGTCACCAGAAAGATCGGGCACCGCTTCCCCCTCCCCAAATTCCGCGGCCCGCTCCTATTCCTCTCGTTGCCCCACACAACTGATTGATAGGCATTTTGATGTCACATCGGAATCGATCACGCCGGTCTGCACGCGTCAATTCTCGAAACGTCCAGTCTGCTTCACGCCAGCCACGACGACGACTGATTCAAGAAAAACTCGAATCCCGCATCGTCTTGTCAGCGACGATCGGGAACAACATTTCTGTGGGTGACACGCTGCAGAACTATCGCTTGGCGATCGCGGCGACGGAGGAGTACACAGCGTTCTTTGGCGGTGAAGCAAACGCGCTCGTTGCGATCGAAGACTTCGTTGATGACGTTAACGAGATCTTTGAAAAAGAGCTGTCGATCCACTTCGATCTGGTCAGCGGCACCAACACAATTTTTGACACCGCCGAAGGTGAGGTCGATGGCTATACCAATGGCAACACGTCATCGATGCTTAGTGAGAACACCGCGATTCTGAATAGCATTGTCGGCGCATCAAACTATGACATTGGGCACGTGTTTGGTTTGGCGCTGGCTGGCGGCCAAGGGCTCGCAGGACTTGGCGTCGTCAACACCACAAACAAAGGTCGTGGAGCTTCGATTCACGTCAACCCACAAGGCGAATCGTGGGTTCACTTGGTTGCGCATGAATTCGGTCACCAGTTTGGTGCCGAACACACTTTCAATGGCAACACCTATGGATCGACTGTTGGCCAACGCAGCAGCGACGCGGCCTATGAACCGGCGAGCGGCTCGACCTTGATGAGCTATGCCGGGATCTCTGGCCAAGATGACTTGCAATCGGATCCCGATCCATACTTTCACGCCGCAAGTTTTGAAGCGATTCAATCTTTGATCGCTTCGACAGCCCCTCCGTTTTCAACAACCACGGTAAGCAACGCGGTGCCAACCGTCGACGGTGGCGCCGACTACCAAATCCCGCGTGGAACTCCATTTAAACTATCTGCCGTTGGTAGTGATGCCGATAGCGGCGATTCGTTGTCCTACACTTGGGAACAGCTGGATCTCGGACCTGCGATGAGTCTCCCGTTGACAGACAACGGCAGCAGCCCATTGTTCCGTTCGTTTTCACCAACAACGGACCCGACGCGGACTTTCCCACGGTTGGCCGATCTTGCTGCTGGAGTCAACACGGCGGCAATCGGTGAAGTCCTTCCCAATACCGCTCGTGATCTTAATTTCCGAGCGACCGTGCGCGATGGGATGGGAGGCGTTGATAGTGATGACGTATTGGTTTCGGTTATCAACACGTCGTCACCTTTCGCCATCACCAGTCCCAATACGGCGGTCAACTGGACCGGTGGTTCACAGCAAACGATCAGCTGGGATACAGGCGACACTGAACTAAGTCCTATCAACACCTCCGATGTTAGCATCGATCTGTCCATTGACGGTGGGCTGACGTATCCGATATCGATCCTTGCGTCGACCACCAACGATGGCTCGGAAGTAGTCACGATTCCAAATATCGACGCGACGAATGCGCGAATTCGCGTCAGCGCGGTCGGCAACGTTTTCTTTGATATTTCCGACGCCGATTTTTCGATCACCTCGGATCCCGGTGCGCCAGGAATTTCCGTAGTCGAATCAGCAGGTTCAACGCTCGTCGGCGAAGCAGGTTTGCTTGGAAGCAGTCCGATCGATACCTATCTGCTCTCATTGACAACAACGCCGACAAGTCCAATCGATGTGACCGTGTCGGCAGACTCGCAAACCGAAGTCAGCACGGACGGGATCAGCTTTTCGAGCAGCGTCACCGTGACGCGATCGGACATGTCTGCGGCGACGATCTATGTTCGCGGCAAAAATGACATTCAGCCTGAGGGCGTCCATACCGGACTGATTCAACAGTCGGTCAGCAGCAGTAGTGACGCGAACTACCCGATCGGACTTGCCGGTAATCCTGTGGTCGCGACTATCGCTGATGACGAGTTGCAACCGATGATCGGTGTCGATTTTGACCAATCAGGAGGCCTTTCGCCTGACAACTGGACGAAGGTCTCCGCAACGGGATTGCAATCCAACCTAATTCGCGAAGACGGCTTCGCGACCGATGTCGACCTTTCGTTTCAAATCAGTGGCTCCTCGGGGCCCAACCCTTCCGGTTCACCAACCAACCCGATTCACTCGCCAAGCCTTGATGAGTTAGGCGGTAACTATATCGCCACCAATTCAATATCGTTGACTTGGTCAGGCTTGGATCCAGGTATCGACTACAACGTCTACCTATTGCTGACCGAAAACTTCGGTATCGATGTTTACCAGTCGATCGCGATATCTGGTGAGACAAACCTGCCGACATTCAATCAGGACACTCGTTCGCTTGGACACGTTTTATACGTCAATGAGTCGCTGGCTTCATCATCAAAGACGCTCGAAGACGACGCCTTAACGGTCGCAGCCAATGCATCCGGTGAAATCGACATCACGATCACCAATATCCAAGGCAGCGACTATGCGATCCTAGCCGGTGCGGCGATTCAGCTTGCTGGCACACCGTCCAACTACACCGCCAGTTTGTCCGTCGGGACCGAGGGCGATGAATCCGGGCCGACGGATATCGTCTATACGGTAACGCTGAACCAAGTCAACGATACCGGGTCGACCATCACGTTCGACCTTGTCGATCAACTGACCGGTTCGGCAACCAGTGGTGTTGACTATGACGCGATCCCAGGAAACGCAACGATCAGCATCGTCCCAGGTAGCAGTACTGGTTCACTATCCGTCCCAGTCGTTGACGATGCGATCGTCGAAGGTCCTGAGACGGTGGATGTAGCGATCAGCAATCCTAGCGATCCCGCCGTTGCGATTGTCACCGCGGGCGCAAGTGCGACGATCAGTGACAACGATGGCGCCCCGACCCTGACCGCACAATTCAATGCCGACGCGATCTCCGAAGCCGCGGGTGCCGGAGTCACTTCGGTGACCATCACCCGCAACACCGATACCTCGGCTCCGCTGGATTTGGTCATCACCAACCACGACCCATCGGAAATCTCGGTTCAAAGCACCGCTACCATTCCAGCTGGTTCCGCTTCGATCACCATCCCGATCGATGCGGTGGATGACTCGTACATCGACGGCAACCAGATCGTCAACTTGACGGTTGCGGCAACGACTTATGACGGATCGATCCAGCTCGATTCCAGCTTCGGAAATTCGGGGATCACAGCGACAACGCTGCGGCAAAACATCCAGCCCGGTGGTTTTGACATTCTGGTTGAACCCAACGGAAACATTGTCACTGGTGGTCGCGATCCGTCGCTGGATGACACTGCACAAATCCTGCGTCTGTTGCCAGACGGCTCCACAGACACTTCGTTCGGGTCCTCCGGTCAAGCAGCTGTGGTAATCAGCGGCGAAACCAGCGTTCGCCCGTTCAGAATTTTGCGACAGGACAGTGGAAAGTTCTTGGTCGTTGGGCAGTACTTCGGTGGCAGCTTCCTCGCACAGCTCAACAGCAACGGGACTCTGGACACGACATTCGATGGTGATGGGACTCGCACGTTTCCGCTCGAGTATTTCCAAGACGGCTTGGTACATCCCGACGGCTCGGCAACGATCGTGTCCAGCGATTCAGTATTCCGGATCAACAGCGACGGGTCCTTGAACGCCAGCTTCGGCAACGGCGGCATCGCTACGCCGACGCTAAACCCCAGTTTGAATGAAAGCTTCCGGGGCATCGTTGAACAATCGGACGGTAAATATGTGATCGGCGGAACCGCCTCCGCATCGGGTTCACCGACCGAGTTGTTTACCGCCAGGTTGAACGCAGATGGCAGCGTAGATTTCACCTACGGAACCAACGGCTATCGAATGCTTGGTGCCCCAAACGGGTATCCGGCTGTTCGCAAACTTGAACTAACATCGGACGGTGGCGTATTGGTGGTCGGTGATGGCAAGGCACCTTCGGATTGGTTGCTCGCCAAAGTCGATAGCTCTGGTGACCTCGACAACAGCTTTGGTGTCGATGGCTTTAGCTACTTGGATTTCAACGGTCTGTCCGACGACGGCTATGACATCTTGATCCAGGACGATGGAAAGATCTTGATGTTCGGTGGCGGATTCGTCAGCGGCAACGGAAACGACCGAGCGATCGCGAGGTTCAACGAAAACGGATCATTGGATACTACGTTCAGCGATGACGGCTTTGAGATCTTTGATCCGTTCGTGCCGACACAATTTGAAGCGGTCCGAGCGGCTGCGTTCACCCCGGACGGGAACGTTGTCACCTTTTCAGGATACACCAGTAACTTCCAAGTCGAACGGTGGATCATCCCGTCTGGCTTGGCCGGTTCAGATGCGATTGTTGTTACCAACGATGATGTCGTCGGTACTGGATATCTTGCCGGGATCGATGTGGACTTCTCAAGTTCGGTGCCGAACAACTGGACCACATATAATTACCTGTTCCAAATCGATGGCGGTAACTTGCTTGGCGAAGACGGTAAGCGGACGCCGTTTGATATCCAGTCCGACATCGCAGGTTCGTCATTTATCACTACTGGTGCACCAACCACATCGTCGATCCCGCAGCATACGCAGTCACTGCAGAATATCGCTGGGTACTCCTACAACGACACCGGGAACACCTTCACGTCAACCATCAGTGACTTGATCCCCGGGCAACAATACAGGCTGTATGTATTTGCGCATGAAACGCTGGCCGCAGACTATTCACAACAAGTCACCTTTACAGGGGACAACGTAGTCTCATTCACCCAATCGTTGGTTCACGGGCAACTACATGTCAATGATTCAGTCGGTTCCGACGCCGCTCAGCTGGACACCTATGCTGAATTGGTCACGGCAAATTCCGATGGAGAAATCCTCATCGACATAGCACCAGCTGCCGGATCCGCCGGAGTCGTTCTTTCGGGATTGGCAATCCAACACTTTGTGCTGACCAATGATCGATTGACGGTCACCATCAATGATTCGTCGATCTCCGAAAACGGTGGCGCGACCACAGCCACGGTAACTCGCAATACCGGAACCTCGGGAAACCTGACCGTCACGCTAACAAGCAGTGATACCACCGAAGCCACTGTTCCAAGCACAGTCATCATTCCGGACGGTAGCGACTCGGTCACGTTTACGATCAGCGGCGTTGACGACGCAGATATCGATGGCGATCAAATCGTCACGATTACTGCCGAAGCCACCAACTTCATCTCCGATGATGAAGTCATCACGATCGTCGACGATGAAATACTGTTGGCCGGTCCGTTAATCGGAATCGATTTCGATTCCGGCACTTCTCCGGCGAATTGGAATCAGTTCCTGTTCGTCACTAGCGCCAACGCAACAGACCTATTGGCCGAAGACGGCACAACCTCAGAAGTCGACATCCTAACGACAGGTTCATCCGGATCGACAACGGGTTCAACGCTGTTGGCATCGCAACTTCCTCAGCACACTCAGTCACTGTCCGGGTTGGACGGATTCACAACGTCGTCGGGTGCAGTTCAATCGACATTCAGTGACCTAGTTCCTGGCGCCGAGTACGCGGTCTACGTCTTTGCCTATGAGCATTACACGGCGACCTTTGTGAACAACGTGACGATCACCGGTTCAAACACCGATTCGTTCACCCAAGTTCCGGACAGTACGCTGTATGTCAACGGCCAGATTGGCTCCAGCAGCAATCCACTGGAATCCTATGCCTCGTTGATCGTTGCGGATGCTAACGGTGAAATTGTGGTAGATGTGTCGCCAGGTTCGGGATCGAGCGGAATTGCTTTGGCGGGTATGGCACTGCGTCGACTCGGGCCCCCACCGGCGCGACTGGATGTTTCGATCGACGTGTCGGCCATGTCAGAAAATGGCGGCAGCGCGACCGGAACGGTATCACGAAACTCGGGTACAACCGGCGACTTGACCGTGCTCTTGTCCAGCAGTGATACGACCGAAGCGACGGTTCCGGCATCAGTTGTCATTCCCGATGGCAGTCAGTCCGTAACGTTCCCCATCACCGCCGTCGACGACAGCATCCTCGACGGAAACCAGATCGCGACAATCACGGCTTTCGAGTCGAATCACATCTCAGGTTCGGAATCGATCGACGTCATTGACGATGAGTTTGCAGCATTCGGGCCTTTTATCGGCGTTGACTTTAATGTGAATTCGAATTCGCCAACACCCGCGAATTGGCGATCGGTTTTTTCAACGAGCAATCAAACCAACTTATCTGCCGAAGACGGAAGCATCACAACCGTCGGATTGAACATCAACGGCGGTGTACCATTTGCGTCAACCCCCAACCCTGCCACCGTTCCGATACACACGCCTGATCTTTCGGATTTAGAAGGGCAGTTCTATTCGTCGGGTTCGATGTCGTTCACGTGGGTCAACCTGACCCCGTTATCGTCGTACGAACTGTATTTCTTTGGTCTGGACAGCTACGCCAATACATCGCAAATCATGACAGTGGTGGACGCTGGCGGAACCACCACGATACCCCAAAACTTCAACATCGACGACTTGTTCGTCAACAACACCGTCGGCTCCAGTTCGCTGCCCTTGGAATCGTATGGGATTACGTTCCAAGCGGACGGCGCCGGACAGATTCGCATCGACTTGGACCGAGACACCGGCCCTTATACAGCGATCGGCGGGATGGCGATTCGTGAAGTATCGTTGGCAACGCTGTTCGACGCGGACCTCAGTGTTTCGACCCACGGTGACGAAGCCGGCCCGACAAACATCGTCTACACGGTAACGCTTGACCAGGTCAACGATACCGGTTCAGCAATCACATTCGACATCGAAGATCTTGGCACAGGATCAGCAACCTCAGGCGCCGACTACGCAGCAATTTCTGCTGGTGCTCAAGTCACCATTCCTGACGGCGCAAGCTCAGGCACCTATGTGGTGACAGTCCTTGACGATGGCGCGATCGAACCGCTCGAAACGATTGACGTTCGGATTTCAAATCCCAGCTACGCCTTCGCAACGATCGTCACCAGCGATGCGACCGCAAACATCACGGACAACGATGTGGTGCCGACCTTGTCATTAGTAGTCAATGCGGCGGAGGTCTCCGAAGGCGACGGACCCGCCGCAACAACCGTGACCATCACACGTTCTGTCGCATCACCGGACCCGCTGACCGTAACGCTGACCAGTAGCGACACGACCGAAGCAACGGTCCCGACGACCGCGACGATTCCGGCCAACCAAACGTCGGTCACTGTCAATCTGGATGCCATCGATGATTTGATTGTCGACGGGACACAGAACGTCACCATCACGGCGAACGCTTCGTTCGGATCCTCCGGACCTGTTGGGCTCGATACATCCTTCGGAACAAACGGCCTGGCTTCAACACCTCTGGTCAACACATCAACGGCGATCCGTGGACCAATCTATCATCTGCCGAATGGCAAGATTTTAGTGGGTTCACAAGGGCCAAACCAAAGCAGTGTCTACGTCGCGAAACTTAACGCCGATGGATCACTTGATACTTCGTTCGCGTCGTCAGGGTTGGCAACGATTTCTCCGGGTCCAAACTTCCCCGTCCCAACAACGATTATTGCTCAGCCAGATGGAAAGATCTTGGTCGGCGGAAGATTCATTTCTGGATTCGCCACCCCATTCTTGATGCGACTGATGCCCGATGGATCGGTCGACACGAGCTATGGAACCAATGGGATCGTCGACTTTTCTGGGATCACAAATATGTGGATCGCAGACATGGACTTGCTTCCAGATGGAAAGGTTATCGCAACGACATCGATCAACGGATCGGTCACGTTCCGAATGCTACGGATCAACGCCGATGGAACACGCGACAGCAGTTTCGGCTCGAATGGACTACGAAACTATTCGACCATCGGTTACTCATCACAACTTGTCAAAGCACTCCCCACCGGTGGTTTTGTCGCTGTTGGTCGCGGAGCAGGGCAACTAGCCATTTTGAAAATGCTGCCCAACGGCAACATCGACACCACATTTAACTCGACCGGCATCCAAGAAATCGACCTGGGAACGGCAGGTCTTTCACCCGAAGAAATGACGATCGATTCCAATGACCGCATTCTTGTTTCAGGATACACCTATGGGAATTCGATCGACGACGATTCCTTTGTCGTCCGCGTCAACCAAGATGGAACGCGTGACTTGTCCTTCAATGGCACCGGGATCTTGCATATTGACTTAAATACGGGCGAGGATGATTTGGCATCTTCCGTCGAAACCCAAGATGACAATAAAGTCGTCTTGGTCGGGTACTTGAACCCGAGTGTTGGCTCCAGAGAAGTCATCGTAACTCGGTTCAATGCAGATGGAACGATTGACACCACATTCGATGGTGACGGAAGCTTGGTCTATTCGACAAGCACCTACACCGGGCAACGTTCGTACCAAACTGCTATGACACAAGACGGTAGCCTGTTGGTGCTAGGTGGTGCGGCAGACGATCAACGTGTCGCGAAGATCATTCTGACTTCTGGGATCCCATTAACCGCCTCAGACACGCTGGATGTCACCGACGATGACGTCGCGCCGGCAGACTATGCCATCATTGCAACTGACGCCAACAAGAACGAAGGTGATAGTGGAACGATGCCGTTTACGTTCCAAATCACTCGATCAGGCAACACCAGTGGCGCTACTTCGGTCGATTGGGCGGTCGGTGGATCAGCAGTCAATGTCGATGACTTCGGTGGAAGCTTGCCATCGGGCACCGCCAACTTCGCTGATGGAGAGACTTCAAAGACGATCACCATCGATATTTCTGGCGACACATTGGTTGAACCCGATGAAGCGTTTGACGTGACGTTGTCCAACGCGACAGCTTCAGGAAATATCGTGACTGGGACTGCCAGCGGTTTAATCATCAACGACGATGAAAGTGTCGTTTCCGTCTCCGTCTCACCGGCCTCCGTTGCCGAAGCCTCCGGGCAAGCCTTGGTCTACACGTTTACTCGTACGGACGTGACTGCAAACACCCCTGCATTGACAGTCACGTTCGATGTCAGCGGGACAGCATCACCGAGCATCGACTACAGCCCATCTTTGGGAACCTCGGTAAGCTTCGCAGCAGGATCGGACACCGCCACACTTTCGATCACCCCTATCGACGATTCAGATGTCGAACCCGACGAAACGGCAATTTTGACCCTGGTCGACTTGGCGGGTTATTCCCTCGGAACCCCTGATGCGACCGGAACGATTACGAACGACGATATCATTCCTGCGGTCGTCTCTGTAACTGTCGCACCTTTGGCTGTGCAAGAAGACGGCGCCGGCCTATTGACATACACTTTTACTCGTAGCGGCGATACGTCGGGCCCACTGACGGTGAACTACGGACTAACCGGCACGGCGACACCGGGCAGCGACTTCCCTGCCCCGCCAACGATGTCTGTCGATTTTATCGCCGGATCGGCAACCGCCGAAGTCATCATTGATCCGTCTGCCGACCTCGTTCTTGAACCCGATGAAACGGTAACGGTTTCGATCGAACCTGGATCGGGTTACGTCGCCGATGCCGTGGATACAGCGACCGGAACGATTTCCAACGATGACACCGCGACGTTAACCGTCGGCGACGTGACCATCGTTGAAGGCGGCATCGCTCAGGTGATCATCAGCTTGGACAATGCCGTGCAATCTCCCTTTGACGTCGATGTCAGTTTCGTCGACGGAACGGCGATCGGAGGCTTGGACTTTGACAACGCCCTTCAACAAGTCAGTTTTGCCGGAAACGCTGGTGAAGCACACACCCTTCAAATCGCGACGATCGCGGACGGCCTCGTCGAACCCTCAGAAACATTCTCGGTTCAGTTGTCTTCTCAAAACTCCGCCGTCGACGATTCCGATACGGCGACGGTAACGATCGAGGAAGCTGTGCTTCCAGTCGTCTCCGTTTCGGTTGATCCGTCATCGGTCACCGAAGATTCCGGTCAACCGTTGACGTTCACTTTCACACGGACCGATGTCACCGCCCAAACGCCCGCATTGGAAATCAATTTCAATATTGGCGGAACCGCGATCTTGGGCGACGACTTCACAATTTCGGATGCGGATCACATCACCTTTGGTGTTGGTGAAGCATCTGTCTCCGTCACTGTTATGCCAACCGTTGATGGAACCATCGAACCAGATGAAACAGTGGTTATTGCAGCGGTCGCAGGCGACGGTTATGTCGTCGCTGGCAATGACACAGCGACCGCAACGCTCTTGAATGACGATCTCGGTGGCCCACCGTTGCAAGTTGCCAACATTGTCTACTTCAACCAAGACGCTGCGTCAGAAAAGGACTACAGCGCTGACGGTTCTGGACAACGATCGATCATCCGAAACGTTCAGATCACATTCAGCGCACCGATCGCAATACCAGTCGGGCCAGTCACCGACAGCAGCTTTGCCTTACAGGTGACCTCCGGACGCGATGCCGGTGACATGATTGACTTGGAAGTTGTCAGCAGTGAAACGATTAATGGCCAACAGGTCGTCGTCCTGCAGTTTTCCGGTCGGTCAGGAATTGAACCGAGTTCGCGACAAGGCAAAGGAGGAGCTCCAATGTTGGCAGACGCCAACTACCGTCTAACAATCAGCGGTTCGGTTTTGGGCATCGACGCCAATGGTCCAGGAATCGGTGATGACCTTGTCGATGACTTCTTCCGTCTCTTTGGTGATTTCGATGCCGATCGAGATGTCGATGCCGACGATTCTGATCGATTCGATGAATATTACGCCGATGGCAGCTTCACCGAAGTATTCGACTTCGATGGAAAGCCGGACCGACGCAATTCGGATCGCTCCGCATTTGGAAAACGATACGGAACAACGATCTAGCTTTTGCCGCCATGATCCTGAACGCGATATCTACTCGTGTGCAGCATCCAACCAACTCGCGCTGGTCTGCACATCGTACACATCCACCTCGATCAATTCCGGTTCGCCTATTAAAGTGGTACCAGAGGGATGATGCTGTGAGGTCCAGTTGAAGTGATTGGGATAGGGATCTTTTGTCATTAGATCACTTCCAAACTTCCCGATAATTTGATGCCCCGGGCCTTGGGACGCTTTCTGTTCTGCCTGGACCGCCTCGATACCAAACGGAATCGGATCGGTTGGTGTTTGAAGGACTTGGTTGGCCAAGAACTTTTCCACACAGTTTTCCCGTTGGCTACCAACACAATGATCACCCACAATTTGTGGTGTGATGAACACAAGCAACTCGCTTTCACGGGTGCTGGCAGACCGGTGTTGAAATAGCTTCCCCACGACGGGTAACGTTCCGATCACCGGAATTGCAGTTTGTTCCGAAATCCTCGTTCGCTGCCGAAGCCCCCCTAAGACGATGGTCTGCCCGTTTGCGACTCGAACCGTAGTATTGGTTTCGCGACGGTCGATGATCGGCGCATTGTCGGTTTCGCTGAACCCGGTGAGCAAACTAAAGCGAGGATTGACGACCATGGCGATTGTCCCATCGTCGGCAATATGTGGGACTACGTTCAATGTGACACCGGCTTCACGGAACTCAGTCGTTCCGATCGTGCCGCCATCGATCCCTTGGGTCAATTGTTGGTAGGGGACTTCGGTAACGATTTCGATCTCCGCCGTCTCGTGATTCATCACAACGACATTTGGATCCGCTAGCAGGCGACTGTCACCAGCAGTTCGAAGTGCCTGGATCACGCTTTGAAGATCAAATTGATCGTTCAAGCTGGTAATCGTTAGCAGTCCATTGGTCCCCGTCCCGACAGTCGACGTCACGGTGTTTAGGACCGCTGATTGCGCAGCTCCACCTGTAGCCGCGTCAACCGCCGTACTTGCGGCCGAACTATTCCAATTGACGCCTAGCCGATCCAAATCATCGGTGCTGCAGTCGTAAATCATTGCCCAAATACGAACCTGTGGGCGAGGCTGGTCAAGCTGTTCGATTGCAGCGGCAACCTGCTCGATATTCTGCAGTCGATCCGAAACGATCAACTTATTTTCAAGTTCGATAGGTGCGATGCGACCGGTTTCGCTCAGCAGCGCATTGACCGCCGTCGAAATCGTTGCGGCGTCAACGTACTGGGTGCGAAAGACTCGCACTACTGCTGAAGGATTGGCCGGTACGGATGTCCCACCAAGTGATGCAGAGGAAAGCGAATCATTGGGCATTCGACCACGATAGCTCTTTGCGGCAAGTTCAAGAGCATCCAAATGGGATCGAATCTTTTCGATTCGCTTTGGGTAGTCAATAACGACTACCGAATTGCTGCTTTCGATCGCGTGCACCCGCCCTTCCGGAGAAAGCAACGAATCGATCGACGGCAGCAGGTCCTCGGCACGATTTTCTATAAGAGACAAAATTTCAGTTTCGAACGACGGCAACTGGTCTCCAAGACGATCGAGCGGCACAACCGCCAAGCTACTACCGACAACGCGATAGCCATACCCGCGGGCGATCAACAGCGAATCAAGAATATCAAAAACGCTGGTGTTCTCGAAGGATGCATTCACTGTCCCTGTGACTTCATTCCCAGCAACGATATTGATTCCGCAGACATCGCGGATCGCGAACAAGGATTCCAGAAGAGTTGAATCACGCAAATCAAGATCGTACTTGCGTTCAAGTTTCTGCCGAACTTCGACAGGAACGTTTTCATCGGCAAAAAACGAAGATTGTGCCGACACGTTGTGACAGTGTGCGATCAACCAAGTGATGGCAAAGAGCTTCGCCATCACAATTCCGAATCGTCGATACAACTTGCTGTCGAGCGCGAGCAAGATTCGTTCTCCTTAACACCAACCGGTTCGAGTGTTGCCGGCTGATCGATAGCGAACTGGTTCGCCGTCTTTTGCCCTATCAAAATACGAATCGGACGATCGCGCGTGATCGATTCGTGAAGCTGGCACGTCCGTGTGACAGCATGAGCGTTCACATGCGAGAATCGTTCTGATGAACCAGGCCGAAGAGGGAAATCTCGACGTCTAAAGCCAAATGTCCGTTATTGCCCTCGCGCTGAACCGTCAAATTGGTCGGAACCGCAAATTCTTCGATTGAGTTAAGGTGGATGATTAGCTTCGTCAGCTTCGTCAAAGGGCCTCTTGCCGAAAGGTTGATCAAGCGAGTTTCCAGATTGAAGGGACTCTCGATTGCTTCGTCCGTGTCCATATCAGCGTTGTTTGGGTCCCTGCCAGCGATCCACGGCGTTTGGCGTGCATCGGAAAGTGACAATCGCTTTAACTGGCATCCATAGTCAAAAGTCAATTCGGTAATCAACTCGCGAAAACGCTCGGCGCGATCTTGGTCAAATAGCGGGCTGTTCGAATCATCCACCGAATCTAGCTGCCTTAGCCGATTTTCCATCGCTTCGACATTCATCGATGCCAGCGTTGTTTCATAGAGCTCCGTTTGAAGGCTTTCAAAACGTGTCTGTTGTGAACAATAGTGATCCCAGCATGGCAGCGTGATCAATAGCCCTATCATTAATGCGGTCGCCCAAACGACCATTTGTCGCTTGGGATGGTTCAAAAGTTGATTGACAAGCTGGTTAGCCATGAAGGTAATCCTCCAATGCGTCGCTTTCTGCCAGTTTCGCTGGAGCCTCAGGCTGACTTATTTGGGCCGAGATTTCAAATCGCACATCAGTCGTTGACGCACCTCGATGTGACGAAGTCGACTGAAGTGAAACACGCGTCAAAAGCTTGGAATTTCGCAGGCGTTCGAGATAGTCGAATACACCGTGGTCGGATCGACTGACACCGACGATTAAAAGTGTTTGGTCGTTGTGAAATTGGATCGACTCCAACCACATTCGCTCCGGCAATTCATGCCCAACATCCCAAATGATGTCCGCCCATTGAGGTCGTTTGATCGATTGCTTTACCTGCTGGATCTCTTTGTCGAATTCAATGCGACTTGTCAGGTCGGCACGCAATTGATCGCGATGATCCACTTCTGACAAATGCGAATCTATTTTTGCCTCTGCTTCATGGATCCGACCGGCAACTTGAAACTCCATAATCACAAGGATGATGGTCGCGACCGCAATCGTGGTAATCGGCCAAGTCGCCTTCATCAGCTTTCGCAAAGGAAGCTTTTGCTGCATCTGAAGCGTGGTAACCAAATTATTGGCGTCAACGACTGCGTGGCTGGATTGCTGATCGCGAACAAGTCCGATCGCCGCGATCAGACTCGTACTCGGATCGCAGTCACCGGCAATTTCGTATCCATCGCAAAGTTCAGCAAAAGGAAACGCGTATTCAGCCAGCTCAAAATTTCGTTCCTGTTTGTCACCTGTCGACTTGTCCGCTGAAACGGCGTGGTCGCTGGGACTAGCGACATAAATCTTATCAAGGTTTGATGACGCATCTGGAAACTGTGCTTGCACATAGCGTCGCAAACATTTCAGGTGACGCTGAATCACGTCCGCTTGGTCAATGTCTTCATCCGGCATTGCGGGTCGGTAGTCCAGCAGAAGACGCCCTTGGTAGCTGATTCCTAGATCAATCCGCCCCAGGTCATCAATTCCCATCAAGACAGGTTCTTGGGCGTCTCGTCCGTGGTTGTGCAGGACACGACTGAGCACCAACATCGTGTGTTCAAGATTTGCCAGTCGCAACCCCGTTGCTCGGGTCGCTTTGGCGACCGCTTCGACAACATCACGCATCGCGACGGTCACCCAGACACGCTTTCGTTTTGCGTCGATTCGATAGGTGAACTCACTACGAACCTTTTCGCCGACTCCCATCCCGATGTATCGTTCGGTGCGGCCAGCCAGTTCCGCAAGTTCGTTGTCAACTTGTTGATCCGGACCAGCCAAAATGCGTGTCACACAAGGCTTCCCACCAACGGAACAGTGGACCGCCTGTCCGGACAACCCGTGCCGCTGAACTAATTCGACAAGGCATGACTGAAGTGTTCCATCATTCCAATCACCTTTGGCTGGCCCTCGGTCGGCGGGGAATTCGACACGATCAACGATCAAACGTTTTTTGTCATTAACGGCTTCAGTGAAAGCAAGCGAAACTCCGCTAGGGGATATCTCCAAACCGATCGAAAGTCTCGCTTTTCTACGGCGATCAAAACGCACACGACGCGAGCTTTTGTTTGCCTGTGATAAATCCGACCGGCTGCGCCGCTCGAGGGGTGAAGGTTCTTCACCGATCGCCGTTAACAGATCTTTTGAACTCTGGTTCATCGATTGGTTCCGTCGCTAGCCACCTTGTTTTACTGTCACCGAGAGGTAGCGTGTGCTGTTTCCCGCGTTGCCAGTCGCTTGAACTAGAACCAACCCGTCATCTGTCTTCGACACCGTGGCGGAATATATTTTCCCGCTACCTGGCGGAAATTCAGTCGGCGGTACGCCAAGTCGCCAGCTGTAGTCCTGTTCCAAATTCATCAGTGCGTCGTGCACACCGGCCTCGGCTAAATATCGAGCTTCATCCCACTGAATGGAGTTTCGTAAGGCCTGATAACGGACACGTTCCGATTCCAGCATCCCGATCACAAGTGAACTGACAAGTGTCATCACGAAGATCGCAATCAGAAGAGCAGCACCTCTTCTGCGTCGTGGATCGGGATTGCGGAACATCACCAAGTCCTTATCCAAACTTTACTTTCATGTTCTAGCGATGCATCTTGGGCTGTTTCGCGTTGTGACCGAGCAACTATCCTGACAAGTTGTATGTCCGTCGGATCATCGTCGACTTGGACCCCGGCGGCGTCGAAGCCTGTGAATTGCAACTGTTCAATTCCGTCTGCCAGTGGCTTGAAAGCCTGGTCGAAATTCATTTGATACTGGACCTCGCCGTTTTCGTCTCGCCGCCATGTTCGAACGGAACTGTCGTTCATCAACAATGTGATTTGATCTCCCCGATTGGAGATCGAAATGACAGAAGCAGCTTCTCGCGATTCACGAACGAAGTGTCGAACAACGCTACTAATTTGACGCTCGGCAGCGTAGTCGCGGTCAACGACTTCCCAGGTATGACCTGCGGTGCGAAAAACGAGTGCGAGTCCCATCATGATCGTCGTGATCATTGTCCCGGCAACAACCATCTCAAGTAGCGAGATACCTTGTCGTCGAGTCGATTTGTTAGCGATCATTCGCTATCTCCTGGTAGGTCAATGTCTTTGCGACTTTTGTTGCCATGCGAACTTCGATTTCACCGGCGTCGCGTGTTCGGTTGCGATTGCTGTCTCGAAAAACCAATGCGTCGACCACAGCAAGTTTTCCTGGCACTCCGCCAACCGAATTCCGGTCGGATGCCACTGTCATATATCTGAACGGAGTCGAATCGACGCTGCCCAGCACACCATCTGTCGTATTCATTTCCCAACATGCAGCCGTCGTCGCCATCGCTTGCTCGAGCACAGCGACACAGCGGCAATGCATCCATTCGTAATGCCGTAGGTCCATCGATGCCAAAACACGCTTTCGCATCACCGCCAAAGCGGGGACGATCGCGATGGAAATGATCGCCGATGCGGCCACTAACTCCAGCATCGTTTGCCCTGGTCGTCGAGACTGCTTTGGACGACATTCCGTTAAATCTGTTGTTGGCTTCGTGCTCAATGCGACAACTCCGTCACACGAACCGCTTGTGATAGCGGCAACACCTCGACTTTGTATTGTCGATTTGGCCCTCGAAACCCAGCGTCAAAGTAAGCAGTGCCATGTCCTTCGAAGTCAAACCAGATTTCTGTCCGGCTTGCGTCGACAACGACATCATCCTGAATTTGATGTTCATCGACCGTTTCTTGATGCCCAGAAGATCGCCTGCGAACCGTGACCCATCGATCGCCATCTGCTTTGGAAAGCAGAATGCCATGAGAATCTCCAGTGCGAATCGCCGCGTTCTGAGCATTGGTAATGGCGTTTGCAAGTACGCTCGCTTCTGACCTCGCGCCGGTGTCCCCTATGGTGCTACGTCCAAATCGAGCCATCGCGGCAGTTGCGAAGATCCCCATCAAGGAAATCACAACGATCAATTCGATCAAGGTCATCGCATTGCGATTGTGGAACGTCATTCTTGATGTCGGCAACAACATGATTCGACATGGAAAACGATGTAGCTCAATCGCAGGCAGCTTCCCAATTCTTCTTGGGCACTACTTCACACGATGTGTTGCTGAATCAAGACGGTAGCGGGAGTTGTCGACAGGATTTCGCGGGATACCTTCGGGAAAGTAATTTACGTCAGTCCCGATATCCGAAAGATTGTTCTTTGGATAGCTGCCT
Source organism: Stieleria sp. JC731 (assembly GCF_020966635.1). Classification (NCBI taxonomy): domain Bacteria; kingdom Pseudomonadati; phylum Planctomycetota; class Planctomycetia; order Pirellulales; family Pirellulaceae; genus Stieleria; species Stieleria sp. JC731. Next base: position 652,981 of record NZ_JAJKFQ010000005.1, on the reverse strand, counting down.
TTTTCGAAGTACCAACGTTCTACCGCCGCGTTAATTTCGGCCATGTTCTGCTTGTTGACTTCTTGCTGAGCCGATTTTTTCGACGCTGTGATACGAGGAATCACCACTGCAGCAATGACCGCCAAAATGGTGATCACGGCAAGCAGTTCGAGTAGTGAAAATCCGCGCCGTCGCGATGAATAACGATTCATAGGGCAACTCTTGACATATCCGCTAACTGACGAAATCCGTTTCCATCGATGAAATCCGTAGCGTCTCGCCGGGATGTACGATCGCCGACTGTTTCCTGACAAAGTTAGCTTTGCACACAATTGAAACAGTCCAATTCATTTCAATGCTGATGTCCGTTTACCCTCCCCGTTTTGACGTCGATGGTGTAGGTCGATTCGTCGACCGGACACTTCGGCAAACCGTCGGGGAAAAACTTTGATTGATCAGCGATGTCAGATAAGTTCGCTTTGGGCCAACGACCGTACTGCCGGGCAAACAGAACCGTTTCCATCTCGATCATCTGCCGATTCAATTCACAAAGCGATCGCGACGCGTTGTCTTTTCCCTGCCCCAATCGCGGAACAATGACGAGTGACAACACGCCGATGATGGTCACGCAAGCGAGGACTTCCAGATACGAAAGGCCTCGACGAAATGACATTGGCGTGCGCAACTCTAGCCTCCAACCTTGCCAATCAGATCAAACATTGGCAAATAGACAGCGAGCAGAATCCCGCCAACAGCGACGGCAAGGCCCATCGTTAAAATTGGCTCGATCGCGGCGACGATCGCGTCCGTGGTCGATTGAACATCCTGCCGCAAGTGCTTGCGAATTTGGCGTGTCACGGGCGCTAAACGTCCGGTGCGTTCGCCAACGATGACCAACTGCTTTACAACGGCGGGAAATAACTCACCTTCGCGTTCAATGGCGTTGCTAAATTTTTCGCCGCGTCGAATCGCGGTGTACAAGCTTTGAATCCTTTCGCGCACGTGCCGATTGGAAATCGCCCGCGATGCCGATGGAAGAGCTTCGGCGACGGTAAAGCCACTTTCCATCAGATTGCCAAGCACTTCGGAAAACTGCAGGATCGCAAATTTCCGGAACCATTCACCAATCAGCGGGCATTTGATCAAAAACTCATCGATCTTGCGCCGCGAAGTTGAATTTTTGAACGCTGAAAAGACGAGCGTTCCCAGTGCACCTATCGCAATGGTGATCAAAATCGAATAGTCAATTAGCACGCCCGACAGATCGATCAATGCTTGCGTCACCCAAGGCAACTTTGCCCCAGCGTCGTCGTACATCTTTTGAAAAGTCGGAATGACGTTGGTCAACATAAATGCGACCGATCCGGTTCCCGCGACTAAAAGTAATGCAGGATAAGTCAGCTTTTTAAGGACGTAAGCCTTTTGATTGGAAGACTGCTCTAGCTGCTCAGTAATCCGTGAAAGCGTTTGATCCAGGTTGCCTGACATTTCGCCGACAGAAATTTGGCTGACGAGAATCTCGTTGAATGCTACTGGAAATTGATTCATCGCCGAAGAGAGCGATTCACCGCTTTTCAGATGGCGCGACAAACTTTTTAAAATCGCATGGTACTTGACCATCGAACGGTCTTGCGCCACGGTTTCCAACGCATGAGCCAACGACACACCATTGGAAACCAGTGTCGTTAGGTTCCTCATTAGGGAAACAAGATCCTTGGATTTGAACTTCCGACTTGGATCTGATCCGAACTTGATATCATGCAACGAACGCAGGAAGGCAGAGAGCGTGACGCCTTCATGCGCAGCGATGGGTGACGACTGTGCCATACGTCTATCCTGAAAGCTTGAAGTAAACTTCATCGATCGAGGTGACACCGAAGACTGCTTGTCGAAGTCCCATGGTTGCCAAATCGATCATGCCGCCTTCACATGCGATTGTCCGCAATTGACTTGCCGGTAAACCTGACTCGATTGCCTGTTCGAGCTTGGGCGTGATGACCATGATCTCAAAGATCGGGATCCGTCCCGTATAGCCAGTCCCACCACAGTGTTCGCATCCGACCGCTTCGAAGTAGCCGCCAAAGTCGACGAATTCGTCGGGAACTTGGCGACCTTGGTAGATCGTTTGCAATAGATTCTGATTCGCTTCGCAAGGTCGTTTGCAATGCTCGCACAGACGACGCAACAGACGTTGTGCGATCGAAGCCACCAACGAGCCGGCGATCTTAAAGTGGTCCAGGCCAAGGTCGCTTAGCCGAGCCACCGTGCCGACGGCATCATTGGTATGAAGCGTGCTAATAAGCAAGTGCCCCGTTAACGCTGCCTGTACCGCGGTCGTTGCCGTTTCATGGTCTCGGATTTCCCCAACCAGAATGACATCTGGATCCTGACGCATCAGGTATTTCAGACCATTGGCGAACCCCATGCCGAATTCATTGTTTGCGTGAACCTGGTTGATCCCGGGGAGTCGAAATTCAACAGGGTCTTCGATCGTGGAAATGTTTTTCACGGCTGAGTCCATGTCACAAAGCATGGAATACATCGTTGTTGTCTTTCCCGATCCGGTGGGACCTGTCATCACGATCATGCCATGCGGACGGTCCAGCAGTTTCTTTACCAGTTGCAGTTGCGGATCGGGCATTCCCAATGAATTGATGTCGAACGTCTTGCTCGATTCATCCAAGACTCGCATCACGACCTTTTCGCCGCGTACGCACGGGATACAGCTCACACGAAAGCTTGCCCGTGTCTCGCCAACCTCAATCGACAAGTTTCCGTCTTGAGGTCGGCGTTTTTCCGCTGTGTCGAGATCGGCCAGAACTTTCACACGTCCAACCAGCGCGTCTTCACTGTCGTCTGGTACCGACATGATCTGATGAAGCTGTCCGTCAATACGGTAGCGAACGCGCATCTGCGGCAAATCTGGTTCCAAATGGATGTCGCTCGCTTCGGCGCGAACCGCCCCCATGAGGATCGCATCGAGCAGCCTCACGACCGGCGCATCGCTATCTTCAGAAATATCTTCCGTATGTGTTTCACGATGGCCGCGTTCCTTCAGTTCGGCCAATCGCATGTCGACCGCAGCCTGCTTCGCTTTAATTCGATCATCGAAAGCCGATTCCAACAGTCGGTCGATGTCATCTTCGAGACAAATCGCGGCCTCGACCTGGTACCCAGTCATCAACTCGATTTCGCTGATGGCTTCCATGTCACTTGGGTTCTGCATTCCCAGTCGTAAAATTTTCCCACTCAATCCGACTGGTGCGACTCTTCTTCGCCGGACATACGGTTCGGGTAGCAGACGTACCAGTTGGCTGTGGATCGCTTCGGATTCGCAGTTGTAAAAAGGGGTTTCGTATTGCTCGGCAAGCGCGGCACCGAGTTGATCTCGGGAAACGATTCCGCGTTTAAGCATAAAAACACCTAACGGCAATCGTGTTTGCCGTTGGTCCTGCAAAACCGCCTGCAACTGAGTTTCGGTGATGACCTCTTGCTCTAAAAGGATATCCCCGAGACGACGAATCTTTGTCATCGTGTACTATCCCCGATGGCGACTGCGAATTCAGCGTTCCGCATCGCTTGAATCAACTTGTTTTCAAGATCGATCGGGTCGAATGGCGAAACTAGCAGTCCTACTGCCCCCGCCTTGAAAGCCTGTTCGACTTCAACAAGATCTCCACGGCTGGAGATACAAAGTACTGGTATATGAGCAGTACATTCATCAGCGGCAATCGTTTCGATCCAACGCAGCCCTGCGCCTTGATCGAGATCCAGATCGACGATCACCGCATCAGGCAAACTTACCGAAATGGATTCCGACATCGCAGCTTCGTTGGTTACCCGAGTCACGCCCATCCCGAGAAGACCTAAGCGGTGCTCAGTCACATCCGCCACCATGGGGTGTGAAAAGTAGATCAGAACATGTTGAGCTTGCTTGTTCATAGCGAGTCGTCGTGTCTGCACCTAGGCATTCGGGACGTCGAACGTGTCATCTTCTGCGCGAAACGTATTCAGTACGTTCACCTTAGAGATGCAACGCTAGGTTGCCCGCCTTTCTGGTCAAACGATTGGCGCCGCGGGACACGAGGGAAGCGACAATTCACAAGCGTTTGAGGGAAAAACGACAATTTGGTGGTTCTGGTCAGCACGCCATTGGCGCGTGTCTCAAATTCGTTTGGGGATGTTGCTCAGCGTTGTTCGCCTCTGTTCGGAATTTGCGTTCCAACTGAATCCCCAATAGCTCCCGTCTATCTTTCATCTGATGCCGCATTCTCGTTGATAGCATGCAATCAACTGACGCAATTAGAAAATTCGTTTGGCCACGAACCTGGATCGTCGTGGGCATGATCCTTGTGCCGCCCACATCGGTTTGTGCTCAGTCAAATGAGCTAGCACGATCCGTGACGGTCAATAACAAACCGGAGCGTGGCGAATCACCAGGGCGTCTGACGGTCGAGAAGGTCGGTGAGACAGAGCCGACGTTTTTCCATGAACCAGTCGAAGACACTCGGAACGAGAAATTGGTTGTCACCGAGGAACAGCCCTCGGCTCAGGTAAAACTGCTCGGCATTGTGCGTCCTTCCCAAGATAGCGAAATGGTCACCGCGCTCATAAGGATTAACAATCGCTGCTATGTCATGGAACAAGGAGAGGTCCGAGATGGAGTTCTGCTAAAGCACATCGACCCTGAAAATCGCGGTATTTCCTTCGAAAGTGACGGTGATCTTACATCAATCGAATTGCTTAAGCAGACGGTGATCAACGAAGCCGTTGCCCTTCCGCCGATCACCAACCGGCGTTCCATGGACAGGCCGCTAGGAAGACGACACGGCGATGCGGCCGCGAAAAAACGAACAACCATTCCTATAGCTCCGCCAATAGATCTTCCAACGCTGAATCTTCCTGGAATGAATTCCAATTCACGACAGGAACTCCCGGCAATGCCTGACCTTCCAGATCTGCCAGACATCATTTTGGACCTTGGCGATCCGCTTTGATCATGGAGTGCACGTTGGGAAAGTCTCAATCAATCTTCGACAGCGTCATTGCCAACGGAATCAACCTCGTGTTGGTTTCACTGCTTCTTGCAAGTTCATCGCAAATTTGCATCGCAGCTGACTTCTTCGTGCGAACATCTGGTGACGACTCGTTTAACGGCCGATCTGCCTCGATGGCATTTCGAACGATCACAAAAGCGATTCAGTCCGCCGGTCCAGGAGATGTAGTCTTTATCGGTGGCGGTGACTACACAGAAGCATGCCTGATCGATGCCAATCGATATGGTTCGCTGAACCAATGGTTCGTTTTGTACGGGGATCGAGACGGCCGATACACGGGTGATCCCGGCCAAGTCCGAGTACGTCCACCGGCACGACGATGGGCATTCGACTTGCGTGGAACAAGCAATGTAGTTTTCTTTGGCCTGACCATTGACCCTATCGATTCGGCAGATCGATATGGGATTTGCCTTCGCGGTACCCCTTCGTGTTACATCGTCGCATGCACATTCGAAAGATGTCTGTATGGAACACACGGAAATGGCGCCAACGCATTAATCTACCAATGCAACTATCAGGGCAGTCGTCACGGTTTGTATTTCAACGCCGGGACAAACTTGCAAATCCTCCAGAGTCGCTTTACCGATTCTCGCTACTCAGTCGTCACCAGAGATCAGTCCACAGTTGCCGTTCAAGGCACCAGATTCGAGAAGGTTTCCGGACCGGACCCCATGCGGGGAATCCATGCCGTCAACGGTGCACTCGCCGTTGCTCAGTGCCAGTTTCAACAAAGCAACCTCGGAATCTATGGGACGGGAGTTTCATCTGCCAACATCAACCAATGCCAATTCCCACAGGCTGGAGCACACGGAATCCATCTTACCGGTCAGAATCTGGCAGTTTCAAACTGCACGATTGACTCTGCAAGCCAAGGCCTGATGTTGGACGCATCTGGCCAGACAACCGTGCTGAAGAACACACTCGTCACGGAATGTGATATCGGGATCGTTGCCAAAAGCAGCGACTATACGTTTCAAAACGTTCAGCTTGCCGGTTGTCGCATCGGGCTGCACCAAAGTAACGAAAACCAGCTGCTATCCATCCAAGCAGACGAGCAGGTTCAGTTCAGCCAGTGCGACTATGCGATCTACGCGAACACACAGGGTGCTGCCGAACCGTCGTCTCTCGTGGTAACCCAATGCGATCTACGCGGAAATGACCGAGGCATACTTTCCTACGGAAGCCGCCTCAACATTGACTCCTGTCAATTCGGAGGATTGATCTACGGAATTTCGGCATTCAATACCGACCGTGTCGAAATCGAATCCTCACAGTTTCTTGGAAACCCATCAGATCCTGCATCGCATCGCTATGCAATCCGTACCGCAACGCCAGCGATGCGGTTGGCACAGTGCACGATTTCCAATAGCCATCTTGGAATCCTATGTGATGGACTTAATATCGCGACGACTGAATTTCGGCAAAACACAATTAGCGATATTGAACACGCAGCAATCTACGTGCGCGACGGTTCATTTGCTTATCGCGGCGCGGATGGAAACCAATTGCAGCGTTGCCAACGCGGGATAATTGGCCAACGATGCGAATGGTCTGTAAATACAGCGTCATTCGATTCGTCGGTCGAATATCCAATCTTGGATTACGCGGGCAAAATCAATGTCAATGACCTGCAATGCGATGGGAACCAAGTTGGATTGTATTGTTCCGATTCGATCGTCGTCACAGTCGACTCAGCGGTCATTCGAAACTGCAAGCGTTATGCAACAATCGTTCATCGCTGCCAAGACGCAACGTTCACTGATGCAACGGCATTGGCAAATCAGAATGGGTTTTACGTCAGTTCTGCGACTGGGAATCCCACCGTTTTTCAAAACTGTCAGTCACTATCGAACGCTGGCGACGGCTTCATTCTGACCGGTTCATCGCCGAACGTCCTGGCCAATAGCCACTGCATGGCAAGTGGCAATCGGTACGGTCTAGTGGTTCAAGATTCAGATTTGACTCTTACCGATGCAATGCGATGGAACATCTCGGACAACACCTATGGCATCGTATTCCGACGTGGGAGCGCAACCCTACAAGCAGTTCAATTGGAAAACAATCAAATCGGTTTCCACGGATCCGATTGCAATCTCACTGTTGAAAACGGAACGATCACGGCAAATCAATTTGGCGTTGTCGCCAGGATTGACAGTCGATTGTCGATGACGGGAACTCAGATTGTCGGCTCACAATATGCAATCTACGCGACATCCACCGACAAACCGTGTGAAGTCACGCTTTCGGAACTATCCATCCAGCAAAGCAAAACTCGTGGAATCTATTTGCGAGATGATGCCAACGTCGGACTCAGTACGAGGGTTGCAAATCTACAATTCGCAGATGGCAACAATGCGATAACGCTTGTTGATTGCAACAGCAGGATCACAAATGCTCAACTTTCAAATTGTGCGACGACGGCGATCTATCAACTCGGTGGCAATTGCTTGATGGATACTTGCAAGATCGAAAACGTTGACGCTGGTTGGGCAGTGCTCGCCAGAGGAGATCAGACCTCGATCAGCCGTCTGTCGTTGCGTGACGCAAGTCACGGTATCGCTTTCGAGTCGAGCAATAGTTCTTTGACCAATTCGACACTTCAAGGCGCCGGCTATGCGGTCTACGTCAACGGCGAAGACACGAACTGCGGGATGGAATTTGTAACCATCGCAGACATGAACGCGATTGGAGTCTATCGACGGGGCGGAACCGTATGGCTCACAAATTCAATCATTCACAGCCACCGGTATGGGCTTTATGACGCCGGCACCCCGGGGGCATTGATCCACGATCACAACTTGGTCGATGCCTTACGCAACTACGTTGGGACATCACAGGGGGCCAACGAAGTCACCGATCCGGCGAGGTTTGCAGATCTGGCAAGCGGCGACCTTCATCTATCCGCCGGTTCGCCAGCGATCAATGCGGGGGCCGAGTCAGACATTTCTATTGATCTGGAGGGCAACGAACGTCCCAGCTTTGACGGATTCGAAATGGGAGCCTTCGAATACATGCAGCCGGATGGATCAATCAAAGTGATCAAGTGGGATGAGGTCGCGCGGCAGTAGTGACGAAAGGACTACCGCCCTGACAATCTCCGAAACTCAGTTTGAAGAGCAAGCTTCGTCCGCGACTTCGGTTGTCCACTTTGTGAAGTCATGCGGCTCACGGTGGACACGGTTATAAACGGTGTCGCGTTCGACGGGATCGCGTCCCGCTTCGACGATCAACTGCCGAATATCATCAACGCTCAGACACTGCGGAGTTGTCGCACCGGCGTCGTGATAAATCAATTCGTGCCGAACCGTCCCATCGATATCGTCAGCTCCATATGCCAGCGCGGTCTGTGCGGTTTCGATACCCAACATGATCCAGTAGGCCTTGATGTGCTGGATGTTGTCCAGCATCAATCGACTGATCGCGACCGTCCTTAAATCCATCAAAGCGGATGGCTTCTTGATGTCAGATAGCTTTGTATTGTCCGGGTGAAATGCCAACGGAATAAAAACTTGGAACCCACCGGTGCGATCCTGCAGGTCGCGAAGACGCAGCAGGTGATCAACACGGTGATAGGCCTTTTCAACGTGCCCATACAACATGGTGCAATTGGTTCGCAAACCGATTTCGTGCGCCGTCTGGTGAACCTTCAGCCATTCGTGGGTATTTGCTTTGTGTTCACAGAGTTGATCGCGAACTTCAGGGTGAAAGATTTCAGCGCCGCCGCCTGGCATACTGCCCAAGCCGGCTTTGCGCTGATCTTCCAAGACCCACTGTTTTGATTTCTTCGTCTGGAATTCAAACCAATTGATCTCGACCGCCGTCCACGCTTTGAGGTGGATCTTGGGATAGTTTTCATTCAGCAGTTCGATGATGCCGCGGTACCAGGTGTAGGGCATCTTGTGGTGCAAACCACCGACGATGTGCATCTCCGTGCAGCCATTCTCGGTCGCTTCTTGGCCACGCTGCAAGATTTGCTCGTCCGACATCACGTAACCTTTTGGGTCACGTAAATCACTGCGGAACGCGCAGAAGCGGCAGCGATAAACGCAGACGTTTGTCGGATTTAGGTGCGTGTTGATGTTGTAGAACCCAACATTGCCGTTCTTTCGCTCACGAACATAGTTCGCCAACACACCGACTTCTTGCAGCGGAACGGCTGGATCATAAAGAAACAGCCCGTCTTCCATGGATAGGCGTTCTTCTGATTCGACCTTGTCTCGAATTTCTCGCAATCGCGCGGTGTAGTCGGCTTGAATCATGAATGAGAGTTCAGGTTAAACAGTTTGACAAATACGGGGCGAGCCTTCGTGGTGACCGCACTCACCGAGCACGGACCGCGAAACTCAGCCAATGAAGGCCAACCGATTTTGGGGAATGCAGATTTCGAAATCACATGCATTCGTCTCTTCGGTGTGCATTCGGCGGACGTTGAACGGCGTCACAGCCCATTTTGACCTGATTTGCGTCGAGCAAAAGGTCCCATCCCGCCTGCTTGGCTACAGATCTTACCGGTCTGGTTACCGAAAACGATGCTTGAGGGTAACCGCTAAGGTCAGGAATTGGCTAGCTGCTGCAGTTTTTCCTTGGCCGCACCGCTATCGATCGCCTCTTGGGCCATTCTCACACCATCAGAAAGACCTGTTGCAGCGCCGGTCAGTGAAAGTGCTGCTGCCGTTCCAGCAACCACGGTGTCACGCTTCGGTCCCGGTTCGCCCTCAAGAATCCGCCGGATGATTGCGGCACTTTCGGCGGGACCGGAGGCAGCCAAGGACTCCACACCGGCGGGCAACAGCCCAAAATCGGCAGGCGTCCAGCGGGTGCGTCCAGCGACCTCGTTGCCGCTGACTTCAAACACATCGGTGTATCGGTCCAAAGAAACCTCGTCCTGACCGTCGGCAGCATGCACAACGAAGGACCGTGTTGTGGAAAGCTGCCCGATTGCTTCGGCTATCTTTTCCTGCGATTCAGGACTACTGGTGCCCAGCAACTGGTGTGTGGCACCTGCCGGATTGCAGAGTGGCCCCAATAGATTGAAAAGCGTTTTCACACCAAGTTTTCGACGCACTCCGACGACGTGTTTCATCGCGGGATGTAGCTTTACCGCGAAACAAAAACAGAGCCCGATCTGATCGAGCCGCCGAGCAACGCTTTCGGCATCCGATTCGATCGGAACGCCAAGCTCTTCTAAAACGTCGGCTGATCCAGTGACGCTGGTCGCTTTGCGGTTCCCATGTTTTGCGACCGCAACACCACATGCGGCGGTCACAATCGCGATCCCCGTGCTGATGTTGAACGAACCGCTTTCACTGCCTCCGGTACCACAGGTATCCAAGAGAACCTGGTGCGAATGGGGAATCCGGGTCATATGTTTACGCATGGCCCGAGCTGCACCCACGATTTCGGAGACAGCCTCGCCTTTTTCTCGCAATTGCAGCAGCAGGGACCCTATTTGATCCTCGTCTGCTTCACCGCGTAGCATCATGTCGATCAAATCCCCCGTTTGGTCAACCGACAAGTCTTCCCCGTCACGAGCCTGCTCGATCGCCAGTTCAAATGGTGTGCGATCTCCCTTTATCTCGTTCGATCCCGCGTTTTGATTCGATGTCAAGGATTTTTGCTGCGTTGGAGTGTGCGGAATAAAGAGCGTCCTGACCGGATAAGTTCATGCAACTTAGCGGTTTTTCGGACCAGTCGAGCTTTTTGGGACCGGTCAAGGTGCCGTGATACGACATCTTTACACAGGGTAAACAGATCGGGCTCGTTTAGAAACGCCCGGGACTTTACACTTTGCCTATGACAAGAAAAATCATCATCGATTCTGACCCCGGAATTGACGATGCGGTCGCGTTGACGATGGCATTGTTCGATCCGCGTTTAGAAGTCCTCGCGATTACCGCAACGGCGGGTACCGTCGATGCCGAACAGGCAACAGCAAATGTTGGAGCGATTGTTTCCAACCTTGATCCGCCTCGCTATCCACGCGTTGGCAAAGCGTCGCCACCAGATGAAGCCGCCGTCACCGACGACTCTTTTCTGAACGGGCGTAGCGGCCTGGGTGATTTCGAGGTTTCCTCGACAGCACGTCAGCACCTGCCGGCGAGCGAAAAGGTGATGGCGGAACTGCTGCGAGCCCATCCCGGTGAAATCACCATTGTCTGCTTGGGACCGCTCACCAATTTGGCTCGTCTAGCCCAGCGTGACCCTGCCGCATTGCAACAGGCGGACAAACTGGTCATCAGCGGCGGTGCCTATCGCAGTCCCGGCAACGCATCGCCGGTCGCAGAATTTAATCTGCACTTTGATGCAGTGGCTGCTGCCGACGTCTTCGCCTCACCAACGACCAAATCGCTTGTACCGCTGGATGTAACCAACAAAATTACGTTCGGCGTCGACCTGCTTGAACAACTGCCGGCAAAGTACACACGTGCGGGAGGCATACTACACGAAATGCTTCCACACGCCTTTCGAATGTCGCACCAACGCTTGGGACGCGAACTGCTACCCTTGATCGATGCGACGACGATTGCTGCGGTCCTTGAACCGGAGCTATTCGAATGGACCGAGATGGCAGGCAAGGTGGAAACCCAAGGGCTGCACACCCTTGGCATGAGCGTCTTTGACCGCCGGCTCCGTCCCGAATGGCACGACAACATGGAAGTCGCTCTAAAAGCGGACGTCGATGGTGTAAAGCAATTGATCCTCCGCAGCTTGAAGTACGCCGGGCAGCACACTTAAAACGCGAAAGAGGTGACTTCGTGCAGAACACAAAGCCACCTCCTCGTGATGGAATTCGTTAGTTGTCGGATCTTCCTACCAGTTGTAGTTGAATCCGAAGTAAGCTCCGAACATCGTGAAGCAGTCGTCCGCTCGGACTCGGCCAGCTGATTCAACGCTGGTGTATTCATCAGGCATCGAATCGATCGATGTCGCCACGCCGCACGCGGTCAAGATTCGATAACCGCAAGTCGCGGTCAAGCGATTGCAGACTCGGTATCCCAGTCCGAAATCCAGTTCGCCAAGGCCCGCAAGGCTGACGTCTGACTTTTCGGTGTAAAGGTCGCCTGCTCCGGCACCTTGCGAATCGGTATAGGCCATCACCATGTCGTTACCGATCCAGTGGGTAAAGCGAGCGTCGTTGCCATAGACGCCGACCTTGCCGCCGATGTTGACCATCAAGCGGCAACCCAACGCGTAGCTCAACTGCGATCCGAATTGATAGCCATAGAGGTTGTTTTCGGTTTGCAACTCGTAGTAAATGTCGCTGCCGCCTAGCCCTGGCATACCGTCGACGTCACCAGCGATCAGCAACTCGTCTTCAAGCTGGAACCATCGGAAGCCGTGCGAAGTTTGAACGCGAACACGACCCGAGCATGCTCGTGCTAGTGGACCGATCGCACTGCCATACAAGCGATTGCCACGACCGAAGCATCCGCCTTTGCTTCCGTACCCAGACTGACTGCCGCATCCGCCAAAATGTCCGGCAAACAGCGAGGTTGGATATGCCGATCCCAATCGGCGTGCTCCCATCAATCCGAAGCATGACAGGTTGACTTCGATCCCTTTGACGCGAATGTCTCGCTCAGAACAGATGCAAGTCGCGTTGGTGTCGTAGTCGTCGTAGACCGTTGTCGCACCACCACCACGGTTGATCGAAACCGTTCGAAGCGCGGGATGCGTGAAGCGAAGTCCAGCACCGCCATCGGTAAACATTCTCGACTGAGGATCTGGATCCCAATACAGGAAGCTAACATCGATTCCGTAGGCGCCACATCCTAGATAGCGTCCGAACCGTGTGTTTACACCGACGGTGTTGTCCGGATCCAAGTAGTTGTACTGACCGACAGCGACCCCGTTGTCATAGGTCGCGTAAACAGCGGTTGAGCTATCAGCGATCTCCCAGAACAGCAGATCCATTCCACCATACCATGGTGAAATTGGACCGACGCCACCACAAGCCGAGGTGCCGCATGCACCGGCAAAGCCACCCGATGCGCATCCTCCGCCAAGGCCGCACGATCCGGATCCGCATGAACCGGTATCACAACTTGCTGCTGAAGGCATGCCGCACGAACCGGTCCCGCAACCGCTGCAGCTTGGATCACCGCAGCCGCCGTCGCCACACGGTGCACCTTGCCAAGGTGCAGCTGCCGCGCTAGCGTAGGGGCTTGCGTAGGAATCGGGATATGACTGATGAACGTCTGCCGAATGGTGCTCGTGAACAACGGGATCGCCCGACAATACGGGTGCCGCATGCTCTTCACCATGATGTCCGACGCTGTAGTGATTGGCTCCGAATTGGCCGGCGTTCGGATTTGCGTCCCGTCGCGATTGCTGTGAAGCGACGGCAGGTTGCATCGGAACGTTTTGCATCCCATTGGCTGCAAAACGCTGTGGCTGCGGCTGAGTAAAACTCTGTTGCGGGAACGGCTGTTGAAGCCCTGGAGCAGCGTAGCCGTATTGCGGCTGCGCAGTGTATTGTTGCTGCGCAGAGTACTGTGGCTGCGCAGGGTATTGTGGTGCTTGATAGCCATACGGAGCTGGTGGATAAGCATAGGCTTGTGGGTAGCCCTGCTGTGGATATCCCTGATATTGAGGGAACCCCGGTTGCTGCTGAATCGGCATGGGCCGACCAACGGGAGCGGGCAAGTTTTCAATCTGCCCCTGCATCGCAACTTGTTTGATTTGGTCAGCCCGCGAACCTTCGTCAATCGCGTCTGAGTCTTGCATGCCCTCAATGACCGCTTCTAGTTCGGTCGATGGCATCCGAAACGAATTCCAATTCGACGGCTCGTCCGCATTGGCGTCTAGCGCAAAACCGGCACCAACGGCGAGCCCGAGTGCGGCGGCAAAGCACCGCGCAATTGGCGTCTTCACTGTACAACTCCTTTTTGTATTCCATCACGCCCACGATGGGATCTGCACAGCGATCGCAGCTCACCGTCGTGATTCGAGTCGTCCCGCCAGTAGCCTCAGTGCGACCTCGGAACCGCGTCCCCGACATCCTGGGGTGACGCAGTATTCTGAATCGGCCTTCAGGCACATGACTACTACTCTGTCAACTGATTTTGACAGTTGCGACATCGATTGCCACGTTGCAACCGCGATCTTTGGGATCGCCAGAACGATCGATGTGATCGTTAAACTTTAGCAAGCGTTCGCTTTGACCAAGAAACGACAGCGCTCGACAAACCAACTAGTGTGAGAAAACTGTCTGCGGATCGATAAGGATGTCTTCTTCGGGAAGCTTTGACCAAGCGAATTGTTCGATCACCTCGTTCGCTTGGCATTCTTCTAGGCGATCGATTAAGCCCAAACTGAATGCGGCCCATCCCACAATCATTTCGGGGCGAATTCCGCAATCACGATAAAAGCTCAGCCGAGTATCGCCATGACGCTTTGCAAGTCGCCGACCATCAAGTCCTCGTACCAATGGGACATGTGCATAGCTTGGTGAATCCAGGCCCAAATGACCAGCCAAGTCGATCTGACGAAAGGTGCTGGCGACCAAATCGTTACCACGGACCACCTGATCGACTCCTTGAATTTGATCGTCAATCAACACAGCCAACTGGTAACTCGCCTGTCCGTTGCGGGACACCACCGGAAAGTCACCAAGCTCTTCAGCAGGATTGCAACGCTGATTCCCCATTAGCAGATCGTCGAACTCGAGCGTTTCGCTACTGACGCGAAACCGAAAACAATGCTCGCGTTCTTGGATTATGTCACCGACTCGATAGCCGCTGCAAATTCCAGGATAGGGTGCAAGCTCACCTCGAAAGCGACTTTCATGAGGTGCAGATATCGCTTCTTCGATATCTTTACGCGAACAGTAGCAGGGATAGATCAAACCCTGCAGTCGAAGACGCTCAACCGCATCCCGATATTGTGCAAGATGATTCGTTTGCTTCGCGATCGTTGTATCCCAATCGATCCCAAGCCAACATAAATCTTCGATCGCTTGATCCTGAGCCCAGCTTTTGACTCGCGGCGAGTCCAGGTCGTCAATCCGAAGTGCCAATTCAGCACCAGCTTGACGTGCCGCCCAGAAGGCGGCGAGATGAGTTCTGGCGTTTCCCAAATGTTGCGCACCGGTCGGAGATGGAGCGAGACGACCGCGGCTCATCTTTTTGTCTTCAACGTCCACCGTGCCTGTCGTGTTGTCCCTGTCTTCAGTGCTCACTGTGCTTTCAACATATTTTCCATGCTTTGACGTGCAATCGCTTCGGGCCCCATCGCATAGTCAAACACTTCGACGCTGACCCAACCGTCATATTGGACTTCCTTGAGTGCTGCAAAAATCGGTACAAAATCGATGTCGCCCATTCCTGGGCCTTTCAAGTTTGGATCATTCGCATGGAAATGGATCATAGCATCGGCGTTGTCACGAATAATCTGATCGATGGGTGTCGGTTCGTCGCTCATGGCTTTCACGTCCAAATGCAACTGCACAAACTCGCTGTCGACGCGGCGCATCAATTCACGACCTTCGGCTGCCGTATTTAAGAAGTTTCCCTCGCCTCGACCTAGCGGCTCGATCGCAATCTTCACCTCACATTGCTCGAGCATCGGGGCGACCGATCGCAAACAATCTGCGGCCGCTTCCATTGCCTGTTCAGCCGATTGTGATTCCGGATAGTTACGTTGTTGAGGCGACCCCAAGACCATCAAATCGCCACCCAGATCCGCACAAAGCTCCGCAAGCTGAGATAGATACTGGGATGTTCGACCACGAACCGATTCGTCAAGCGTTGTCAGGTGGAAGCCGTCCGTCTTGGCCAGCAGCCAATGAAGCCCGATGATTTCCAAGCCGGCGTCGGAAACTTGATCACGGTACGCTTTGCGTTGATCCGGAGCAAATTGCGAAAGATTGTCCGTCAACATGAACGGTGCGACTTCCCATCCGGTGTACCCAGCTTCTTTTGCGATTCGCAGGGCTTCATCCAAAGGCATTTCGCCAAAGGTTTCATTGCAGATTGCGTATTTCACTTTCAACTTCCTGAATCATGGAGGGACGCTTGTCTAAGCTGACAGCCTGTTGACTAAGTATCGCTAACGTCGCGGTAGGCGGTGAATGCCGATGAAGATCTCAACAGGCAATTGTGGTGGGCTGGAAACAAATCCACCGGGCCATAGGATAGCAGGCAACAAGACTTTGCTGGAACCGGATGCCAGCGGGGTCGAAATTGCAATGTAGAAGCTCCGTTCGCGAGTGCTCGCAAATACGGTAGTCCCACGTTTCCCTATACCAGATTTTTGATCAATCCACGTTTCAAATCGCATTCGATTCGCGTCCTCGCATCAATTGCGCTGGTGGCAGTTGTAGTCGCGTTTGGGATCGCGATTTACTTGAAACCGAATCCACAAGGATTGGGCACGCATCAAAGTCTTGGACTTCCACCCTGTAGCATTCGAGTCCTTTTTGGGATTCGATGCCCAATGTGTGGCATGACTACATCGTGGTCGAATCTGGTGCGGCTGCGAATCGTGGAAGCATGCCAGGCAAGTTTTTCTGGCTGCCTAATGGCGGTCACCGCAATCGTCATCGGTGCCGCAAGTACGCGATGCGTCTTGTCAGGCACAGTCCCGAATGGTCGTCAGACGTTTTGGATGACGACAGCACTACTCGTGTCTTTGGTCAGCGCAATCGCTGAATGGTTGATACGGATTTCCTAGCCCGCCGACTGAAGATTGCTTTCGCACAAGAAATCAGCGTCCTTGCCAGTCGTGGACCGGATCAAAAACGATCCAGGACGTATCACTGATGACTGTAGAGAGGCAAGTGCCGGTAATAGACTTCCAGGCTATAGAGAGATAGACAGGTGGTATAGAGCCGGCCGCCGATCGACCACTTATCACGTTGCGGAGCCCAACTGCCGCGTTCGACGCCTTCACGAATTTGCATTGCGGGCAACTTCACTTTCATTTCGTCGTTCCACGTTTTCCATTGTGGGCCGCCGAAGTGATGAAAAACCTGAGTCGCGTAATACCAGTAGTAAACGTCCTGACTGTTCGCATCAAAGGGTGCATCGGAAAGCAACAAATTGACGCCGTCGACCATTGGTCCGTGATTGCGTTCCCAACCAAGGTACTGGCGACAGAGCAGGCCTTCGGCCGTCATCGCCGGGGTTGCGCTATTCTGCCGAGGTTGATACGAATAGCCGGCGCCGTAGTAGACGGAAGCCGAATCAAGGTACTCGGTGATTTTTCGAACGGCAGATTCGTTGACCTCGAGCCCCGACGCCATCGCGCTTTGGACGGCCATCACATACCAACCGGTCACCGAGGTATCCCCTGGTTCACCAGGACGATACCGCCAGCCACCATTTGGGCCTTGAGCAGTAAATGCGTAATCGATCGCCCGTTGGGCATAGGGACGGAGCCAGGAATCTTTGGTCATTCCATACAGTTCACAAAGTGCGATCGTTGCCTGAGCCTGGGCGTAGGCCCGGTCATTGCCTCTCGTTTTGGCGGCCATGTAGCCGCTACGATCCTGCATTCCGACCAACGCTTTGACACCTTTCTCGACCTCTTGTCGATAAGGGCCTTCGATATGCGTGTTCCCATCTCCAGCAAAGGCAAGAAGTGCCATCGCGGTGGCGGCACATCGGTTTTCGCTACTCGCTCCGTTGGCGTACGGACCATCGAGTCTCCAATAGCCGTAGCGGGTTTGCTGGCGTTTCAGCCAGGCAAGACCAAGTTTGACCGCTTCTTGTGTTTCTGGCGTTCCGCCATACATGGCAAGTAGGGCCGCGCGCATCGCACCGGTACGGCCACCGAACATCGGTTTGGAAATGGTGATTTCCCCAGGTCCAAACTGGTCTGGCTGGATGATCGCCTGCTCGACCGCTTCGACGTTGTCGAACATGTCGACGATTTCGGTTTCGACCAATGTGTCGTCGATCGCGTCAACGTCAGCCTCGACCGTTTCCGTCATCACAGGTGATGAAAGATCCAGTTCGACGGCATCCTCGGTGGATTCTTCGGCGATGCCGAATTCGATGACCAGGTTCTGAAATCCCTCGGGAACTGGGGACGTCAAAAGGGCCAGCACCAGCAGAACGATCAGGTGCATCACCAAACTGAGCAGCCAAGACGGAGCCGACTTGGTCACTTCTTCAGCTAAATCGTGCTCTTCTTCGGCGGTGGCAACGTCACTCGGCGGAGTCGCCGACTGATGCCTTGAGTCTACAGCGGAGGCATGGGCGTCGGTGATAGCGGGTAGCTCACCGCGCCAGCGCAGGTTGGCGGATCCAATTCCTGAACGAGGTCCGGACTCCGTCGGCCCGACCGTTGCCCCCTCGTTCTGAGCGTCGAGCGATCTGACCGGTGGCAGCGTCGACCTTGGCGGAGGTGGCGGTGGAGGAAGAGGTTTGTTTTCGGAATTGTCTGCGTTTTCGATCGGTATGGATTTCATTGCCGTTGGCTTTGGCAGGCCATCAGGCAGGGTTTGTTCACCCGTGTCAATGTGAACGGGATGTTGGATTTTATTGACGGGGCCATCACTGGCGGAACCGCGTGATCCAATCCCAGTTCGATTCACGCCTTTTTGACGACTTCCGCCAGAATCAACTTTACGTCGAATCTTGGCAGGAGGAATGGGCGGCGCGAGCGGAGGCAAATCGGCCGGGGGCCGTAATTTAGCCGACGAAGAGTCTGCAGCGAAACCTTGCGACACAACTGGTTCCCACAAGAGGGAAAGACGAGAACAAGTTTGGCCAACCAAACGTGCTCGCCCAGTATAACGCCTTTCGCCGACGACGACAAAAAGCGGAGCAGGATTTCCGGTGACCGGAACCCCGCCCCGCTTAGCTTGTCGCGTGCAGGTCAATTATTTGCCGGGCGTCCGCATAGGCAGCTGGCAATGCGGACCGCTCGAACAAATTTAATTAGCAGCCGCAGGAAGGTGCGGCAACTTCGCAACCGCAAGCTGGTTCAGCATCGCATCCGCAAGCGGGTGCAACGTCGCAGCAGCTTTTCTTGCATCCACCGAACAGCTTCTTCAGCAAACCACCTTTGTGGCCGCATCCGCAAGCTGGCTCGCAGCAGCTGCCGCAAGCGTCAGCCGAACCGCAACCACAAGCGTCAGCCGATCCGCAAGCGGGAGCTGGGCAGCAAACGGTTACAGGAACTTGCTTGCAGACAGTGCGTGGAACGCACTTGGTGACGGTGTAAGGTTCGCAAACCTTACGGCACTTAGCAACCTTGACGGTCTTGGTGTAGCACTCGGTGCGGCACTTGTTGACGCAAACGGTCTTGGTGCGGCACTCTGGGACCATTTTGCAAACTTTGTATTCGCAGGTCTTGGTGCGGCATTCTGGAACCATTTTGCAAGTGGTGTACTTGCAAGTCTTGGTGCGAGGCTCGCAAACATAGCTGCAAACGGTGTAGTTGCAGGTTTTGGTGCGGCACTCGGGAACCATCTTGCAGGTCGTGTACTTGCAAACTTTCGTACGTGGCTCGCAAACGTAGCTGCAAACGGTGTAGTTGCAGGTCTTCGTGCGGCACTCTGGAACCATCTTGCAGACGGTGTAGTTGCAGGTCTTGGTGCGGCACTCTGGGACCATTTTGCAAACTTTGTATTCGCAGGTCTTGGTGCGGCACTCAGGAACTCGCTTGCAAACGGTGTAAGGAATTTCGCGGGTGCGGCATTCTTTACGGTAGCGGGTGCAAGTGATTTCTTTTTCTTCGCAAGTTGGAACCCAAACTTTCTTGCAAACTTGCTTTGGTGGGCATTGAACGCATTCAACGCGGCACTTGCCAGGGCAGTAAACGCAGCGGCAAGTCGAAGCGTCGTAAGTCCAGGTGCCTGGCTCACGAACGGTGCGACGCATCGTTCCGCCAGGAACTTCTTCCGTGCGGGTTTCCCAGTGTCCACCTTTGACCGTGATGGTCTTGGTGAATTGCTCAGGAACCATAACGGTGTAGTTCTCGGTGCGAACTTTGTCTTCTTTCACCGTGTTGTAAACGGTGTAGTTGATCGTACGAGTTTTGGTTTCGTACGTAGGAACCATCACGGTGTAGTTGATGGTCTTGGTACGAGTCTCGTGGACCGGCTTCATCACGGTGTAGTTGATGGTGCGGGTCTTGGTCTCGTAAACCGGCTTTTTAACCGTGTAGTTGATCACTTTTTCGTGAGTCTCGTACACAGGTTTCATGACGGTGTAGTTGATCGTACGAGTTTTGGTCTCGTAGACCGGCTTCTTGACCGTGTAGTTGATCACCTTTTCGTGAGTCTCGTACACAGGCTTGTTGACGGTGTAGTTGATCGTACGAGTTTTGGTTTCGTACGTTGGCACCATCACGGTGTACTTGACTTCACGTTGCTCGGTGTAGGGCACGACGCGTGAAGCTTGGACTTCTTTATCTTCGTAGTACGTTTCGTACTTCGTGCGATAACGAGTCTCTTCGACTTGGTCGTAAACCGTTTCGGTCACGTTGCGCATCACGGTATACGAACCGCATCCGCCTTCTGCAGGTGCACTTTCAACAGCACCGGCAGCTTCTCCGCCTTCGACGACTTCACCGTCAGCGACGACAGAACCACCACACGAGCTACACCCTTGGTAGCTGATAGCGCCACAATAAGCGCCGCGTGCGGACTGAGCCCCCGAGACGATCGCCAGGATCGCCAGGGCGGGCAGTAACCACAGCCTTTTCATCTCTTCTTTCTCCAGGAAACACAATTTGGGTTGCAATGGGACGCACTGGATGATGCGAGACCCATTGCTCACACCCTCCTGCACTATTGGCGTGCACGTGCACTGCGACGAAAGACCCCCCGTTCGAGATGACGCATCCACCGAAGCGGCTCGTGACTTTCACCAACCATTCCCGTTACGGAAGGGAGGAAGATGGATCAGTCACGCAAAGGTTGCGTCCCAACGAATTGGGTCCTTATGCCGTCAATACATCGACTGCGTAAACGGTTCCGACCAAGTAAAGAGACTTGGCCTGGCAAATTTTGGCGGTTGGGTAGTCAGAGAGTGTCGCCAATAACAGGCGTATCGATTGTTCCGATTAGGCTGCCCATAGTACGACCGTAAACACCCTCTCGACCCGCCCACAGTGGCGTGTCTTCTCCACCGGGTTTGCCCTCGTCCCCTAGCGTTCAACTGATCGTTTTTGACTGGCCAAACGAATCGATCGCGACAATCATCAGGGTTAGATAGAGCTCCGGACGAAGGACTTCCGACGCGCATATCGCTTGAATCAGGCGCGGTGTTAAAGTCCAATACCCCCATGGACAACCACGAGGCACCTACCGATCCGCCGCAACCACCGGCGAAGTTTCCCCGCCCTGCGGTCGGTCGGTTCAGTCTCTACTACCGCGAGCTCTATCGCTTGCTCGACCAAGGGCAAACCCACATCAACAGCAAACAGCTGGGGACGATCGTCAATGTGTCGCCGGCAGTGATTCGGCGAGACCTCAGCAATCTGGGAACGATCGGTCGCCGAGGAGTGGGCTACCAAATTGACCAACTGATCGAACAAATTGGTGCCGTCCTTGGAAGCGGACTGCAATGGCAAGTCATCCTCGTCGGCGTTGGCTCTTTAGGAGATGCGTTGCTGCGCTACCGAGGTTTCGAACGGCTAGGGTTTCGCCTCGTCGCCGCGTTCGATGCCGATCCGGCCAAAGTGGGCAAACAGATGGGCGGTGTCGCGATCCTCAATGCCGAAACCATGGTCGGCAAACTCGCCGAGCTTTCCCCGGACCTAGCCATTATCGCGGTCCCTGCGGATGTGGCGCTCGACGTCGCGAATGAATTGGTAGCCGCCGGAATCAGCGGCATATTGAATTTCGCGCCGACGACCCTACGTCTTCCGCCAGGCGTCGCGGTTGTCAACGTTGACCTGGCCAGCGAATTGCAACGCTTGGCCTTCAGTGTTCAGAATCTTTAGGGCAGCCGCTCAGGAAACCAGGCAATCACGTTGGTCACGCCTTCATTGGGCGCAACAATCTACCTGTTCGTGCTCAGCACCGAACGAGCCGACAAAACACGTCGACGTGCTTCGTCCACGTTGTCACCGCTTGACGTCAGATGGCCCATCTTTCGTCCGATTCTCGCGGATTCTTTTCCGTACAGATGCAGCGAAACGCTCGGTTCGGCTTGCAGCAGTTGATCCCAACGCGTGTCCCCTTCGCTGGCCCAAAGATCACCCAACAAGTTTGCCATCGCTGCGGCAGGGACACGCAAACTTGGGTCGCCCAGTGGAAGCCCACAAACCGCTCGGACATGCTGTTCGAATTGGCTCGTAAAACACGCTTCGATCGTCAAGTGGCCGCTATTGTGAGGCCTCGGCGCGACCTCATTGATCATCAATAAATCGCCTTCAGCAACGAAAAGCTCGACGCACAAGACACCGACCAAATCCAATACCTCGGCCGCCTTCGTTGCCAACTCCGTCGCCTTCTCGATCAGCCCCGGCGACATGAATGACGGACACACGGTCGTATCAAGAATGTGATTGACATGATGATTTTCAAAGGGCGGAAAACAGCGTACTTCGCCCCTCGAAGATCTTGCAACAATCACTGAAGCTTCCGCTTCGAAGGCAATACACTTCTCTGCAATCCAATGCTCGGTCTCTTGCCAAGGAACCTCATCGATTTCGGTCGCGTCAGCAATGCGGTGTTGCCCCTTTCCGTCGTAGCCGCTGCGAGCTGTCTTGACGATGACAGGCCATCCGTGCTGGGCAGCAAAGGCCTCGACGTCCTGGCGGCCGGTGACTTTGGCAAACGGTGTCACGTTAAGGCCGGCATCAGCAAACGTTTGCTTTTCGATCAAGCGATCTTGAGCTGTAGCAAGCACATGATGCGAGGGATAAGTCGGCGCGTATTCACCGCACAAACGCATCGTGTCTGCCGGGATGTTTTCGAATTCCAATGAGATTGCGTCGCACTGGGAAGCAAACTTTCGCACGGCCTCATGATCATCAAGATGCCCCACAACCGTCCTTGTTGCTACCTGTGCGGCGGGCTCGTTTTCTGCGCCGCAAAAGACAACGACGTTGTATCCCATCCGCATTGCGGCGATCGCAAACATCCGTCCAAGTTGGCCCCCGCCCACCATTCCGATCGTGGCGCCTGGCAATATCGTTTTCGCGTTCAATGATTCGTTAGCTGTAGTGGTCGGGTAACGTAAGTTCTTTATTCCAGCTCAGTCGCATCAAGCACTTGTTGTGTTTGCTGGTCGATAAATGCCTGCAGCCTAGCATGTAGTTCGCCATCACCAATGGCTAGGATCCGTGCTGCCATCAACCCGGCATTCTTGGCGCCACTGGTCCCGATTGACATGGTTGCGACGGGAATCCCACCGGGCATCTGAACGATCGACAATAGCGAATCCATTCCGTTTAGAGCTCGGCTTTGCACGGGGACACCGATAACGGGCAAGGTCGTTTCCGATGCAACCATTCCTGGCAAATGGGCAGCACCACCAGCTCCGGCGATGATAACCTTCAAGCCCCGATTTTTCGCGGACTGAGCGTAGGCAAACATCCGCGACGGGGTTCGGTGAGCACTGACAACGGTGCGTTCGTGCGGAATCCCTAACGATTCGAGTATCTCGCAAGCCGGCCGCATGGTGTCCCAATCATTTTTGCTGCCCATGATGACGCCCACGAGTGCGTCCGTTTCGGGAAATTCAGTACCTGGGTCAGACATTGTCGCAGTGATTTGGAGTTTTAGATTCTGATCAGCTATTCAATTGTCATCGCAAACCGAACTCGAACGATGCGAGGACCACCCCACATCCGGCGAACGGCTGACATTGAGCCCCAGAAGATAGGCACACCAACCAAATTTTGCTACCGGAGCCCCCAAACGCCGGACTACTGAAGCAGAAAGTCGATGACGGTCGGATCGGTCAAATCATCGACGATACGGTCGGGCCCAGATTTTTCTAAATCGTCGCGGGAAGCGGCTCCGGTACAGACGGCCAGGCAGCGGGCGCCAATCGTTTGGGCACATTTCACGTCCGCAGGAGTGTCTCCGATCACAGTGACTTCGCTGGGCTTTCGACCCAACTCTTTGGTCAGAACATCGGTCGCTCGACGGGCCAAATCACACCGTTCGACATCCAATTCGCCACCGACAATCCAGCGAAAATATTGGTGCAGCCGAAAAGCCTCTAGTTTCATTCTCGCGGTTTCGGAAAAGTTGCCAGTCATCACGGCAAGCGCGGTCGCGGGAATGCCTTGCAGACGGGTTAACAATTCCGTGACACCGGGCAACACCTGCCCGGCAGTTCTAGGCAGCACCTGTTGCAAGACCGTTCCATAGCGACGGCGCAAGCGTTCGCGGTTGGTGCCCGAAGGGTCAATGTCGGCGATGCTTAAGATTTCATGCATCAAAGAACAGTCCGTACGACCGCCAAAGCAGATCTGCTCGATCGGAAAGTTCTCAACGGAAAACTCCTCGTCCATTGCCTGGACTAACGCCGATGCCCCCGCGCGCTGAGTGATCAGTAAGGTACCGTCGATATCGAAAAGCAATGTTCGCATGGCTGCTCAAAAGATGCCCCTGTGGGATGTTTCACCAGACGCGAAATCATAGCCGTTGGCGATAGTTGCATACACCTCAGCCGTATGCCGAGTAGTCTGGTCCGGTTCGCGATAGCAACGGCTGAATCGATTTCTGTCATCAGCCACTGCCGCCAGCCCGCGGTGATCGGGATTGCTAGTCCTGAGCACGTAACCGCACGCTGGCGCGTGGCGGCTGATAGAAACCGATTCCCCGGACTGCCCTCTCATCAGCCGCAGAGCGCCAGCTCGCGGATATCGGCGCACTAGTCCCGAACACGTAACCGCACGCTAACGCGTGGCGGCTGATAGAAACCGTACAAACTGAGCCGGGTCGCGCTAGCGACGGTTCAATGAATCACCGAACCTCGCACAGGACACAGAACCGCACGCTCGCGCGTAGCGGCTGATCATCACCCGATTCCCCGGACTGCCTTCTCATCAGCCGCAGGGCGCCAGCCCGCGGTTTCTCCCCCAGACCGATCTTGAACACGTAACCGCACGCTGGCGCGTGGCGGCTGATAGAGACCGTACAAACTGAGCCGGGTCGCGCTAGCGACGGTTATAAAATAGGACGCACGCGCCCACGGCTGATCGCGCCTCGGCTGTCAAAACCGCTATCTCATCAGCCGCAGAGCGCCAGCTCGCGGTTAACGGCGCACTAGTCCTGAACACGTAACCGCACGCTGGCGCGTGGCGGCTGATAGAGACCATACAAACTGAGCCGGGTCGCGCTAGCGACGGTTATGAAACGACCTGTCTCGCTACTGAGGGACTCAAAAACAGGACTCGTCACCTCGTCCACAACGAGCTAGAACGCGATCGGGACGCGTCCCCAGCCTTCTCAATCCCCATCACGTCGCAATGGGCAAGATCTGGGCGACGGACGGCGAATACTTCATTTGGCTAAACGCTGGGTGCTTCGCGAGTAGCAATGGGAACATCAACGCGCTCGCTTCGTCCAACCGACTCGACAAACTTTCGTCGACCGCGCCACCAGAACGCAACTGCCAGATCGCGCGGTTGAGTTCCACACCAAACGGACCATATGGGAAAGCCTCAAGCAATTCTTCTCGCAACGCGTAGTATCGCTGTCGATCGAATGTCTGGTCAGTCGGCTGCCCCATCAATTCCGCGGCTTCGTCATACCGCACCTCTTCCTCATACATATCCAACAGCAATCCAATCACATAGCGGCGTGCCGGATAGTCCTTAGGCGTTGTCTCAAAATATCGAGTTACATCACGCTTGGCACGCGTTTGATAGTTGAAGAACCAATCCAAACGTGCACGGTCGATTTTGACCATCAGTGACATGGGGTTCAATCTCGCCGCCCGGTTGATCGCGTCGAGCGATTCCATCTCTCGATCTATCGCCGCGAAGTACAAACTGCTCTGGTGTTCGATTTGCCAGTCGTATTTATTTTCGCGTCGCAGTTCCTCGAAAATTTCACCGGCTAAAGGATAGTCGTACTGAGCCTGCCACTCATACATCGCTCGCGCCAGACGAGCATCTTGTGAATGAGGGTCCAGCTCCATCGCATGGGTGAAATTGTCCGTCGCGGTCTTCAGGTAGCCTGCGGCTTTTGGCATTCCGCTGCGTGCAGCCAAATGTAGCGCAGTGACCGCAGAGGCTGCGAGCGGCTCGCTGAGTCGCGGATCCTCTTGATGGGCATGCAGAAAACATGCGAGTGCATTTTGCAATCCCATCGTACTGTCAATGTCCGCGTACGCGCGGCCTTTCACCAAGCATCCATAGGAATGTGGATCCGGTTGATCCTCGCTATGTTGCCCGGTTGTTTGCAGATTCTTGCCGATCTGTTTCGCAATCTCAGCAGCAACGGTACTGCGAGCCAAGAACTGCCCTTCGCTGCTTTCCTGCTGTTGTTCGATAACGAATTCGTTTCCAGCGACTACCGTGCCTTCCTTGGCGTCAATCACTTGCCAGTAGAACGACCAGAAGAACCTCTCGCCGCGTCGTTGTTGTTTGAATACCCCGTCGATAAGGACTTCGACATCCAACTCTTTTCCAAGCTCGACGTAGCTGTGCGAATCATCGACAACCATCGGTCGATAGGGACGCACTGCCAACCCATCGATCTTGGAAAATTCATTCACAAGCGATGATGCCAAGATGTCAGCGTCCTCGATCCGTCTGGCATCCAGTGGCACACGATCACCTACGGTACTGGAGTTGCGACTGTTTTCTCTTGGGGTCAAAACCGCGATCGCCTGAACCTTCGCCATCGGATTCGCGGACGAGCGGTATGACAGCGCCCCCAGCAATCCTCCTAGCATCCCACCGGCAATCGTTGTCAGCGCATGTCGACGAGTGACGGACTCCCACACAGAGGTTTTCCCGAGCTCCGCCCGGATTTCTGCTTCTGCAGCCTCGCGAGTTTGCTTGATGTTGTAGGCCCGCAGCTTGGTTGTGACATCGGCTGCCGATGGACGTAGAACCGGATCCTTTTGCAGACACTGACGAATCACATCGCAAACAATTCTGGATTGCTCGCATGCATTTTCGGGGTAACGAATTTCACCTTGTAAGGTAAACGCCAGCCGATCCGCCGCGGTCTCACCCACGATGGCAGGTGAACCGTACATCGATTCGTAAAGCACACAACCGAAGGCAAACATATCGGCAGCTTCCGTTGCGGCCTCGCCTCTGGCTTGTTCGGGCGCCATGTATCCAGGTGTGCCCAAAATCATTCCTGCACGAGTCTTTTTCGAATCGCCTTGTCGCAAGTCACTATCGCTGACTCGAGACAACCCAAAATCAACAAGCTTGATGCGCAGGTTGCCATCGGATGCGTCATCAACCAGCATCACATTCTGCGGCTTTAAATCGCGATGAATGACGCCAGACGAATGGGCTGTCGCCAAAGCACTAGCGATTTGCATTCCGACATCCGTCGTCTGCTTCACAGTCAACGGCCCTGCGGCGAGTTGCTCGGCGAGCGTCATGCCGCTAAGAAATTCCATCACAGCGTAGGGCGACCCATCGGCAACACCAACATCGAAAAGCTCGACGATGTTAGGGTGCGATAGCGCTGCGACAGCCTTCGCCTCCCTTTCAAATCGCTCCACCAATTCAACTCGACGCGGATCATTTGCCGCTAGATGTGGAAACCCCAGCATCTTGATCGCGACTGGACGATCCAGACGAGTGTCAGCCGCACGATAGACAACGCCCATGCCTCCTTTGGCAAGCACTGCCGTGACAGAAAATGGGCCGATCGAAAACCGTTGACGTAGCGACTTGGTATCGTGGTCGCCTTCGTGAACAGGATTTACGTCAACGGGTTGTTTATTCCGACCGTCACCGTCAAGTGATGACGAGTCTTGCTTGCCAGAAGACAAGTGACCAGATCCGGTGTCCATCTGGCTGACAGGGCGTCCACCCAGTAATCCGTCTTCTCCTGCTGAATTCGCCGACGGGGCCCAATGAGTCTCCACGCCTTGCGTTTCAATTTCTCCGCTCGAAGTTTGATTGGTCTGCCCAGTGCCAACATGACTGACATCAGTACCATCAACCGGAAAGTCACGACGTGAATGAGATTCGATTTCGGATCGGTCAGCGGACGAAGTTTTCGACTGGAAAGGGGTCGGTGGGCTGATGCTCGATCCGCCCGCTGAATCTGTCGATTTTATTTCCGCTTCAATGGCGGCAAGCTCTTCGCGCAATAGCCCCACCAGTTCCCTGGAAGGTGTCTGTGGATAACGCGAAACGAAAGCTTTAACAAAGGTTTCCGATTCGACATTTTCTCCGGCGCGCAGTTTTTGTTCGTAGTCCAAACAGACCGCGTCGAGTGCCGCTAGATCATCAGCGGAAAGATCATTCAGGTTCATCTGCAGCATTTCCAATTCAATGAATGCCAATGATCCAATCGTAAGCCAAGCCCCCGATCAATATGGGGATCAGGCCGGTTCCACTGATGACGATCCAGCTGGAATTTTTGCATCACCGCATCGGTTCCCTTCAATCAGTCAGACGAGTCTCTTTCGTCCGAGTCTGCCTCTTCAGACCAAATCCGCCTGATCAATTGCAGCCGCCGCTCTGTGGCCCTCTTGCTAATTCCCATTCGACCGGCGATTTCGTCGACCAGGAATCCGTCCATTCGCATCACCGCAATCTGTCTCAGCTGGGCGTCTGGCAATTGATCCAGCAAAGAATTACATGCTTCTTCCAGCTCAATGGTCAAATCCGCCGTGTTCCCGTCACTTGCGATCGCGCCGATACCGCCATTGCGATTGAGTTGTTCAGGGTCAACAAAGACCGATTCACCCCGAACAGATCCGCCACCACGTTTCTGTCGAGTTTGGTGTCGCAGGTGGGCGTTCACTTTCCGGCTGGTGAGGGTAATCAAGAGCCCCCACAAATTATCTGGCCCGCTAAGATCGGGGAACTGATCGCGGCGAATGCCCGCAATAAACGAATGAAATGCAGACAGGGCTACGTCTTCTTCGTCACCAGCACGCTTTAAGTTCGCCGGCAAACGCTTGGCTGCCAATCGAACCAACTGTTGAAAATATCGGTCCCAGAGTTCGGCAATAGCGTCATCATCGCCTTGGCGAACTCGTGCTAAGGCGTCAAAAAATTTCTGCAGGTCGGCGTCGTTGCTGTAACGTTGGGGCTCATCCATAGGCGCATCATGACCAATGACTGAATCTTCGTTCAACCCCGAGCGAATTTGACTTGTTTGGCAAACTGCAGTCCGCAGACGGCTTGGCGGCGGCCCGCCCACCGACAACAGGTTCGTCGAACGGACCGAAAAAGTGGTTCCATTAGCGTCCGAAACGCGATCGGCGTTCTGCCAAGACTTCGTCATTTGCCTTTGTTTTTTCCCTGTGAACGGCCATCGCTTCGGTCAACTTGCTGAATACGGCCTGTGTCTCTTGGTCTAGCTCTGAACCACTGAGGTCACGTTTTTCAAGCAGGTCGTCGTGCGTATCAAAAAACCTGCCGTCGGAATACAGCTTGTATCTCGCCGTCCGCACGTGCTCGCTGGCCTTGTCACGCTTTCCATCCCTCTCGTACCAGCAATAGATGTAATCCTTACTGCGATTTTCAGGTTTGCCCTCGAAAACTGGCAGCAAACTTTCGCCTGACAGCTGCTCCATTTGCTTGGGTTGGTGCCCGGCGGCATCCACCAAGGTCGGAAAAACATCTGACAAGTCAACCAATTGATCCGAAACACTCCCGGCTTCGATCACTTCGGGCCAGCGGGCAATGAAGCCAACGTGTGTCCCGTTGTCGGTCGTTTGCCCTTTTCCGCCGACGTAGGAATTGCCACGCCAGATAGAAGTCACGCTTTGGTAGGTCCCATTGTCGCCCGTCCAAATGATCAATGTGTTGTCACCAATACCGTTTTGATCAACGCAATCGACCAACTTGCCGACCATTTTGTCGGTGTAGTGCACCATCGCATTCCAGTACTTTGGCCCCTTGTATCCGCCGGGTTCATTCTTAGCATCTTTCCACATCTCTGGGTCCCAGTCCGGATGATCCGGCGTCGGCACGAAGGGCCAATGCGGCATGATCATCGGATAATAGACCATGAACGGTTGCTCGGGATTCTGTGTTGCCTGCTTGCTGATAAAGTCGACCAAGTACTGCGAAACGATATCAGGACCGAATTCACCGTTCTTAAAATCGGCGACCTTCCCGTCGATTTCCAATCCGGGGTTTGGATAGCGACTCGGACGACGCGTCAGTTGCCAAAGACAGTAATTGTCAAATCCGAATCGCCGCGGCGCGTCAAATCCGCCCGAAAGCTGCCACTTGCCGGCGATGCAGGTCGAATAGCCGATTGACCGCAATTCGTTGGCAAAGGTGGTCGCTGCGGGATCGAGCACTCCAAACCGCAAATAGTTCTCGTTGTTGTAGATACCCGTCATCAATTGCACGCGTGAGGGCGTGCAGATCGGTTGAGCATGAGCGTTTTCAAATCGAATGCCTTCGGCGGCCAGGCGATCCAGATTAGGAGTGCTGTACAAAGTGCTCCCGTATCTGCCCAAGCATTCAACGCCGATGTCGTCGGCCATGATCATAATCAAGTTTGGCCGTCTCACGTCGCCCTGGGCTGCTGCTCTCACCGCAGGTTGAGCCTGGACAGACGCACAGAAGATCGAAACAAAAGCGAGCGCTGCGATGTGCAGGAAATTTGATCGCATAGCTGAGATACGAATATTGATCGACAAGGTACAGGTCCTCTTCAGTTTAACGTCCGCATAAACCCATCAGCCCCAATCTTATCAGCGGCAGAGCGATAGCTCGCGGTTTGCGTCGGAGCCTAGTTGCCAATCCCTGGGAACCGCACGCTGGCGCGTGGCGGCTGATCATGCATCACCACAACCGGAATCATATCAGCCGCAGAGCGCCGGCTCGCGGTTTGCCTCGGGGCCTAGTTACCAATCCCTGGGAACCGCACGCTGGCGCGTGGCGGCTGATCGTGCATCGCAACCACTGCAATTCTATCAGCCGACGAGCGTTAGCTCGCGGTTCGCGTCGGAGCCTAGTTGCCGATCCCAGGGAACCGCACGCTGGCGCGTGGCGGCTGATCATGCGTCGACACAACCGGCATCATATCAGCCGCAGAGCGCCAGCTCGCGGTTTGCCACGGAGCCTAGTTGCCGATCCCGGGAAACCGCACGCTGGCGCGTAGCGGCTGATCATGCATCGCCATAACCGAAATCATATCAGCCGCAGAGCGCCGACTCGCGGTTCGCGTCGGAGCCTAGTTGCCAACCACTGGGAACCGCACGCTGGCGCGTGGCGGCTGATAGACTCCAACCAACGACGCCCAAACAATTTCAAAAACGTTGCAATTTAATCAGCTTTCCTTAGCAACAAATCTGAAACCCCAACGAGGACTTCAGCATCGCATTGTGGTGAACTTTGGTCTCCCATCAGGCCTCAATGTTAACGCAACTGCAATATCCGAGTCGCACGATCGTTTTGATCTTGTGGAAAAAGCGTTATCCAACAATGGATTGACTTGCCCCGATTAGTCTGATTCGTAATGATTTTCAAGTCACTCAGGCATCTCACTCAGTGCCATGCAGACTGGTTAGGCAAACGAGGATTCGATTGGCAATTGGACGCTAAATCTTCGGTATTGTGGCGTTCACAGATTCGCTGATGAGCTGGTTCCCAGTTGTGTTGACGCCTTGACGCTGCTGCCACTTGTTCTGGTGACATGATGTTGCGGGAAAGTCACCATGATGCTTTTTTTGACCTAAGTTCCCTCAAGCGGGGAACGTTGATAGCGACATTCGCGCTAAATGAACTGATCACAACAGAAACGCCTACCGGGGGATCGAAAATGTCACGCGCGAAATTCGTCGCGACTCTTGCCTTCACCATTTGCTTGCTCGCTGGCGGAGCAACCGAAGGACTAGCCGCGTGGCCAGACAACGCCTTCCCTGTAAAAACGCACGACTTCGGAACCGTTGCGGTCGCAGCAAAAACCGAAT
The DNA here is from genome assembly GCF_020966635.1 of Stieleria sp. JC731. Classification (NCBI taxonomy): domain Bacteria; kingdom Pseudomonadati; phylum Planctomycetota; class Planctomycetia; order Pirellulales; family Pirellulaceae; genus Stieleria; species Stieleria sp. JC731. The sequence continues at coordinate 620,946 of NZ_JAJKFQ010000005.1, read as the reverse complement.
TCCGTTTTCCGATTCACAATCCCTATACCAAACCGCTGCACCTCCGAACGGTTCGTCGCAGCTGCGGTTGCACCACGCCGATCATCGAAACCGAATACATCCAACCTGGTCAGACCGGCTCGATTCTCGCGCGTTTCAACACCGACACATTTCGTGGCAAGAAAGGTGCAACACTAACCGTTGTGGTCGACGAGCCTTTCTACAGCGAAGTCCGACTGCGCGTTGATGGTTACATCCGTAGCGATATGGTCTTCCACCCTGGATCGATCGACTTTGGTGCGATCAGCCAAGGCGAACCGCAATCGAAAACGTCAAAGATTCTCTACGCTGGACGGTCGGATTGGCAGATTGCGGATGTCCGTAGCAACGTCCCTTGGTTGGTCCCAACCTCCAAAATGGTCAGCCGTAGCGGCACCCGTGTGACTTATGAACTGACCGTTGCCGTCCGTGAAGACGCCCCGACAGGCTCTTTTCAAGACGAAATCGTTGTGATCACAAACGATAACAAACGTCCCGAAGTCCCCTTCAAAGTCTCCGGTAGCATCGAAAGCCCGCTGACCATTTCGCCCCAAGCGATCGCGTTCGGCAGCGTCAAACCGGGTGAAAAGTTGATGAAGCAGTTGGTGATCAAAGGCAACAGCGACTTCACGATCGACTCGATCACATGCGAAGGCTGGGATGTTGACTTCCCCGAGTCCAAAGTTGCCAAGCGTGTGCATATCGTGCGGGCGAACTTCACCGCTGCCGATGTCAACGGTCCAACAAAGTCAACCATTGAGATCAAGACCGGTGGAGAACAATCCGTGACCGCCAAAGCAGTTCTGACTGCAGACGTGCGTGAAGAATAGGATCGGTTTGACAAACGGCGATTGAGCGTTCATCGCACGCTGCCGCGCCAGCCGCTGATGACGCATCACCAACACTGCAGTTCTATCAGCCGCAGAGCGCCAGCTCGCGGTTTGCCTCGGGCCTGGCGATCGACTCACCCAACCGCGGCTAGCGCCTTTGCGGCTCAGGGGAACAAACACCTGAGCCGGTTCGCGCTAGCGACGGTTAAATGAGATTCAAACTTGACCGGCGGGCAGAGCCCGCAAGACATCGCATGCGAGGCAGGAGCCTCGCACGAGGATCTCGTCGCTGGGCGCCGCCTTGCGACGCACTGAATGGCAGCCTCCGGCTGCCGGGAATGCACCCAACCGCGGCTAACGCCTTTGCGGCTCATTCAGTCCGCGCAACCTCGGCCGATTTGGGATACCAACGGTTGAAAAACTATCGACACTTAAATCTTCGATAGGACGCGATCGACGGCATCGAGAGTTTCATCGATGATCGACTCGCTGTGCTGACTGCCAAAGAACAACGCTTCAAATTGGCTGCACGGCATATAGACGCCTTCTTCGATCAAGCCCCAGAAGTAGCGTCCAAACATCTCTCGGTCGCTTCGATCGGCATCGGGCCAATTCTGAACTGGGCTCCCGTTGAAAAACAACGTCATCATGCTGCCGATTTGCTGAACCTGGTGAGGCACACCGTGCTTGGTCGCAACTGCGGCTAAGCCCGTTGCCATTCGTTCGCCCATCTCATCGAGCTGCTCATAAGGCGAATCGGTTTCGAGTGACTTCAGCGTTGCACTTCCGGCAGCTACCGCGACAGGATTTCCGCTCAAAGTCCCCGCTTGGAAAACCTTGCCCGCCGGCAGAACGTTGTCCATGATGTCGGCACGACCACCATAGGCCCCCAATGGCATCCCGCCGCCGACGACTTTTCCGAGCGTGGTCATATCGGGAACAACCCCGAACCTCTCTTGCGCTCCACCGTAGGCCAATCGGAATCCGGTCATCACCTCGTCAAAAATCAGGATCGCGCCGTCCGCCAAAGTCTCTAACCGCAATGTATTCAGGAATTCCATCTCGGGGATCACGCATCCCATGTTTCCGACGACCGGTTCCAAAATCACCGCGGCAATTTCTCCGGCGTGCTGCGCGAACGCATTTTTAACGCCCTCGCAATCGTTGTACTGCAAGACAATCGTGTCTTGCCCAGCACCAGGCGTCACACCGGGCGAATCGGGGACGCCCAGTGTCGCAGCGGCGCTGCCCGCGGCGACCAAAAGGCTATCGACATGCCCGTGATAGTTCCCTGAGAACTTGATGACTTTGTTGCGTCCGGTCGCACCGCGAGCAACACGAATCGCGCTCATCGTTGCTTCGGTCCCGCTATTGACCAAGCGAACCTTTTCGATGCTGGGGACAGCGTCAATGATCTGCTCAGCCAACCTGGACTCCGCTTCCGTTGGGGCACCAAAGCTGGTCCCTTTGGCCACGGCCTCTTCGATCGCTTGAATGACTTCAGGATGACGATGGCCCAGAATCATCGGCCCCCACGATCCGATATAGTCGATGTAGCGGCGACCATCGATGTCGAACAGGTACGGGCCTTCGCCACGTTCGATAAACAGCGGAGTACCACCGACCGCCCCGAAGGCTCGCGCGGGGCTATTTACACCACCGGGCATCAGCTTCCTTGCTCGCTCAAACGCCGCCACACTCTTCGGTCCCGCACCTACTTTGACGTCTGCCATCCTATCACTCTGCGTTGCATTGAATCGTTACCACTCGCTGGGAGCATCATTGCGTCGCTACAACCCCGCGATTTTCGACAAACAAAATCGGTCAGCTGAAGCGTCTACCAGCCATACTCGCGCCCCATTGTGACGGATTCTTGCAGCAATGCGAGAGTGCGACAGCGCTGAGCATCTGGCAAATGGCGGACATAAAGTTGGCACAAACGGCATCCCACCAGAAATGAACGCAAGGATGACGCCCTAGCTCGAACTCCTGACCGAGTGACTTTCAAGACGTGTTGGGACGCGATAGATTCCGTTTGCATAGAAGAATCGTTCCAGCCGCGAAACGCTGCGAGGGATCTAGGCCCCCCAATCCCTTTGCGAACGCCCCGGCACTTGAACGGTCACTCATTGGCTCGTCAACGAATCTCCGGCTTTTTAAAACACCATGATTTTTGCAAGTGACAACTGGGCAGGCGCCGCCAACGAAATCGCCGAATCATTGCGGCAACACTCCGAAGGCTTCTCGCCGGCTTACGGAGAAAGCGAGCTAGACAAAAAGCTGGAAGCTCGATTCAACGATTTGTTCGAACGCGAAGTCGCGGTGTTCTTCGTCGGAACCGGTACCGCAGCGAACTCGTTGGCCATGTCGGCATTCAACCGCCCTGGTGGGTTTGTGCTTTGCCATCGTGAAGCCCACATGATTGAGGACGAATGCGGTGCACCGGAATTCTTTACCTCCGGTGCTCGACTGGCGCCGATCGACGGAGCGTACGGCAAGCTGGATCCAGAACACTTACGCGAAGGCCTTGAGAGGTTCGATCCAAACTTTGTCCATCACGGGCAACCCATGGCCGTTAGCCTGACGCAATCCACCGAAGTCGGAACGCTTTACACTTGCGATGAACTGAAGCAAATCTCCGAACTGACTCATTCATTCGGACTACCGCTGCACATGGACGGAGCTCGGTTTGCAAACGCAATGGTTCGTCTCGGCGTTTCGCCAGCAGAGATGACTTGGAAATCCGGTATCGACATTTTGTCATTCGGTGGCACGAAAAATGGCTGTTGGTGCGCAGAAGCCTTGGTGTTTATGGATCCGGCGCGAGCGAAGCAACTGCCGTTTATCCGCAAACGCGCGGCCCAACTGTTTTCAAAAACACGATTCATCGCGGCTCAGTTCCACGCCTACCTGGACAACGATCTGTGGATTTCGCTGGCCAAACACTCCAACGCGATGTCGGACGAACTCGCCAAACGGCTCGATCACTTCGAAGAGCTTCGCATCGCGTGGAAATGTCAATCCAACGAGCTGTTTGTCACCATGCCTAAAGATTTAGCCAAGAAGCTGCTCGATAAGGGAGCCAAATTTTATCCTTGGCCAGTCCCGGCAGAGTTTGCTGGAAAATTAAAGAAGGGCGAGGGTCTGTACCGGCTGGTCACCTCGTTCGCAACGCAACAAGAACACATCGACGACTTCATCGCCGCGATCGAATCCACAATTGCTCGATAGCTTGAACTGATCACTGCTCGACGCCGGCATCAGGGGGCGGGAATTGGCGAGATTGCTGGAATTGCGCGGACAGGTCCAATAAACTGTGGAACTTGCCCTCCCCAATTCCCTCCATCTCGGATCTTTCCCGTGCGAATCAAACTGCTGTGCGGCGCTTTTCTTCGTGTGACACTTCTTAGCGTTTCGCTCTGCCTAGCCAACAATGCTGTTGCTGCTGACCGACCTGTTCAACTGATCTTTGACACCGATATCGGCAACGACTGCGACGACGTGCAAGCCTTGGCGATGATTCACGCGTTGCAGTCTCGCGGCGAATGTGAACTGCTCGCCGTCACCATTACCAAAGATCACCAGCTAGCGGCTGCCTTCACCGATTGCGTGAACACATTCTACGGTCGCGGTGAAATCCCCATCGGCGTTTGTCGAAGCAATGTGACACCGGAGGCAGGACGCTACAACGTACTTGCCGAACAGACCGATCAAGGTCAACTGCGTTACCCACATGACTTGACCAGCGGCAACGACGCTCCGTCCGCAGTTACCCTTCTGCGAAAAACACTTGCTGCCGCCGAGGACCATAGTGTCGTGATCGCCCAAGTCGGCTTTTCGACAAACTTGGCAAACCTATTGCAATCACCTGCTGATGACATCAGCAAACTTACCGGCGTTGAACTCGTCAAACAGAAAGTGCGGTTGCTCTCAGCAATGGCTGGCGCCTTCACCAAGATCCCAAACAACAAAGGTGAACTGTATGACCACAAGGAATACAACGTGGTCAAAGATCTTGAAAGTGCCACGTACCTTGCGAACAACTGGCCGACGTCGATCGTCTGGAGCGGATTTGAAATCGGGCTAAACCTTCGCTATCCACACCAAAGCATCGAACGCGACTATGGATATGTCGAACATCATCCAGTCGCGGAAGCTTACGTCCTCTATAACCCTCCGCCTCACGACCGCCCGACGTGGGATCTGACTGCGGTTTTGCAGGCTGTCAGGCCACAACACGCATACTTTGATCTTTCACCCAAAGGCGCTGTCACTGTCCAGGAAGACGGCTTGACCACCTTTGAGCCAAAAAGTGATGGTCGAGATCAATACTTTGTGCTCAAGGACGAACAAAAGAACCGTATCCTCGAAGCGTTGATGCTGTTGTCCAGCGAACCCCCATCGCGTTAACCATTGCTTGTGCGGTTTTCGCAAGCCCACAGCAACTGGCAATCGAAACCGTCACAGTTGTGACGGTCGGATGGCTAACAATCCGAACCGATATTGCGGCACGCCGCAGGTGACAACGCCACCTTGTGCGGAACCGGACGCAGTTTCACCTCTGCAGCGTTTTTCTCCGGGCATGTCGGATAAGGCATGCCCAAATCTTTCAGCAGCAGTTTCGTCGTAATTCGGCTCGATTCGTAGATTACTGGCAGGCCGCTGCCAGGATGAGTGCCGCCGCCGACCAAGTACATCCCTTGGATTTCTTCGAAACGGTTCCTCGGGCGATTGTGCAGCATCTGGCCAAGATTGTGAGCCAGATTAAACGTCGCTCCCTTATGAATCTGATAGTCCGACTCCCAAGTTTGCGGTGTCAGCATATGCTCCGTCACGATTCGTTGCCGGATATCACCGAGACCGATTTGGCTGAGCCGATCCAAAGTCAGTTCTCGAAACGCGGGTGCCTCCTTTTCCCAATCAATCGAACCTGTCTGATGTGTCACGGGAACAAGGACATACAACGTACTCTTACCACGTGGTGCTAAGCTTCGGTCGGTCACACATGCGTTCTGCACATAGAACGAAGGGTCTTGGCTTAGCGAGTGTGACTGTTCGATCTCGTGAAGATTGCGTTCGTAGTCGCGACTGATATGAATGCTGTGATGTGGCAGGTCTTCATAGATCCCATCGATCCCCAAGTACAGCATAAACGTGCTACACGAGAATCGCTTCTTGGCGATGGATTCGTTTGACCATCGCTTCCGGACCTGATTCGGAATGGTGTTGGAAATCCAGTTTGCAAAGTCAGCGTTCACAACAAAAGCATCGGCGGTATAGGTCGCGTGATCGGTTGTTAGCGATTTGATCTTTCGCCCATCCAGTTCTGCCGAACGAACGGGTTCATCGTAGTGGAAACGAACCCCCATCTTCTTCGCAATTTCCGCCATCCGTTCACTTACTCGCGCACACCCACCGATCGGATGCCACACGCCGTGCTCGTATTCCAAAAACGAGAGGATGCTAAATAGGCTTGGGCAGTTAAACGGACTCATGCCCAGATACTTTGACTGAAACGCAAACGCGATCACCAGTCGAGGGTCAGCAAAGTATCGGCCAAGCTCTGTACCGAGGGATCGCATCGGATGCAAATGAGGCGCCGCGCCAAGCAACGATGGCTTAAGAAAATCGCCGACCGAACAGAATGGTGACTCAAGGATCGGGCGGAACTTTTCTAGCTTGACGCGATTGTCGTTCATGTAACGACGAAGTGCACCGACGTCCTGTGGTGAGAACTGTGCAATCTGGCGATCCATTTCGTCCATGTCCGGCGTACAATCCAACTGCCCACCGGCCCCAAACGTCAATCGATATTGGGGATCCAGACGCCGCATCGGGACCTCTTTCATCAGGTCATAGCCGACCGACTGAAAGATTTCTTTAAGCACCCGAGGGTAAAGGAAAAACGTCGGGCCACAATCGAATCGGAACCCGTCACGTTCAATTGCGGACGTTCGCCCTCCGGGCCGATCTCGGCGCTCCAAAACTGTCACATCGCAACCGGCATGTGCCAATTGCATGGCAGACGCAAGCCCTCCAGGCCCAGCGCCGACAATGACAATTTTACGTTGTTTCACAGCGACGAAGCTCCGGACTCAAGTGACAGATTTTGGTGCGTTCCTGCAGCCAATGAAATTTAGTGGAAGGTCAAGCGATTGTGGGAGTCGAATTGTTGGTGTTGGCAAGCGTTTCCGGTTAGATGCCCCTAGAAAAGACGCGAAGCAGGTAGAGTGCACAAGCGGCAGGGCTCTGTCCCTTAGTTACCGGAAGTCGCAATAACACATAACCGCGGCTAACGCCGTTGCGGCTCAGGGAAACCCAAACACCTGAGCCGGTTCGCGCTAGCGACGGTTGAATGTATTAAGGCGGGATTCGTCGCCTCATCCACTACACGTTGGAGCCTCGCACGAGGATCTCGTCGCTAGGCTCCGCCTTGCGACGCACTGCATGGCAGCCTCCGGCTGCCGAGAATTCACGTAACCGCGGCTAACGCCGTTGCGGCTCAGGGCAATCCAAACACCTGAGCCGGTTCGCGCTAGCGACGGTTGCATGAGTTTCAATCTCCATCGGCGGGCGGAGCCCGCGAGACAACGCATGCGAGGCGGGAGCCTCGCACGAGGATCTCGTCGCTAGGCTCCGCCTTGCGACGCACTGCGTGGCAGCCTCCGGCTGCCGGGAACTCACGCAACCGCGTCTAACGCCGTTGCGGCTCAGGGAAATCCAAACCGCCTGAGCCGGTTCGCGCTAGCGACGGTTGCGATGTACAGAGACAGGATTCGTCGCCTCATCCACTACGCGCGGGAGCCTCGCACGAGGTACCAACGCACCTAATACGTTCCGTCCTTGATGCCCGCTTCGATTTGGCGACGAATCAGAGTATCCATCGTGATATCAGTTTTGATGTCCGCTTCGACTTCGCCTCGATCTGCAACCAAACGAGCCCGGTGAATCACGTCCGTCAGCGTCTCGTCCGTCCAGTCCTCAACCAGTGGCGCGTCTTCACCTTGCGGTCCAGGCTGCAACACAGGCGAAAGGATGTGAACGAAATCGATACGAGTCACCTTGTTGCGTTCAACACCTTTACGCAGTCGATCAAACTGAACACTCGCGTCGTCCTCAAAGTTCTCCGCGTGATCATCGACATACTTTTCTAGGCGGCGCACTTGCCCCCACTGGATGATCGGCAAGCGTCCCAATCGCTGCATCACACCTGACGCTTGCCATCCGTCGATCTGCTTGCGTTCGAGCTGATCGGCAAAGTCGCCGAGCAGCTTTACCGAGGCGGCTTTCTCTTCAGGTGACAACAAACTCTGCTCGACCGCCGGGATCACACTGCCACGCATCGCGCGAAGGGCCAGCACGTCCTGCTTTTGAAAGATCAGCCATGTCAGCACACCGCAACTGATGAATCCGACAATTGCGGCAATGATGGCACTCGCCAAAACTGCCGGCATGCAACCCGGACTATTCTCCGGAGCAGCTTCGCTAACGGGATTGTCACCTGAGCCACCTTGGGCAGTCCCGGTGCTCTGCGGGTGACTCGCTTTCGATTTCTTGTCAGACACGGCGTTTCGTCACCCGTGGAGTGGTGACACTGGCGAGGGATTTGGGTGCAACCTCGGCAAACCGATTCTCGTCGACTTGATTGCAGGTCGACGCAGCACAGGTCTGCCGGAGTTTCGCTAGCTGCTACATGGTCCTGATTATTCAGGAAACTCGATCTTGTTGACCTTCAGTTTCATCAAGCCAGCTGGGACTGCGATCTCAGCGACTTCACCGACCTTCTTTCCCAACAAGCCTTTGCCGATAGGGCTGGTCACGAGAATCTTTCCACTACGGTAGTCCTCTTCGCCAGCACCGACAAAGGTGAAAACCTCTTCCATCCCGTCATCTTGGTCCTCGACCGTGACCGTGCAACCGAAGGCGACTTCGTCTTTGGGAAGTTCCGAAATATCGACGATAGAGGCACGCGCGAGTTTGTCTTTGAGCAGGTTGATCCGAGCGTTGACGTTGCCTTGGTTTTCACGCTGCGCGTGGTACTCGGCGTTCTCTTTCAAATCGCCTTCTTCTCGCGCCAAAGCAATCTTTTCGACGATCTCGGGCATCACGTCGTTTTCGAGGTGCTCGATTTCCGCCTTAATCTTGTTGTATCCCTCGCGGGTCATCGGTACCGATTCAAGCATCACAAACTCCACCAGATGAACTGGAAAAAAAGAAACCTTTCCCGCGGATGCGACGGGAAAGGTTTGTGCGTTACAGCCCTATAGTCTCACCGGTTTCCGCGTCGCTGTAAAGGTCGGGGTGGGGGAGGGGCAAAAAGACGGATGACAGCACAGACCAAGGACGACACGCTACCACCGAAAACGCCCCTGCCCTCACCTGATGTAAGGGCGACAATAGAAAATCGACAGCCTGCTAGACCGAATCCGGATCGATCGTCTTGGGAGACTCGTCTGCCTCGTGCGGCAAACCGATTTCCTCATCGAGCCAACGCCCGAGATCGATCAGCTTGCAACGCTGGCAACAGAATGGAGGTGCATCGGTCTCATCCATGAAAAACCGCTTTCCGCAAGTCGGGCATTTGACTTTGCCGGTGTGTTGGTCAGCCATGAAAAATCGTCGATCGAGTAAATCGTAATGCTAGCAACGGACAGATTCCGCATTCGCCTTTTGATAGCAAGCCCTTTTGGTCGCCAGCCTACGCACAACGCTATCATTGAACCAGCCCCCGTTCTGAGCAGGCGACATGCACTCAGCGGGCGATATGCGCTTCGCAGGCTCGATCACACCGCCAAATCCTCTGAGGGCCTTCCCTTTGCAAATTGATGCTACCTGACTGTCAACTCAGAACGAGTGAATACGAGGGATTGATCCGAATCGATTAGGCACTCCGGTATTCGGGAATCTGCCGCTAAAGCCAATCTTATCTGTCAGGAAATCCTAGAAAGCCAGCAATCCGCCCCGCCTCACCTCGGGAGAGTAAAGATGGGCAACCTGGTCAACCGAGCTGAGTTTCGTTACGCCGAAAAAAGGCATTTGGCTGTGTTGATAATCAATGTTGCCTCGCCGGTGCCAACAACACCGCTTGGCTCACCGGAACTTGGCAAACGGGTATCCTTGAAGATGTTCAATTGCCTAGCTTGGTGTTAACCCCAATCGTCCAGATGGTTGCCGAAGCGACTTCGCTGTCGGGTCTAAGTTTTCGATAGGTCTTGGCCACACGTGGTCGCTGGCTCGTCGACGTTGACCGGCAAGTGACATTCGCTGACTGTCATCAAGTCGATTGGGGTTGGCACCCGATGATGGACATTGTTTAACCGACCAGCCACCTTTTGATTGTTCTGACAACATGAGCCGACGGCAGCACCACACTGGTCTTGCCAGAATTAGCGAAGATGCGAACACTAGGTGAGCCTATCGGTGCAAACGTAACCTTTCTGCGCTATCGCAGTCAGGCTTGCATGCCCTAACCCATGTGCGTGAAAGACGTTGCTGCGGATAACGCAGGCTGTCGGTCGCATATATCGCTTCCACTTCTCAGTCAAAGACAAGACATTCAATGGATTCACCGCTGATGCACCCACTGGCAGGCCAATTGGCGGCCGGCCAACTTTCCAATAGCCACGCTTACCAAAGCTACCAACGCCAACGTCAATTGACGCTGGGCGATTTGCTTTTGGAAAACCGAATCGTCTTTTTGCAGGGCGAGATCCACACCGGCAACGCCAATGAATTGGTCATGAAGTTGCTTTACCTGCAAAGCGAAAACCGTCGTAAAGACATTCACTTCTATATTAACAGCCCTGGCGGAAGTGTCACCGCAACGCTGGCCATCTACGACACGATGCAAATCCTGTCCTGCCCGGTAGCGACGTACTGCGTCGGCGAAGCGTGCAGCGGCGCGGCGGTTCTGTTGGTCGGCGGCACCAAAGGCAAACGCCACTGCCTACCAAATAGCCGCGTGATGATGCACCAACCGATGGGTGGTGTTGGCGGTCAAGTCAGCGACATCGAAATCCAAGCGGCCGAGATGTTCCGCTATCGCGATGTTCTCAACGAAATCATCGCACGCCACAGCGAACAATCGGTTGAAAAGATCGCCAAAGATACCGATCGCGACTTCTTTTTGAGCGCGAACGAAGCCAAAGAATATGGCTTGGTCGACGACATTCTGACCAAGCCACCAAACGAAGACGAAGAGGATGAGGACTAGTCGCAGAGTCACCGGCAGGCTTCCTAATGCGAGTCTAAAAGCGAAGACACGACTCGTGGCGGTTCTGCCGGATGGCGAACATCAGTGACCAATTTCCCAATACCCATCAACACAGTAGATATACGAAATGCCTTTGATCCCTTACGTCGTCGAAAAGAGCGGTCGCGAAGAACGCACCTACGACATTTACAGCCGCCTGCTGAAAGATCGAATCATCTTTCTGGGGCAACAAGTTGACGATCAGATCGCCAACTCCCTGGTCGCGCAGATGTTGTTTTTGATGAGCGATGATCCCAAAGCCGACATCAACCTTTACATCAACAGCCCTGGCGGAAGTATCACCGCCGGGATGGCGATCTATGACACCATGCAATTCGTGTCATGCGACGTCGCGACCTACTGCATCGGACAAGCCGCTTCGATGGGCGCGGTGCTGTTGACCGCCGGTGCCGCTGGCAAACGTTATGCGTTGCCAAACGCCCGCATCATGATTCACCAGCCTCTTGCCGGTATGCAAGGCACGGCGCGTGAAGTGGAGATCCACGTCGAAGAACTGCGACGGATCAAGAAACGCATGAACGAAATCATGATTGATCACACCGGGCATTCTCTTGAAAAAATCGAAGAGGATACCGATCGCGACCGTTTCATGAGTGCCGAAGAGGCACGGCAATACAACTTGATCGATAAGGTTGTCAGCAGCTCCAATGAAGCTTCCTGATCTACCGCTCCGGTAGGCAATCGATTGCGATTCAATAGATGAAGCCCATGTGGAAAATCGAATCCACATGGGCTTTTTTTGTGGGAAACCCAAACACCTGAGCCGGTTCGCGTTAGCGACGGTTGAAATGAGGTTCAATCTCCATCGGCGGGCAGAGCCCGCAAGACAACGCATGCGAGGCGGGAGCCTCGCACGAGGATCTCGTCGCTAGGCTCCGCCTTGCGACGCACTGCATGGCAGCCTCCGGCTGCCGGGAATGCACGCAACCGCGGCTAACGCCGTTGCGGCTCAGGGAAACCCAAACACCTGAGCCGGTTCGCACTACCGACGGTTGCTATGTCGATTGACGCAAGAATCGCGTTCGGCGATTCAACTCTTTTTCCCGAGTATCCAGCTCTGACTCTCGTTGATCCAAACGCATCGACCACTGCCCAAGTGCGACAATCAAATCGGCGCAGTGCGGATTCAACTGGTCGCACTCTGCGACTTGCCCCGTACTATCATTCACAGCGGCAAATTTCTTGGCCTGCCCTGCCATCGCGCGAACATTAGATACCGGAGCCCGACTGATCGCTTCGCAGGTTTGCTCTGGAGGATCTAAACGCCAAATCGGATCGGATTGATCAGACGCCACGACTCGCCTGGCCGAAGCCAGCGAAACCTCACCTGCGTCGTCTGCCGAAACGTGTCGGATCGAAAACAGGGTTGGGACAAACACCTCCAGATCCGAACGAGCCATCGCTGGTCGGTTCGCTGAATTGCTACGTGAGTACTGTTGAAGCTCCATCGCTCGGTCCGTCGGCTGTTTTTTCATCGCACGCGGCGGTTTTTCCGACGCCTCGCAACTCTAGATAGCGAGCAAATCGCCGCAAAACCACGACTGCGGTGCGAACGTCGTTTGGCCCGAACTTTGCATCAATACGTGAAGTGGCTTCTTCACCGGCAAAGCTATTGGGAGCCATCGATGGTATCGGCCGAACGCAGAGGCGAGCTAAACAGGTGGCTGCTCGGCTGCCAATCAGCGGGCTAGAATATCGATGCGGAGACTCGATTGAGCGGACATTGGCGTTCGCCTCGTCTCGCCCGATCACAATGGCTAGGCCGAATTGCTATGTCAGCGTCAATTCGTGATATAGCGTTTCCCCTCAAAACTAACTTCATGATGGAATTTTCTATGTCTCGAGTTCGAGCGTCTGCGGCTGTTCTTCTGGCTTCGATGGCGACAGCGACTGTCCCTAATGTTTCGTATGCCCAAGATTCGGTAGCAGCCAAGGTTTCCTTGGAAACTCCAAAGGCAACGAACGCGGCGATCGATCGAGCAGCGAATCGGGGCATCGAGTTCCTCAAAAACCGTGGCCAGGGTTCCGAAGGCGCTTTCAGCCCTGAAACGGGCGTCGCGGTGACGGGTATCTGTGTGCGAGCGATTTTGGATCACCACCCCAACGATGTGAACTCACCAGGCGTCAAGAAAGCAATCGCATACATCCTGGACCGTCTTCAAAGTGATGGCGGCATCTACCAGGATGGATCGAACCACCGCAACTACGAAACCTCCGTCGCTATCGCCGCATTGGTCAAGGCCAACGAGGGGGATAAGTTCAACAGCGAATTAAAGCGGGCGGAAGCTTTCCTGAAAGAAATCCAGTGGGACGAAGGCGAAAACATTGACGCGACCGATCCGGCCTACGGCGGGGCCGGTTATGGCAGCCATTCTCGTCCCGACCTTTCGAACACTTCGTTCATGTTGGATGCGCTGAAAGATTTGGGCAACGATTCGGACGACGAAGCGATCCAAAAGGCGTTGAAGTTCATCGCCCGGACGCAGAACCTTTCCGGTCATGGGAACGACACCGAACACGCGGACAAAATCAACGACGGCGGTTTCTACTACACGCCCGCCGCCGGCGGCCAATCCAAGGTCGAAGTCCCCGAGGAAGACAACGGGGGTGGACTGCGTAGTTACGGCTCGATGACCTACGCCGGACTAAAGAGCATGATCTATGCGGGCCTGACTAGCGACGATCCGCGGGTTGCCGCCGCGATGGACTTTATTCAAAAGAACTACTCACTGACCGATAATCCGGGCATGGGCAAACAGGGGCTGTATTACTACTATCACGTGTTTGCAAAAGCCCTCGATGCCGCCGAAATTCGCGTGCTGACCGACTCTGAAGGCAACAACCACAACTGGAAGCGTGAGTTGACCGCCACATTGATCGAAGCCCAGCAAGAAGACGGATCCTGGGTCAATTCGGGTAGCAGTCGCTGGATGGAAGGCGATCGCAACCTCGTCACCGCGTACGCGTTACTCGCCCTCAAATACTGTCGGGAATAGCCCCGAAATCATATGGAACTTCCGATCGTCACTTCCACCGACTCCACCCCGCAACGCGAATCGAGTTCTGTAGACGATCGGGAGGCCCGCGGCAAATACGCAGTCGTATCGCTGGGCTGCCCCAAAAATCTCGTCGACACCGAGCAGATGCTCGGACGCCTGGACCAGGATGGCTACCGCATGGTCGGTGACGTCCAGAACGCTGACTTTGTCGTGGTCAACACGTGTGGGTTCATCGACTCGGCACGTGAAGAATCCTTGGGTGCGATCGACGAAATGTTGGACCTTAAACGTCAGGGAAAGATCCGTGGCGTTGTTGTGACGGGATGCCTTGCCGAACGCGGCCAAGGTAAGTTGCTTGAAGCCCGTCCTGAAATCGACGCCATGATCGGCGTCTTCGGACGAAACGAAATCGTCGCGGTTGCTGATCGACTGCAACATGGAATCGCAGAGCAGCAACAGATCTTTCGCCCTGCCCCGATTCGTCCACTCGACGACGGCATTCGCTCGGCAGTCACCCCACGCCATTTCGCCTATCTGAAGATCAGCGAAGGCTGCGATCGGCTGTGCACGTTTTGCGCGATCCCAAAAATGCGTGGCAAGCACTACAGCAAGCCAATGGAACAGGTGATCGACGAGGCCAAGCGTCTGGGTGACAGCGGTGTTCGCGAAATCGTCATCGTCGCACAAGACACGACCTACTACGGCAAAGACCTCTACGGCGAACCGCGGTTGGCCGACCTGTTGACCGAACTCGATAAGATCGACTCGGTGGATTGGATCCGACTGATGTACTTTTATCCGATGTACATTGACGATCGCCTGATCGACACCCTCGCTTCGGCCGAGCGGATTCTGCCATACATCGACATGCCGCTGCAACACGCCAGCGACGCGATGCTGAAACGGATGTCACGCAAAACCACGCGTCAAAAGCAAGAAGATATCCTCGCCGGACTGCGCGAAAAAATCGACTCGCTTGTGATGCGAACCACAATGATCACCGGCTTTCCGGGCGAAACCGACGATGACTTTGATCAGTTAGTCGACTTTGTTGCCGAACAACAATTCCAGCATCTCGGTGTCTTCACCTACTCAGTCGAAAACGACACGCCCGCTGCCAAGCTACCAAACCGCGTTCCGCAAAAGATTGCCGAGCAACGCCAAAGCGAATTGATGGCAGTCCAGCAGTCAATCGCTTTTCAATGGAACGCGTCACGCGTTGGCAGTAGTGCCGGCGTGATCATCGATTCTGCACTAGAAGGGCAACCTGGCGTCTGGATCGGTCGAACGAAGTGCGAAGCGCCCGACATCGATGGCGTCGTCTACGTTAGCGGATTTGATGAAGGTGTTCAGCCAAGCATTGGCGACATCGTCGAATGTGAAATCGTTGCCTCGCAAGGCTACGACCTAGTTGCGGCACCTGTTTGACCCGCGATCACCGCTAGAGCGATGCTCTGCAGTCATTCGCTTTTTGGTCCAGCGAATTAGATTCGCCAACCCGCTTCCGGAACGAATTCACAGCAGGACACGTTCTTTGAAGGCCGTTGTGCTACGAACGCGAACGGCGATTCGTTTCCATCGCCAGGCGGAACATGTAGCCGATCGAACGAACGGCTTCAGGTAGCGACAACTTGCTGTGCCCGATCTGCCGTTCAGTGAACGTGATCGGCACTTCGGCAAATCGGTAGCCTCGGCGATGCAAGCGTACGAGCACCTCTTCGAGTACCGCGTATCCAACGCACTTCAATGAGTCGAGCTGGATGTCGCGCAAGGCAGCCGTTCGGTAGCACCGCATCGAACCGCTACAGTCGTGAACCGGCAATCGCAATACGCCAGTCGCGAAACGATTGACAAGCTTGCTCATCACCCGTCGCTTTAGAGGCCAACCAACAATTCGCCCACCTTCGACATAGCGAGAACCGATCACTACGGCCAGTGATTCATCCAACCTTGCTTGGTGAAGCAGCTTTGGCATCTCCGCAGGTGAATGACTGAGGTCCGCATCCAAATTGAGAAAGAACTCGTAGCCGCCTTCACATGCGATACGCATCGCGTCGACGATCGCACTACCAAGCCCGCGCCGATCGCGACGAACCACCAACTGCACCATTTGATCACGCTGCTGGACCTGCCGAACAATCCCTGCGGTGCCATCAGGTGAGTCGTCGTCAACAACCAGTAGAACCGCATCGGGGAATGACAGTCGTAACCCCTTCAGCATGGCTTCGATCGAGCCAGCTTCTTGATAGGTACAAACAGCCACAAGCGTTTGTGCGTCTTGGGACGAGCCGGATCGTTGCGCCGACAGATGTTTGCCGTCGCTTTGATCGTCCGCCTGCTTCTCCGAATCAATTGTCTTCGAAGTCGGGGTGCTCGTTGATTCCAGAGGGTTTGCTGAAGATCGGATCGAGGTTGTCAAAACAGAGGCCTTCATCATCAGCAAACAGTCATCGGCAGACTAAGGAACATGTTGCCGATGTCCTTTTCAACCGGCAGCGGGATAGCCGCCGGCCTGCGTCATTGGGGATTTCTCGAGGGAGTCCGCGAAGAACGAGGCGTAGCCTTTAGCCTAAGGACGACGCCACCAACCGGCGATGAAGCCGCCTGCAGCCTCACCAGAGGGTTAACACAGCCCCCGACTCGACCAGACGGACCGATCGATCGCGTTGCTGGGCACCAAGATCGCTTGTCTTCGCATTCTCTTCAAGAAAGTTTAGCTTGATTGCAACTTTCTCCAACCTCGGATCACCATTCACCGGGAAAACCCGGCCCGGAATCAGCCGTGCCGACGCATTTTTTCCAGCATTTCGCGATAATCGATGTTCAAACGCGGGGGATCCCCACTTTCGGGGCTATCGACACGTCGGTTCAGGCTTGGCTCGCGACGCTCCAGTTCAACGTCTTCGGTGATCCACAGTAAATCGCTGTCGTCCGCAGGTGAATCCGCTTCCATCTCGGGCTCGTCATACCAAACGACACTTGGCGTCGACTTGGCAGCCTGAGCATCATCAAGATCGAGCGACTCAATTTCAGCAGCACTGGGCGTCTCAGCAGCACTGGGCTTCTGCACGTCCACCGGCACAAAGCCATCGTTCATACTAAATGAATCTGCCGCGCCAGAAGACGACGGTTCTCGATCGGCCGTGTTGTCAGCCGCAAATTGGCTCAGGCCGATGATTTCACAATGCAGCATCGACTCCACCTCAACATCCGATGGTGGCGACGCGTTCTGGCTATTGTTGGCCATCCCGATGTCCAAGCATTCTTCGTCATCGAACGCGCCGAACAGTGCAACCGGGTCGGCTGCCGGCTGAACCGGAATCACAGCAGCGGGCTCCGGAGCTTCTTCGCAAGCCGGTTCATCGCTGCCCGCCGAGGCGACTTCAATCGCGTGATCCAACGGTGCCAGTTCCAACGCCGAATCAAAGTGACTTGCCGGTGAAGTCTCTGCAATTGCCAGATTGTCGGTCAGTTCGCCGAACTCGACCGAAGTGGAATTCATCACAGGTTCATCAACGATCGGACTGGGCAACTGCTGCAAGCGTGCCCAAGCTTGATTCACGGTCTTCTCGCTAATCACGGACTGGTTCAATTCCGCCGCGCAGTCAATCGCTTCAGTCATCAGCTGGTTGATCAGCCGTGGCACTCCACCGCTTGCATGGTAAACCGCCGAGATCGCGTCCTTCGAAATCGTATCCTCAGGCGAAGCTTCGCAAGCTGCGATTGCCCCCATGATGTACTGGCCGGTCTCTTCGCTAGTCAGTGCGTGCAGGTAGCATCGTGCGGACACACGCTGGACGAACGAATCCATCGATGGCAACGCCAATGTTTCATCAAGCTTCGGTCCGCCGACGACAATCGCGCTGATGACGGGCTGACCGGCACGCATGATATTTGTCACACGGCGGATGTCCTCAAGCACTTCGCTGGACAGAGCGGCCGCTTCGTCAACGATCAACGCAACATGACGCTTGCTTCCAGTCAGGTGTTCGTGCAGCATCAGTTCCAAATCGGTACCACGTCCGTCACCAATCGCGACTCCCAAGCGATACAGTAGCGTACGGTACAGCGCCGACGAGTCACCCAAGCTGGTTTCGCCCAGCTGTACGATGTCGTGGGTTTCAGAAAGATTCCTTGCCAACACCGAACAGGCCAGCGACTTGCCCGTGCCCGGCGGGCCGATGATCAGTGAGATCGCTTCGCGAGCCATCACGCTGCGTGCGATTCGGGTGATCGCTTCGGAAACCGGTCCCAATTCCACATATCGCCCAACACTTGGAAAACTCGGAAACGGTGGGACGACAAAATCATGCTCAGCGTTGTTCATGGCTAAACTACTTGGATTGGATTTGGGAGTCTTTTATCGAAACAATCGCGACTCGATTTAATCCGTTTGATCGGTCAATCGTGTCGCTTACCTGAGGTGGAAGTGACGCAGTGTTGGTTAATACCAAACCACGACCGCAGATATAAATGCCAACGTGACAATTCCGCCGAACGTGCCGATCCGAGCCAAAACGCCGATCGGCTGGTCACGAAATTCGACGTTCGACAAGACCGGAGTGCGTTTGCGCCAGTGAACCCAGCCACAGACAGCGGCAATCGCCAGCAGCACTGCCAAATTGAATGCGAATTGCGAAGGCCCCGCTTTTTGGATGTCTCCAAGCACGACCGGCGGGTTCGCGGCGCGAGATTCGATCTTGGAAATGGAGACATCGGCAGCCGCTTTGACATCTCGCCAGTACTGAGCGTCGGAACCTGCAAACGAATCGACAGCCATCGTCGGTGAATCGATCTCTGCTGAAGCCACTTCGATCGACGCAACTTCCTGCGACTTCACTTCGTAATCCGACGTCACAACGGCGGAGCGAGACATTGGCAATTCAGCATGAGGAACCTGATTCAATTCGGTTTCGTACCCAACCTGCTGGATGACTCCGCGAGCAACCGGGAGCGGTGCTAGCAAATCGCTACTGCTAGCAATGTCATCTTCGCATGAGTTCGTTGTTTGTGACTCGTCAACTGGAAGCTCAAAGGAAACGGTCATGACGCTGTCAGAGATCGAAGCGGTTGTCGGTCCGCTGCTCGGCTTTGCGTTTCGTCCCGATCGAATCTTGACGTTCTTGTCGCTATCCGTTTGAGGCAGACTTGCCTGTGACCTGACAGAGGACTTCTCGTAGAAATCCGCGACCTGCCTTCTCCATTTTGCGGTCACATAGACGGGATCGTTTTCAGGGACTTGCCAGTTCTCGATCGATTGCTTCAGCTCAGGGAGGCTGGGATGATCCACTGGCATGCTGTACGTTGTCCATTTCTGGTTTCCGGTGTCGGCATCGATGCCGGTCAAGCAGTGGAGCACTTGGCGTTTGGCTTGCGCGGGCCACATTCCCAGCACGATGACAAACGTTGCAGAAAAGACGAGCAGTTGATCGAGGAGCTGTGAGCGATCCTTCATCGTGAAGCCTCTGAGGGTTCCGAAATATCCGAACGGCATGGTTTCGGTGTTATCGACCGCGTCGTTGGGGGTGGATGAGCCGAATCGAAGCTGAGTTAACGATTAGGACGGTCAAATTGGGAGTGGTGATGTTTCGCGTCAAAATTTGTGGAGTTCGTCTAAAGAAAGACGTCGAAGCGGTCGGACGCAGTGGCGCCGATGCGATCGGTCTCAATTTCTTTCCACCAAGCGTTCGCTACGTCGATCCGGCATCAGAATCGACTCAAAACCTTTCCAAGACGGCGCAGGAGTTGGGGCTGTTGCGAGTTGGCGTTTTTGTCAACAACGATCTGGAGCAGCTTCGCAGCATCGCCGCCTCGGTTGGCCTGGATGCGTTACAACTGCACGGTGATGAACCGGTCGAACTAGCCAAACAACTGATTGCCGATGGCATACGCGTCATCCGGGCTATCAAGCTTCCTCGCACGGAACTGAGCGCCGTGGAGATTCAAACGGTGGCTCAGCCCTGGATCGACGCGGGAGTCCAATTGTTGCTTGATGCAGACGCCGGTGCGGCCCATGGTGGCAGTGGCAAGACATTGGACTGGGCATCAATCAAACGCTGGTCTGAGTCGGCAGGCGAAGTCGAATGGACTTTGGCGGGCGGGTTGAAGCCCGAGAATATTGCCGATGCGGTCGCGTCAACCGGTGCGGTTTCCATCGACACGGCAAGCGGAGTCGAATGCCCCAAAGGTGTCAAAAACGAACAACGCATCTTGGACTTCGCAAGTCAAAGCGGATTGGTTTAGGGCGGCAGATTAATCAAACGGAGCCATGATCGCGCTAGCGACGGTTCTCGGGATTGGATGCTGATCAACCCTGCACATATAACCGCATGCTGGCGCATTTCGGCTGATGAATTCGGAATTGGCTAAATCAGCCGCTGGGCGCCAGCCCGCGGTTCTAAACTCAGACCAACCCCGCACACACAAACGCACACCGGCGCATTGCGGCTGATGAAAATTGGAACTGTCCAAATCAGCCGCTGGGCGCCAGCCCGCGGTTCTAGACTCAGACCAACCCCGCACACACAACCGCACACCGACGCGCCAGCGGCTAATACTCCCCAATCATCCGCTTGTGATAGCAAATCTCTCAATCGCAAGGTGACGCTGTTTCGCCTAGACTATGGGATGTCGTGCATTGGATTCACGATCCCACGGATCTGTCGAACCAATCAATAAGAAGCGCCCGTGCACCCCGTGCCCAAAACCCAAACGGGCGTTAGACTATTCGCCCAAATGACCGGACAACAGTTCTTCAGCACGTCGCTTGAAGGTCCGGTCCGGGACTGGCATTCCAGTCTCGAAACGCGTTTTGGGAGCGCGTACCAGCGGGAGTCCCTGCGGTAGGTTCGTGGCCCCTGATTGGACGGAGATCCGCTCCGTCACAACCCAAGGAGTTATACCGTGTCGCAAGCCGATACCGAACGATTGCCGTACCGAGTCAAAGACATCAAGCTGGCCGAATTTGGCCGCAAAGAGATCAACTTGGCTGAAAACGAAATGCCAGGTCTGATGGCACTTCGCGCTAAGTACGGCAAGGAAAAACCGCTGGCTGGTGCTCGCATCGCTGGCTGTTTGCACATGACCATTCAAACCGCGGTTCTGATCGAAACGCTGGTTGAATTGGGCGCCGAGGTCACTTGGAGTAGCTGCAACATCTTCAGCACTCAAGATCACGCCGCGGCCGCAATCGCCGCAGCTGGCATTCCCGTCTACGCCTGGAAAGGCATGACGGAAGAAGAGTTCGATTGGTGCATCGAGCAAACCCTGACGTTCCCTTCCGGCGAAAAGCTGAACATGATCTTGGACGACGGTGGTGACTTGACCGCCATGGTTCACGATCGGTTCCCAGAACTGCTAGAAGAGATCCACGGGATCAGCGAAGAAACCACCGCCGGTATTCACCGTCTCGAAGTTCTCAACCGAACGGGCAAGCTGGCTGTTCCCGCGATCAACGTCAACGATAGCGCAACCAAAAGCAAGTTCGATAACTTGTACGGTTGCCGGGAGTCTTTGGCTGACGGTGTCAAGCGAGCGACCGACGTCATGCTCGCTGGCAAAGTTGCCGTGGTCTGCGGCTATGGCGATGTCGGCAAAGGCTGTGCACACAGCCTGCAACGATATGGGTGCCGCGTGATCGTTACCGAAATCGATCCCATCAACGCTCTGCAAGCCGCGATGGAAGGTTTCGAAGTCACGACGATGGAAAACGCCTGCAAAGAAGGCAATCTATTCGTCACCACGACTGGCAACAAAGACATCATCCTCGGCGAGCACATGAAAGAAATGCCTGAGGATGCGATCTGCTGCAACATCGGGCACTTTGACACCGAAATCGACGTCGCATGGTTGGAAAGCGAAGTCGAGCAAGGACGCGCGACCAAGGATGAAATCAAGCCTGCCGATATCGGTGCGGTCGATCGCTACACCTTCGCCGATTCTGGCCGTAGCGTCCTCATCCTGGCCAAAGGCCGCCTCGTAAACCTCGGTTGCGCCACCGGCCACCCAAGCTTTGTGATGAGCACCTCGTTCACCAACCAAGTCTTGGCTCAGATGGAGCTGTGGGGCAATCGTGACAACGACACGTACGTCAAAAAAGTCTACATGCTGCCCAAGCAGCTTGACGAAGAAGTCGCTCGTTTGCACCTCGATAAGCTCGGCGCAAAACTGACCAAGCTGTCGCAAGAACAAGCGGACTACCTGGGCGTCCCAGTCGAAGGCCCCTACAAGCCTGACCATTACCGATACTAGGCTTCAAAACGCGATTTTCGCAATTGAACCAAAAACAAACGCCAAACGCCCGGGATTTCCCCGGGCGTTTTTGTTTGGAAGGTGGAGCCTGTTTGATGGAATGGACTCATCGCTTCGTCCACTACCGTGACGGTTTGATTTACGCTGCTTGGGAGTGAGGGTGCGTGCGTTCGGGAGCAGATCCCGGGGAGAACCGCACGCTGGCGTGTTGCGGCTGATGAAGCAGATCCACCAAACTGGGCCGTGATCGCGCTAGCGACGGTTTCCGAGACTAAACGCAGATCAACACTGCCACACACAACCGCACGCTGGCCGCTGCGGCTGATGAATCTTCAGACTGCGAAAAAAATCTTCGTTACCAATCTCGACTCTTAAAACCTCTGACCGCCCAGCAAAATTTCCTTTCCGATCTGCTCCAAACACGCGACATTTTGCTCTTGCTAATGACGGCCTCGTAATTGCGAATCCACTAGTCAGACCTTCGGGAACGGGTTGGGGTGCCTTTGCGGGCGCTGTTTCTTGTGAAACCGATCTTGTTTCACTAATC
Source organism: Stieleria sp. JC731 (assembly GCF_020966635.1). Lineage (NCBI taxonomy): Bacteria > Pseudomonadati > Planctomycetota > Planctomycetia > Pirellulales > Pirellulaceae > Stieleria > Stieleria sp. JC731. The sequence continues at coordinate 598,029 of NZ_JAJKFQ010000005.1, read as the reverse complement.
GTCATTCGCTTAGTTTCCCGCGAAACGTGAACGGCGGAACCAAGAACCGGAACCGTCAAACTTAAGCAATCGTGGAGTCTGATTCGTGGGCCGAATCTTGTGCGTCGTCAACCAGAAAGGCGGTGTGGGCAAGACCACCACGGCTGTAAATCTGGCTTCGGCACTGGCTTTGGCCAACCAGTCCTGCTTGCTGCTCGATATGGACCCTCAATGCAATGCGACCAGCTCGCTGGGATGTGAACCCACAACGGGACACGCCCTCGTTAGCGACGCTTCGATCGATGGGGCCATCGTCGAAACCAAACAATCCAAACTCAGCCTGCTGCCCGGCAGCCGTACTTTTCAAGATGTTGACCTACTCGCGACTGCAGATGACCAGCAGGCGGACCGAGTTCGCAAACATCTCGACAGCGTCATCGAGCAATATGATTTTGTTCTGATTGATTGTCCGCCCAGCGTGGGTGAATTGACGCAGTCGGCACTGGTCGCCAGCACCGAAGTACTGATTCCGATTCAGTGCGAGTACTTCGCGATGGAAGGCCTGACACAACTAATCCAAACCATTAAACGGGTCATCGTCGCCACCAAGGGCAGACTGACCTTTGGTGGGATCCTACTGACCATGTATGATCCCGCCCTCGAACTGACTCGCGAAGTAGACCAGGAAGTCCGCGAGTTTTTCGGTGATATCGTCTTCGAATCCGTCGTGCCACGGGACGTTTCGCTAAGCGAAGCACCTAGTCACGGCAAAAGTGTTTTTCAATATGCACCACGCTCCCGAGGTGCATACGCCTATACGCAGTTGTGCATGGAGGTACTGCAGCGTGACTAGTTCATCAGCCGGAACAAAGGATCGTCGTTTAGGAAAAGGCTTGGCCGCATTATTGGGCAGCCCACTGGATGATGAAGGCAACCCAATCCCCGAATCGTCCGGCGACGGCAATGGTTCTTCGGGTGTAAAGCCACTGATGCTGCAAGTTGACCAGATCGAGGCCAACCCGTTTCAGCCACGACGCGAATTCAATCCAGATGAAATCGCTTCGCTTGCCGAAAGCATTCGCAGCCATCAGCAACTGCAACCGATCTTGGTCCGCATCGTGGACGGCAAGTATCAGCTGATCAGTGGCGAACGGCGTCTTCGAGCGACAATCCACGCCGGATTGAAAGAAATCCGTGCCGAGGTACGCGAGGCAGATGACCGATTGGTTGCCGAATTGGCGATCATCGAGAACTTGCAACGAAAAGACCTCAACCCAATTGAAAAAGCGATGTCCTTCAAGCGGTACATCGACGAACACCGCTGCAAACAAGACGACCTCGCGCGGCGTCTCAGTATTGACCGAAGCACGATTGCAAACCTGATGCGTCTTTTGGAACTGCCCAAAGACGTGCTGGATCTGTTGCAAGACGGTAAGATCACGGCCGGGCATGCCCGAGCATTGCTGCCCATCGGCGATGACCAAGTGCAGTTAACGACCGCCCACAAGATCATGGAAGAACGCATCAGTGTTCGTGCGACCGAATCGCTTGTCGCAGAAATGCTACGCGAAGAAGAGGATCGTGAGACGGGACGAAAGATTGTCAACGCCACGCGGCAAAAGCGAAGCACCCTCTCGCCACACCTCGAAGCGATGCAACAAGAATTCCGAATGGTCTTCGGTACCAAAGTGGAAATCAAAAGCAGCGCCCGTGGAAAAGGACGCATCACGATTCATTTCAGCGATAACGAAGAGTTTGAACGTCTACGTTCGATGCTGACCAACGAATCTCGCCCGAGTCTGCGAGTTGCGGGTTAGCAACACAGATTCCCAATCAAAATCAATCATCGCCCGGTTCATTTGAACCGGGCGATTTTTTTTGGCGCCGACATCGATTCAGAACTGAGCCGTGATCGCGCTAGCGACGGTTCCTGAGAGTAGCGGGACGGTAGAACCCGCGGAAAACCGCACGCTGGCGCGTGGCGGCTGATGAAAGTTGAAGCTTGAGGTTGCACGAAAACCACACGAGCTCCCCTCTCCTTCGAAACCTTCGCGCTAACGACGCTGCCATTCCGATAGATATTCCCGCGAAGGTTTTGAGGGAGAGGGGCTGGGGGTGAGGGTGCCAGCGGTCAGGAATGCCTTCGCGAGGAAAGCGGGGCGGTAGAACCCGTGGAAAACCGCACGCTGGCGCGTAGCGGCTGATGAATCTGTCAACCTGAGCCGCATCGCGCTAGCGACGGTTACCGCAATTAAATTTTGATCAACCCCGCGGAGAACCGCACGCTGGCGCGTGCCGGCTGATGGGTTACGCCAGAGCGTCAGGGCATGGACTCATCGCTTCGTCCACTACCGTCTGGTGTAGCTGAACTTCGACCGACCTCGCCGAACTGGTTTCGTGCCCTATAATGCATCTGTCACTAAACCTTTCGAACCGGAGCGGGTGTCGTGGACAAAACGACGCGCTATTTATCATTCCTACTGCCGCTAGGGCTGTGGATCTGTCTCTGTCCTCAGGCCTCCTTTTCAGATGAAGCTCGGCGTGGGTACTTGGTCGATGTACCGGTTCCTTTGGATAGCCAGTCCACAATCTCGCTGATCGGGACACTCGAACGCTTGGTCGAGTCTGCACCGAAAGATGGCAGGCTTGATGTTGTGCTTCGGTACACTTCCGAATCCACTGGAGGTGAAGCGACGTCGTTTGAAGATGCCCTAAAGCTTGCTCGTGCGATGACCGGCAACCGACTCCGCTCATTGAGGCTCGTCTCTTGGGTCGAAGGTTCGGTGACAGGGCATTCGATCCTTCCCATCCTGGCCTCCGATTCGCTGCTGGTTTCAGCATCCGGAAAGCTCACCGATGCCTCTAGTGGAGAGAGCGACTATGACGAGACAATCAAACTGACTTACGTCTCTGTCGCGGCCAAACGCAGCGTCTTTCCAGAGCCGGTTGTCAACGCATTGATCGATCCCGAAGTCGAGCTTGCCAAGCTAAATACTGTCGATGGTGAGCAGTCATTCGCCGCTGGCAGCGAAATTGTGAAACTGCGTGAAACCGATCAAGTCGTTGGCGAAGAGATCTGGAGTGCCCCCGGCGCCGCGACGACGATTTCAGCTGATCAATTGCGTTCGGCGAGAATCGCCGCCGGCTTGGTAGCCGATTCCCAAGACGTTTGCGACGTCTTGGACCTTGCCGAATTGATTCCCGCCGAAGGCGATTCGTCGACCGGTGAAATCAAAGGCGTTCATTTGGAGATCGCCGGATCGGTTTCACACAACCGCGTCAGAAGGTGGCAAAGCAATTTAACTGCATCGCTTGAAAACGGTGTCAACTCCTGGCTGGTTTCGATCGACTCTGTCGGCGGTGACTTGGACCAAAGTGCGATTTTGGCAAGCATGTTTGGAATCCCCGAATCACCACTGCGCAGCGTCCCTGGATTCGTCGTTCGTGAAGCACGCGCCGATAGTGCGTTGATTGCCGTTTCCTGCAAACCGCTTTACATCAAGCCCGACGCAACCTTGGGTGGCAAAGGCTCTGACGTTGTCTCGATCATTGACATCGATAATCACAGCCAGCTGATCGACCAAATTGCTCGATCGACGAAACGTCCCGCTGGCCTGATACGAGGTCTACTTTGCCCCGAGCTGGAGATTTTTCAGTTCACAAACAAGAAAACCGGCCAAATCAAATATTGCAGTCAGGACGATTTAGTCGCCGGAGTGGAAGACCCACAACTGGAGAGAGACCGCTGGGAAAAAGGCGAACGGATTGACTTCAGCGAAGGGATCAACGCCGACCGTGCAATCGAACTCGGATTGGCCGAAGCTAAAAGCGAGTCGCTCCAAGACGCTGCGGTACGCGCTGGTTTTTCTTCGATTCCTGCTCCCGTTTCTGATCGCGGAGTGATCCGATTCGTCGAACGTTTGGGACGCAACAAAGGGTTGATGATGATCCTGATGATGGTCGGATTCGTTGCCTTGAGCGCCGAGATGAACGCCCCCGGAATCGGTGTCCCTGGCTTCTTCGCGATGGTCTGCTTCGGTCTATTTTTCTGGATGAATTACTTAGCCGGTACCGCCGAGTGGCTGGAGCTTGTGTTGCTGATCATGGGGCTGGGCTGCATCGGGCTAGAGATCTTTGTCATTCCGGGCTTTGGGATCTTTGGCATTGGTGGAATGATCATGACGATCGCCTCTATTGTCTTGATGAGCCAAACCTTTGTGCTACCGAAAAACTCTTTTCAGTTGGCAGTCCTGACACGCGGGCTGTGGGCAGCGATCGTTGGCCTGCTCGGGATGGTCGGTGGTTTCGTCTTGATGCGTCAGCTGTTCCCACACGTACCGCTTTTCCGTCACTTGATCATGGAATCGCCGGACACGGTCGCGATTCATGAAGCCGAAAAGATTGCTGACTACGCCTGGTTGATAGGTCAGCAAGGCACGTCGACAACACCGCTACGTCCCAGTGGAAAAGCTCAGTTCGGTGATCAAATCATCCAAGTGGTCAGCGACGGATCGATGATTGATAAAGGCAGCACTGTCACGGTGGTTGATGTTCAGGGCACTCGCGTTGTGGTCGAGGGTTAACGGGTGCAACTGCTATATGCGTTTGGATTACTAGGGCTGTACTTCATTCTTCTAATCGGCGAGTTCTTTTTGCCGACCGGTGGAACGCTTGGAATCGGTGCCGCAATTACCGCAATCGCATCGATCATGATCGCTTTTACGCACGGCCCTATCAGCGGAATCGTGGTGACGACATGCGTGTGCGTTTCCACCCCGGTACTGCTGTACTTTGCCGTGCGCATCTGGCCACAAACGCCGATTGGAAAAATCATTCTCAATCGCACTCCTGGGCAGATCGACCTGCCGACGGAAAGCCTGACTCGCAAAGGCGAAAAACGCAAAGACTTGGTTGGCAAGATTGGGATCGCCAAATCGAATTTACTTCCGGCCGGACTGATCGTGATCGACGGCCAGCGATTGGATGCGGTTTCACAAGGCGTTCCCATCGATGCGGGAACCGAGGTCATCGTGATCAGCGCGATCGCTGGGAAACTGAAAGTCCGGCCGATCACGGATGCAGATCAAGTTGATAGACCAAGTGAACGCTCGGTGGATCAGATCAGCAACGTCACTCAGGAATTCGGGCAAAATGACCAGATCAGCGTTCAGGCAATCGAAACCGAACAAGACTCGGCCAAGCTTCCACAAAGCTCTCTAGAGACATTTGACTTCAGTGACTTTCAAGACGATCCAAACCAATCGAACTAGCAACGCCGAACAAGACAGCGTCTTCCTCAGTTGACACAGGTGCGCCAAGGCGGGAAATTATGTACCAGCGGATGAACTCGATTTACACTGACAGGACGTAGCACAATGGTCTTCGGGTCCACCTTTCCAAACGACGGCGGGTTAAACCTGTCGCTAGCCGACTCGGCGATAGGCTTGCAACTGTTGGGACTTAGCGCGAGCGACATCACAGGAGTGGGACTTGTTCTAGCGCTGATGGTGATCGGCTTCATCTTGGTGCTGGTGTTGATTTTCGCCAACTATTTCGGCCTATGGATTCAGTCGTTTCTGACCGGTGCCGGGGTCGGTATTGGCGACCTGATCGGAATGACATTTCGCAAAGTCAATGCTCGATCGATCGTGCGAAGCCGAATCATGTGTGTCCAAGCGGGCCTGGATGATCCGGCGATGACAAGTGACGCTTTAGAAGCTCACTACTTGGCTGGCGGAAACGTGCAACAAGTGATCCGCGCTGTGATCGCGGCAAAGAAAGCCAAGACAATTTCGCTGACATTTCGCGAAGCCGCTGCGATTGACTTGGCTGGCCGAGACGTTTTGGAATCGGTCAAAACGAGCGTCTATCCGAAAGTCATCGATTGCCCCCCACGCGGCGCTGTGAAACCGTCACTGGACGCCGTCGCGAAAGATGGCATCCAGTTGAAAGTTCGCGCTCGCGTGACCGTGCGTGCCAACCTGCAGCAGCTGATCGGCGGTGCGACCGAAGAGACGATTATTGCCCGCGTCGGTGAAGGTATCGTTAGCGCGATCGGTAGCGCCCAGAGCCATGCCGCGGTGCTCGAAAATCCCGATGTGATCAGCAAGGCGGTGTTGGCAAAACGCCTCGATTCACAAACCGCGTTTGAAATCGTGTCAATCGATATCGCGGACATTGATGTGGGAGCCAACATCGGTGCCCGACTGATGGCTGACCAAGCCGAAGCCGACACCCAAGTCGCACGTGCCCGCGCAGAAGGAAAGCGTGCTTCGGCCGTTGCTGAAGAAAAGGAAATGGAAGCCAAGATCGAAGAAAGCCGAGCCGAACTGGTCATGGCTCAGGCAGCGGTTCCACAAGCGATGAGTGAAGCATTTCGAACTGGCAAGTTGCATATCTTGGACTATTACAAATTGCAAAACGTCAACGCCGATACAGAAATGCGAAAGGCCATCGCCAACACCGGCCAATCACGAAACAGCAACCAGATCAAACGAACTTAGTACGGAGTTCCAGCTTGATTATCGGATTAGCCGAAGGGCGTTAGCCCAGGTTGTCCGAGCGAGAACCGCCGCGAACGCGGTACGGCTCTTAGGACTTTGATTGTCGGATTAGCCGACGGGCGTTAGCCCCGGTTGTCCAAACAAGAACCGCCGCTAACGCGGTGCGGCTCATAGGGCTTTGATTATCGGATTAGCCGATGGGCGTTAGCCCCGGTTGTCCAAACGAGAACCGCCGCTAACGCGGTACGGCTCATAGGGCTTTGATTATCGGATTAGCCGAAGGGCGTTAGCCCCGGTTGTCCGAGCGAGAACCACCGCTAGCGCGGTACGGCTCATTGGAGTCCAACCCTATCGTTCAGTTGGAACTTTGCACAAGCACGGCATCTATACGCCGCCCTCAAACGAGCATCATTATGGCTGGCGATCTTGAAGACTTTCTCAAACGTGCAGCAGAACGCCGGGCTCAAAAACAGGGTAAAGCAACTGGGCGTTCTAAAGCCGGCGGTCGCCCCGCAAGCCGTGATAACGATCGCGCATCGGCCGCTCGCCCCAAACGACAAGCACCTCAGTACACCGATTCGCGGCGTGAAAGACAGGTACGCAGCGAAGACGATGAACCGATTTTGCTTGGCGAACCGATCGAAACCACCAATCCACTCGCCGAACAGCAACGCCAGCTGGCAGAGGCCAAACGTAGGGCCGAACAGGCGAAGCGGAAGTTGGCCGAAACACAACGCTCGCTACCGAGTTCCGATGTTGTCGAACTTGGTGCCGAACATGAATTGACGGGTAACGCGATCGAAGACTTGCTGGCCAATTTGGCTCATCCCAACGGAGCCCAGCAAGCATTCTTGCTAAAAGAGATCCTCACTCGCCCCAATTGGGACGACCTCTAACAGCATGTCGCGAGATGCTTTTTGCGGGGGGCTTTTACTGGGCAAAGTACTCACGCACGCTTAGCAATGCGGTGATGCCCCCGATAACGATCCCGACCAACAGCCCGGCGACGAAACCGATGGGAAATGGTTTGCGGCGATGTCGTGCCATTGCCGGATCAATCGGCTGATCCAAAAGCGGTGGAATCTGGCTGTCCGATGCCGGGGCTGCCGACGAGCCCAGCGCCGGAAACTTTGATAGCGCATCATCTGCCTGCGGAGGCGGGCCGTCGCTATCGGCGCCTTCGTCCTCCTGTGATTCAATGCCAATCGGGGGCGCCGTCCATGCACGCCTTTCGATTGGGCGATCGACTTCAAAGGACGTCGTGCACCAAGCCTCCAATCGCTCAGCCACTTCGGCAGCTGATGAGATCCGCCGAGTCGGATCCTTCTCCATCATATCTGCGATCGTATCGACGAAATCTTCAGACAGGTCTGGAGCGAATTTGCGAGGGTGCCAAGGCGTTTGTTCACAGTGTCGCTTGCACTTACTTTTCGAATCACCACCCGGAAAAGGCACCTTTCCCGTCACCGTGTAGTACAAGGTACAGCCGAGCGAATAGATATCACTGACCGGACCGATCGACCGTGGATTTCGGATCTGTTCCGGCGAAAGATAGTCGGCGGTTCCAACGATCTTTCCGGCACGAGGGTCATCGTCCAGCCCCATACTCCATGTAGCCAACCCGATGTCGGAGACCTTTGCACGACCATCAGGCGTCACCAAAATGTTGCCCGGTTTGACGTCGCGATGAATCAATCCGATGTCGTGAGCGTACTGCAACCCTCGCGCGGCTTGTGAAACAACCAGCGCCGCATGACTCATGCTTAGTGCACCACCACGCCGAACCAGTTTTCGCAAATCGGTGCCCGGGATGAATTCGGTAACCAAATAATGCACGTTGCCATCTTGTCCGGCATCAAACGCACGCACGACATAGGGACAATCCAATCCGGCTTGCAAACGGATTTCACGGGCGAAAGAATCTCGCGACAAAGCGGTCGACTTTTCCAACGGCAAAACTTTGACAGCGCATTCTCGCCCCATCACGTTGTGAACTGCTTTGAAGACCTGCCCCATTCCGCCTTGCCCGATCCAATCCGTAATCAGGTAGGGCCCCAAAGTCAGCTTAGTGCGTCCGGCGTGCAGTTGCTGAGCCTGGTATTCGGTGATCAGTCCGCTTTTCACCAATGTCGCGGCGACGATCGAGTCATCGTCGGTTTGCACCTTCTGGACAACTTTGGCGATTTGCGAATCAGTTACCAAACCGCTCTTGATCGCAGACTGTTTGAACACGCTGTTGGTCATTAGCTTTCGAGCTTCATTCCGCCGGCACTTCGAACGAACGCGACTCGTGGGAGATCACCAACCAACGTTTCGATTCGCTGCAAAAATTCATCATCGTCGGATTCCTGGGGGGTCGCCAGACCCAGGTACACAAACGCCGCGTCGCGGCTGGTTGTTTGGATCGCGGTCGCCGCATTGTCCGACACAACTACTTTAGTTTTTCCGCTAATCCTGGCCGCCCGTAACAAACGCTCCAGATGGGATTTTACCTCGTCAATTCCCGATTCAGACTGTACCACCCTTAACAACCGCAGTTGGCGCCCCCGCCATGCGTCATGTGAAAGCATCAGGTGGGCCAGCAAGACCATCAATTCACCGTTCACGCGTCCCCGCCACCAAACGTCGACGGTGCCCGTCGGTGCGACGGCTTCCGATTCCGGTTCCTCGGTCTGACGGAGAACGACAACGCTTCGGTCGAGCCCCTCTAAGTTTCGAAGCAGACGGCAAAACACCTTCATCCGATCGTTCGACAGCGGGCATCCCATCAAGACGACATTCGGACGAACCCGGCCGAGCCCCTGGCACTGAACTAGAGCCTGTACCCCGGCTGTATAGTCACTCGCGATGACGACACCAGGAAAAGCGACAAGCTGCTGTTCCTTGATCAGCGAGTGCAAAATCGATTCTTGGTTGGCCAGTCGCTCGCTTCGGTGTTCAAATCCACCTGCGATGACTTGGCCCAACAGCATCATGCCGGTTTCACGTGTAAGCCAACTTCCGAACACGACCAAATGCGGACGACTGAAACCGGTGCCGCTGAGTGCAAGTACAAAGGGCCGCCAGTTTTTGGGGTGATAAAGGCTGTCTTCAAGCTTTAGCAGGTTGCGCCGCGTGCGTTCAAACAACAGTCCACTGTTAATGTCACCCCAATCGGTGTCTAGGTTTGCACGAGACAGATATTGATGCAGCGCGCCGACTAAGCAACTAGCGACGATTGCCCATCGCCAGTCGATCAACAACATCACCACCGCACATCCGACCGCGCCACACAATGAGGTCAACCAGTTGCAGTAGCGAAACTGAGGACGGTAGCTGGGGTTATTGGTGATTGATTCATAAAACGTCGCCAGATTCAACAACCCATAAGTCACCAAGAACGCCATCGTGATCAGTGGCGCGATCGTGTTCAGGTCGGCCGCGACGATACCGACCTGGGCGATCAGCGCGGTCGCCAATATTGCTTTACGCGGCTCTCCATCACGAGCTTCACCAAATGGCGTCAGCGACGTAAACACACGGTCCTTTGCCAGCGACTGCAAGATTCGCGGCGCCCCCATCATGCTGCCAAGTGCGGACGACAACGTCGCCGCAAAAACGCCCAAGGTGATCAGCGTGGGAAACGCTGCGATCTCGCCGACGATCATGTTGTTGCCGATCAACGAGTCGCGTCCCACACTGCCGGCAAGGAAGATTGCCATCGCGCCGTAGACAATCATGGTGACAACAACGGCAGCCAAAGTTCCGCGTGGAATCGATTTGGCCGGATCCTCCAAGTCACCTGACATATTCGCCCCCGCCATGATCCCCGTCACCGCGGGGAAGAAGAGAGCAAAGATCGTCCAGAAGGATTCGTCTGCGGTGAATCCCGTCGACCAATTCGTCGCCAACAGGTTTGGGTCAAAGTGCGCCGTCGTCCCTAAGAAAAACGAGACTAACGAAACGACAACGCAAGCCAAAATCACAAATTGGATTTTGATTGTCCAGCCTGCGCCCACCCAGACACATGCGGTGACGGCGACATTGGTCAGCGTCGCAATCAGCGTTGGCGAAGTCCCTTCGGGCAATAACAATACAAGTGCTTCGGTGAACCCGATTGCATACATCGCGACAGAAAGAGCCTGTGCGGCGAAGAAGACCAGCCCAATCGCGCCACCAAACTCTGGACCCAAACTGCGACTGATCAGAAAGTAAGCGCCACCACCTTCGACTCGCGTGTTGGTCGCGATCGCTGACAACGACAACGTCGTCAACGTAGTAATGAGTTTACTTCCGAGAACGATCACCAACGTCGCGAACAAGCCTGCTTGGCCGACCACATAGCCGAACCGCAGAAACATGATCACGCCAAGAATCGTCAACACACACGGCGTGAAGACCCCGCCGAACGTTGAGAAAGCGTTTGCTTTTGATTCACCCTTCACCGCAGCGCCCCCGCAACGCAATGCTGTGTATCCGCGATGCCTGGGACGTGTCCGAAGAATGACGTCAGGCCCGCAGCGGTTGGAAGACTACTGCCGCGGTGTGAACTTGAACCGCTTGCTCTTTCCGAAGAACTCTAGCGGATTGTCGTAGACAACTTTTTTGATCAGCGATTCGCCCAAACCACGGCGACGCATTTCGAAGATCAAATCGGGGACAGCGGTTGGCTTGCTCGGCCCCCAATCCCCGGCCGAATTGGCGAGCAGCCGTTCGCCGCCGGTCATCTCGATCATGTCGACCGCCCGCTGCGGGGTGCACTTGGTAACCGGGTAAAGCGTCATCCCAGCCCAGAAGCCACGATCAAGCACCTCCTTAATTGTGTGTTCTTCGACGTGGTCTACCAGTACACGATCCGGGTCCACACGCTGATCGTCACAAAGCATGTCCAAAATCATCCGCGTGCCCTGATACTTGTCTTCAAGGTGGGGCGTGTGAATGAGAATCGTTTCACCATGCTCGACGGCAAGGTTGACGTGCTCGGCAAAAATCGTCGCTTCGTTCTTGGTGTTTTTGTTCAGCCCGATTTCACCGATTCCGAGCACGTTGGGACAATCCAAGAACTCCGGAATCATCGCGATCACTTCTCGCGACAAGCTGACGTTCTCCGCCTCTTTGGCGTTGATGCACAACCACGTGTAATGCTGGATGCCGTATTGTGCGGCACGAGCCGGCTCGGTTTCTGTCAGTTGGCGAAAGTAGTCTCGAAACCCGTCGACGCTGCCGCGATCGTAACCGGCCCAAAATGCCGGCTCGCTCATCGCTACACACCCCATCCGCGCCAACGTGGCGTAGTCGTCGGTGGTACGGGAAACCATGTGGATGTGCGGATCGATATAGTCCATGGCCGTTCGTTGGCTGTAATAGAAAGTGGAAGATCGAGGCTGAGACGCGGATGCAGATCTAAGACGAAGTCATGCCGAATTTTTCACGCCACTGCGGTTCGTAATCCCGCGAATAAAGCATCTGCAATCTCGCCGCGCGGTCGTCGCCGCTGGACGCGATTATCTCGATCCCCTCTTGAATGGATTCACGGCGAGCAATCGATGCCGTAGACAGAGGTGCATTCTCGGCCGCCCGATCGATGCGATCGAGTGTTGCCGCGATCTCCAATAGTTTGGCGCGGACTTCAAGAAACTTGTCAGCCACGATGTCGTCAGCCGATTGCGCCGAAGCCATGATGTTCTGTTCCAAAGATGTAACGATGTGCCGGACGGTGCCACGAAAACGGGTCACCGAATCGGCGACTTAGTCGGATGTCTTGGCATTTCACGAGCTGGTTTGCTCGTCCGACTCAATTATAACGCCTGACGATTCCTTTCATTGGTTGCATGGCTGTTATCGAGACAGCAGCGAGCGATCTCCAGAAAGCGTCGCGAGGTTGCGATTCTGCAGGCTGTCGCGATGAATTCAACACCACGGGGCAGCACATCCCCCAAGAATCACTCAAGATTATTCGTTCGATGCAGAACTATTCAAATGGGGAGCAATAGACAAACGGCGCCAACCTAGCTGTCTTCGCCGTCAACTTTGGGCTGACCTTCGGTTCTAACCAGGTTCAGGCGTGCCCGAAGCCGAAAATAGCGAACAGCCCCGACCAATCCTACCAAGGCCCCTCCGACAATCAGCCCCCAACCCAAGGCAATTAAGTCAGGGGTGACCTGCAGAAACTTCACCAGCGAGATCCCGGTACCGACCAACATGATCGCGGTTCGCAGGTAAGCCAAAATTGTTCGCTCATTTGCCAATTCGGTTCGAATTAGCCCCAAGTTTGGAACGGGATTTGTATCCACAGGACAAGTGCCTCCGGAGGGGTGAAAAAGCGGTGCTTTGCTATCTTGATGCATCAGCATTGTGCAGTAGGTCGCGCAATCAAATAGCACTCCAAATCAGACTTCCTGAGGCGAACCAAACCGGCAAACACCCCAGCCATCCCATCTTGCCTACTCGTTCAATGCAATTGGGCCCTCGAAAAAGTTTTCCTCGCTGACATTTTTCCCACAGTTGCCCACGTGCAACTCAAGAAACTTCACTAACCCTTCACGAGAAAACGGTTTACGTCAATTTCCCACAACCGCACCCACCTCTTCTTGCTTTGATAGCAATATCGTAACCCGTTGCTATCGATGGACTTAGGATCGCCGAAACTTTTAGTTTGACAGTCGGCAGGCAATGCCTAAGATTCCTCGCGTCGCCCACATATAGTGGCAATCGACCAAAACATCCCTACCGGTAGTGACATCATTTCTGGTATTCATGGTTTTAGCGATTGGCCAACTTGGAAGGTTCGCGAAAAAGGGAAGGATCCTTTAGGGGGTTCTTATGCCGCTTTCACGACGGCGTTCTAGGTGGGCAGACGTGACAGATTGTCTTGTTGTTTCCCCTCATTTTTAGGACGGACCAAACTGACGTTTCGTGTCGTTGGATCCCGCAACTCTCTTTTGCGCCAGCGTAGTTCCGAAACGTTCTCCTTGTTTGGTTCCACGGACGACTCACGGAGTTTGATCAAACGATGGCTACTGTTCTTCCCGAAAGTTCACGTGCGGCGAGTGGGGGCGATGCAGCCCTGGAAAAGGTTAACAATCAACACGGCGTCCAATACGCTAGTGAGATCTTTGGCAAGACCTTGCGCGGCGACCGCCCCGGTTTGAAAGTCGAACCCACGTTCTGCCCAGCCGACGGAAAAACACCTTTTGATACTGCGCAGTGGGAAATCCGCAGCGCCGCGATCAAAGACGAAACCGGCAAAGCGTTGTTCGAGCAGAACAATTGCGAAGTGCCGACAACTTGGTCGCAACTGGCTACCAATGTTGTTGTCAGCAAATATTTCTATGGCGACCCCAAGAACACCGAAGAACGCGAACGATCGGTTCGTCAGTTGGTTCACCGTGTCACACGGACGATCGCCGACTGGGGATTGGCTGATGGCTATTTCGAATCGCCCGAAGATGGCGAGAATTTCTATCGCGACCTGACCTGGTTGTGCCTGCACCAACACGGTGCATTCAACAGTCCCGTTTGGTTCAACGTCGGTTTGCATCACCAATACGGTGTGACGGGCGCGAAGTGCAACTGGGCGTGGGACCGAACCGAAGGCGAAACCTTCCAACCCGACAACCCTTACGAATTCCCCCAAGGCAGCGCGTGCTTCATCCAAGCGGTTGAAGACAACATGGAAGACATCATGCGTCTTGCGTGTGCCGAAGCGATGCTGTTCAAATTCGGATCGGGAACCGGCACCGACCTGTCTACCATCCGTTCGAGCAAAGAAAAGCTCTCCGGTGGCGGAACTCCATCGGGCCCACTTTCATTCATGCGTGTTTACGACTCCATCGCCGGAGTTGTCAAAAGCGGTGGTAAAACCCGTCGCGCCGCAAAGATGCAGTCGTTGAAAGTCTGGCACCCAGATATTCTCGAGTTCATCGAGTGCAAATGGTCGGAAGAAAAGAAGGCCCACGCGTTGATTCGTGAAGGCTACGATTCCAACTTCAATGGCGAAGCTTACAGCAGCGTCTGCTTCCAAAACGCTAACCTGTCTGTCCGCGTCACCGATGACTACATGGAAGCGGTTCGCGACAACAAGCGTTGGCAAACTCGCTGGGTTACCGACAAAGTCGGCGGCGATCCACCATCCTATGATGCGAAAGAATTGCTCAACAAAATGTCGGAGTGCGCATGGCACTGTGGCGACCCGGGCGTTCAATACGACACCACAATCAACAAGTGGCACACCTGCCCGAACAGTGGCGCGATCAACGCATCGAACCCTTGCTCGGAATACATGTTCCTGGACAACACCGCCTGCAACTTGGCATCCATCAACTTGATGAAGTTTGCCAACCGCGACGGTTCGTTCGATGTGAAGCGTTTCCGTGCTGCCGCACGCCTGTTCTTCATCGCTCAGGAAATCCTGGTCGATCATGCGAGCTATCCCACCGAGCCGATCGCTCGCAACAGCCACCGGTTCCGTCCGCTGGGTCTGGGCTACAGCAACCTGGGTTCGCTGATCATGTCACGTGGTTTGGCCTATGACTCGAAGGCTGCTCGCGGCCTTTGTGGTTCGTTGACCGCTCTGCTGCATGGTGAAGCCAACCGCACCAGTGCGGAAATGGCTGGTGTGGTCGGACCGTTCGATGATTACTCAGAGAACGAGAAGCCAATGCTGAACGTGATGCGAATGCACCGCGACGCGGCAAATGACATCGAAGACGAAGGCCCAGCCGAACTGAAAGAAGCAGCACAAAAGCTGTGGGACGACGTTCTGGATATCGGCGAACGCTACGGTTTCCGCAACGCCCAAGCGACCGTACTGGCACCGACCGGAACGATCAGCTTCATGATGGACTGCGATACCACGGGAATCGAGCCAGATATCGCGTTGGTGAAGTACAAACAACTCGCCGGCGGCGGGATGCTGAAGATCGTCAACCAAACGGTTGCACCGGCACTGCAGAATCTGGGTTACACCCCAGAGCAAATCGAAGTGATCCTGGCATTCATCGATGTTAACGATACCATCGAAGGTGCCCCGGAATTGAAAGCCGAGCACTTGCCCGTGTTTGACTGTGCATTCACCCCTGCCAATGGTATCCGCAGCATCTCGTGGAAAGCACACATCACCATGATGGCCGCCGCTCAGCCGTTCCTTTCCGGTGCGATCAGCAAAACGGTCAACATGCCCAACGACACGACGCCGGCTGACATCGCCGACGCGTACTACTGGGGCTGGGAACTGGGACTTAAAGCGATCGCAATCTACCGCGATGGCAGCAAGCAGTCGCAGCCGCTGAACACGAAGTCTGACGACAAGGTTACCAAGACCGAAACCAAGGTCGTCACCAAGACGGTTGAGAAGATCGTTTACAAGCCACGCCGTGAACGCTTGCCGGATACCCGAACCAGCATCACGCACAAGTTCACGATCGCTGGTCACGAAGGTTACCTTTGCGTCGGACAATATCCCGACGGACGCCCTGGTGAAGTCTTCATCACCATGGCCAAAGAAGGTTCGACCGTCGGCGGTATCATGGACAGCTTCGGCACCGCGCTTTCGATCGCACTGCAGTACGGAGTCCCACTCGAAGTCCTGGTCAACAAGTTCAGCCATACTCGGTTCGAACCGATGGGACACACGAGCAACAAAGATATCCGTATCGCTAAAAGTGTTGTCGACTACATCGCTCGCTGGCTCGGCCTAACGTTCATGAGCAACGATGACAGCATGTCAGCCAACGTTGCGGTGCCTACCACACCCGCCCCGGCACAAGACTCGGTCAATTCCGGCAACGGCGCCGAAGTTACCCCAATCGAATCGTCGATCGCAAAGAACGAACGGGCGAGCTTGTTGTCGAGCATCAACGGGAACGGAACGAACGGTTCGTCCAAGAAAGAAGACAACCGCCAAGAACAGTTTGCACGGTTCCAAATCGATGCCCCAAGTTGCGATAACTGCGGCAGCATCACCGTTCGAAACGGTAACTGTTACTTGTGCCACAACTGTGGTGCCAGCATGGGTTGCAGCTGATCGCAATCAGCCAAATTGAATCCAATCAATGACGCGGCCACAAAGGTAAACTTTGTGGCCGCGTTTTGTTTTGGTCACAAGAACCGTCGCTAGCGCGATCACGGTCAGGTTGAAAGTTCCATCAGCCACTGTCGCGCCAGCGTGCGGGTCTCTACAAACTGGTAGTGGACGAAGCGATGAGTCCATCCCCTGGGCTGCTGCCTTCTTTCCCGCTGAGGGATATACGATCGCCGCAGTTGTCGGCAGCCGGAGGATGCAAAACATTGCGTCACAAGACAAGAGCCTTGCGACGAGAGTTGAATTGCTCGTGCGAGGCTCCCGCCTCGCACGCGATGCCTCGCGGGCTCTGCCCGCCAATGAAGTTCGAAAATCACTCAACCGTCGCTAGCGCGATCACGGCTCAGTCTGATTGTCCCATCAGCCACTGACGCGTCAGTGTGCGGTTCTCCACAAAGCGGTAGTGGACGAAGCGATGAGTCCATCCCCTGGGCTCTTCCTACCAGACCACAACATGATCGCCACAGTTGTCGGCAGCCGGAGGCTGCAATTCAGTGCGTCGCAAGGCGGGAGCCTTGCGACGAGAGTTGACCGTCGCTAATGCGTTTTCGGCTCGGTTCAACACATCACAACCCGACCGTTGTTTTAATCTTCCGACATCATGTCGTCGGTGATGTTCAGATTCGTACTGACATTCTGAACGTCGTCATGATCGTCCAATTGCTCCAACAACCGCATCGCCTTCTTGCCGGTTTCGGCGTCAACTTCGACGGTCGTTTGTGGAATCAGCGTGATCTCCTTGATCTCTGGTTCCAATTCGGCAGCTTCAAACGCTTCGGACAGCGATTGATAGGCATCAGGAGCCGTTGTGACTTGCAACTTTCCTTCGTCAGTCGTCTCGACGTCCTCACCGCCATTTTCCAAAGCAATCTCGGTGACCTGATCCTCATCAACGCTCTCGGCATCGAATACGAACAAGCCCTTACGGTCGAACAGATACGACACGCAACCGGTTTTGCCCAGCTCGCCGCCCATCTTTGAAAACAGCAAACGCAGTTCTGGGGCAGTACGGTTGCGATTGTCGGTCAGGCTTTCGCACATGATTGCGACACCACCTGGACCGTAACCTTCGTAGATGATTTCTTCGACTCGGCCTTCACCGGACTCGCCCGTGCCACGTTTGATCGCACGTTCGATATTGTCCTTGGGCATACTGACGGCCTTGGCATCGTCAATTGCCTTTCGCAATTTGAAGTTCGACGAAGGATCACCGCCACCAGACTGAGCCGCGCTGATAATCGCTTTGCTCAACTTACTCCATAACTTGCCGCGGGCCGCATCCACACGTCCTTTGCGGTGCTGGATGTTCGCCCACTTGGAATGACCTGCCATGACTTAACCAAACAAGATGATGTGAAGGGGGACCGAGAAAGCTGTGGTCTGAACTATCGCGGCTTTCGCTTGGAAAGCTTGCGGTTCGATGCCTTCTTGGTAGTTTTTTTCGTGGTCTTTTTCTTAGCTGACTTCGCCTCGTCGGACTCTGGCTCATCATCAGCCGTCGCTGCTGCGGCCTTCTTCTTCGTCGCTTTCTTAGGTGTAGCCTTCTTGGTGGAAGACTTCTCAGCCGAGTCTTCGTCTGCTTCGCTGACCTTTTTCTTAGCCGACTCTTTCTTCGCCTTTGTAGACGATTCAGGAGCCGACTTTGAGGACTTTTTTGCGGGTTTCGCCTCTTCGGCATCCGCGGATTCTTCAGCGTCTTTCTCGGCTTTGCGGCGTCGTTTGACACGTCGAATGGCAGCCTTCTTGCTCGCTTCCCATTCGTCGTATCGTTCAGCCGAACCCTTTTCCACAGCGTCCAACAGCGCCCGGGCGGTTTTGTCGCTCGGATCCGACATCAACGCGACGCCCGCTTCATGCAATAGCGCCGAGAACTCAACAGCTTTGCTTTTGGGAACTGCTCGTTCCAAGCCGGGAACTTTGCCAGCGGATGCTTCCCCTTGGCTTGCGATACCGGTGGCCAGCATGATGACCATCGCGGCATAGTCGATTGGGATCGAGTGACCGCCGAGGCCATGCTGGACGGTATAGCTCAGGATGAACGGAGTCATCGCTGTCATGGCCTCGAACTTCGCAACCGCCTTTCCCAAGTTCTCTTTCTTGAGGTGGTCGAGATCGAACGCGTAGAACTCTTCAAAGACCGCTTGCAGGACATCTTTCAGACGTCGCGCGGTCTTCGGTGGGTCTGGCATTCCAGACAAGACTTGTGTCAGTTCAGTTACCGTCGTGACACGGACTTCGTTCCAATCAAAGAACTCTTGCTCGCACTTGGCCAGCCCTTCGTCCGCCAATTCGTACGGCGCGTCTTGCAACAAAGCTGCGTAGAGGATGTGTTCCAGCAGGGGTCGCGATGGTTGCGACGGTGGCACTGAATAGCGTTTTTTCAGCTCGCTATGCAGCTTCGAAATCAGCTTCGCGCGGTTACTTGCGGCCATTGTTTTGGGTCGTAGCGTGTTTAATTAGATTTGGCGTCAGTTGGTCGCCGCAATCTTGGTCGTGTTGAAAATCTTGATGTATGTTGCGGTCCGGAATCGACTAGGGCGATTCCGTGCTGTGCGAATCGGACGAGGGATCGATTTCAGAATCCGTTTCATCGAAGTCATCATTGTCATGACCGTCGGCTTCTTCACGTTCGCGGCGAATCTTGCCAAGCAACTCGCCGACCACCATGGCGTTTTCCATGCCGCGGTTCAGTTCGAACTGCAAACGCGGGGTGAATCGTGTATCGATCCGACGTGCAACTTTAGATTGCAAAAAGCCTGCGGAGTTCTGCAGACCCAAAAGCGATTTTTGCTTCTGTGCTTCGTCGCCCATGACGCTGACCGAAACGGTGGCCTCGCGCATGTCGGGCGCGACCTCCACACCGATCACGGTCACGTCTTTGACTCGGGGATCACGCAATTCAGTAAGAATTGCCGACGCGACGACTTCGCGGATCGCTTCGGCAGCTTTTAACAGTCGACGACTGGTCACTATCAGCCTGGGGAGAATGATGGAAATGAATGGAGGGACGGGAAAAGGCGAGTCGGCTTAAACGAGCACTCCGCCGTGACCGAACCGATCACGACGGAATGTATTAATCACCGGCCTTGGCAAATATCAGTCGAGCGTCCGCGCGACTTCTTCAATTCGGTAGGCTTCCAGAACATCGTCCTGTTTGATGTCGTTGAAACCTTGAAGACGGATACCACACTCCATTCCACGTGGCACTTCCTTGATGTCTTCTTTGATCCGGCGAAGTGAATCCAGACCGTAGTCACCGATCAGACGGCTATCGCGGTAAACACGAATTCGGCAGCCACGGTGGATCGCACCGGCGGTGACGTAGCAACCCGCAACGGTTCCCACTCGGCTGATCGAAAAGACCTGCTTGACGACTGCTTGTCCCAAGTCGACGACTCTCTCTTCAGGCTTCAATCGGCCTTCGATCATCGCCTTGATATCGTCGGTCAACTTATAGATGACTTCGTACCGACGAATTTCGACTTTACGTTCGTCAGCCAAGCTACGTGCTTGGTCGTCTGGAATCACGTTGAATCCGAGGACGACGGCATCGGAAGCATCCGCCAGCGTGACGTCAGCAAGCGTAATACCACCGACGCTGCGCTGCAGCACTTTGATTTCGACTTCGGGGTGTTCGAACTTGGTCAGTTCTTTGTCGATCGCTTCCAACGAACCCTTCACGTCCGCTCGGATGATCACGTTCAACTTGACCTTTTCTTCGTTCTGTCCCAAACGACCTTCTTGAAGCATCGATTGGAAATTTTCAAACGAAACCTTGGTCGTCGAACCTGACAGCGACTGACGGCTGGACGCTTCCGCACGGGTGGCGGCGATTTCACGAGCGTCGGCGATATCGTCGAGCACATGGAAACGGTCACCTGCACCTGGAGGCGACTCCAAGCCCATCACGCTGATCGGCGTGCTCGGTCCAGCCTCATTGATCGACTGTCCGGTTAGCGTATCGTTCATCGCTCGAACGCGACCATAAGTCGGTCCGCAAACGATAATGTCACCGACACGCATCGTACCGTTCTGAACGACCATCTTTGCGACGACCCCGCGATCACCTTGCTGTTCTGCTTCCAAGCAGACACCAAGGGCGTCACGATCTGGGTTGGCCGAGTACTCGTTCATTTCGGCGACGGTCAGGAGAACTTCGAGAAGTTCATCCATCCCTTCACCGGTGATGGCACTGGTGCGAACGACTTCGACATCGCCGCCCCATTCACTAGGTGTCAGTTCGTGCTCGGTCAATTGAGTCAGAACACGGTTCGGGTCGACGCCTTCCAAGTCACACTTGTTAAGTGCAACGACGATAGGAACCCCGGCCGCCTTGGCGTGGCTAATCGCTTCTTCCGTCTGCGGCATGATTCCGTCGTCTGCAGCGACAACCAAGACCGCAATGTCAGTCACGTTGGCACCACGAGCACGCATTTCGGTAAATGCTTCGTGACCAGGCGTATCGACAAAGGTTACACCACGACCGTCTTTTTCGACCGTGTACGCACGAATGTGCTGGGTAATCCCGCCGGCTTCACCACTGACGACATTGATGCCGATCAGGTAGTCCAGCAAGCTGGTTTTACCGTGATCGACGTGTCCCAAGAACGTCACGATCGGTGGACGTGCCACCAACGAATCGGGGCTATCGACTTGGCTTTCGATCTCGGCAATCAACTCGTCTTCGAGCGTTTCCGATTCCTTGAGCTGCAGTTCGAGGTCGAGTTCGGCAGCGATGACCTCAGCCGTTTCGAATTCCAATTCGGCGTTGATGTTGGCCATGATCCCCATCGTCATCATTGACTTTAGGACCTTGGCCACAGGAACACTGGCCGCTTCGGAGAAGCTACGAACGGTACAAGGCAATTCGATCTGAACTGGCTCTTTACGAGGCGCTGCGGTGTTTGTCCCGCGGTGCTGCAATGTCCGACGCTGTGACCGGCCGTCTTCGCGCGAGTAGCGTGACAGTTCAGAACCACGTCCGCCTCGGCGACCGCCACGGTCGGCGCGGGCCCTGGCCATTCCGGCCAAACCCTTGCGACGTTTATCGTCATCTTCTTCTGCGCCACCACGGCCACGCTTGCCTTTCTCGGTGAAACCGGAAAGACCACCACGTTTCGCACCGGCAGCATTGCCAGCAGTTCCACCACCACGCTTGGAGGTTTCGGCAGACTCGGCAGCGAGCTTGTCCAATGGAGCTTTGACGCCTTGCTTATGGCCGGCGATCAAATCAGGACTCAGCTTGATGTCAGGCTTTTGAGCCTTAAGCTTGTCATTCGTTTTTGGCGCGACGTCTTTTGGAGCGTCTGGCAGCGACGCCATATTGATCGCGATCCGTGGCTCACGGCGTTTGGGCTTGTTATCACCGCCCTTTTGCTCTTCGCCACCACCTGCAGCGGCAGGACGTTGATCCAAAGAACGGACTCGACCACCGCCGCCTAGCTTGCCACCGCGAACTGCCAGCGGCATCTTCGCACGCTCCGCCGGACGCGGGGGCGATGGCTGCTGGGCCGCTGGTTGAGCGGGCTTGTTTGCCGGTGGCTGCGATGGAGCTGGACCACGCTGCGGTGCACCAGCCTGACGCTCTGGGGCTGGCTTGTCAGCACGAGGAGGTCTTTGTGCCTGCTTCGGCGGTGGATCAGCGGCACGCTTTGGCGAACCGGGTTTGGTACGCGAAACCCGGCCGGCAAGACCACTTCCACTACTGCGTTGTGGCCGAACGCTTCCAGCTGGCAAACGCACATCTGGCGTCTGCGCGGGTTCCGGTTCGGACGCCTTGGGCGTCTCATCGACCGGCGGAAGTGGTGCCGGAGCACGCAGTTTCGGTTCTGGGCGAGACTTCGATTCGGTACGTTCAGGCCGCGCCGGCTCAACCGATTTACCAGATGGTGCACCGGGACGAGCGCCCCCACCATCGATATTCATTGGGCGGCGTTCTGGTCGAACAGACTGGCGAACGGCGACTGGTGCTCGCTGCGGCTCTTCTGCCACAACAGGAGCTGCCGGCTTCGGGGACGCCTTCGCCCCACTTAAATGCTCGCGCACGCGTTGGACCTCGTCATCGGTAAGACTAGCCAATGCTGAGCCCTTGCCGGTGATTCCAACTTTTTTGACGAGATCTACCAGATCTTTACTATCGAGATTTAATTCTTTTGCGAGCGCGTAAATGCGTGCTGCCACGGGGTGAAAATCCTGTCAAATTTGGGTGGAACCGATCGCCTTCAATCTTTCGCCTAGCGATTTCGCGTTCCTAGTATTCTTTAAGTCACATAAAACTCTCCTCCATCGGCCGGCATTGCGAATCCCAGTGGCCGCAATAAGTTGCGGCGTCGGTTCGCGATCGAGTCCCGATCGTTGGATCAGTCCCGGATGAGGCCCGGAAGGTTTGTCGTCTCTTGATTTAGTAGTCGAGCCACGCCGATCCAAATCGTCGTGGCCCGCCAGATTCGCAAAGGATAGCGAAAAACGGCGTTCGGCAAGAGGTCCGACCTAGGGGCATTTCACGATTTCAACTGACTTTTTCAATCTCTGCGTCGAAAAACGCAATTCGATGAACTTTTGCTGTTAAAATCGCCGGATCCTGAACGCCCTATCAGCCATGATGCGGGGAACGCACCCCATCCACCCAGCTGAACCTGTTTCAGGATCACCCCAGATCGACCACTAACTTTCCTGTTGTGGCTTGGCTGCCTCAGCATCTTCGGTCTCGTCGGCAACCGCTTCTGCGATAGCCGGCTCAACTTCGGTGCTTTCGACATCAGCGCCACCCACCTCTTGCTCTTCAGCAGGCTCGGTCCCTTCCACAGACTCCTCAGCGGGAATGTGATCGGCCGCAACGGCTTCACCATCTTCCAACTGAGCTTCCTGTAAAGCCGCGTCGACCTGAGCCTCGACGGCTGGTTCCTCGGAAGCTTCGACATCCTCACTGGACTTCGGAGCTGGCTGACTTCCGCCACGCTCTTGGTCCCGGCGAGCCTGCCGTTCTTCGGCTGCGGCCACTTCGGCTTCTTCAGCCTTTTGCTCGGCCATATCAACAATCAGCTCCACCTGCTCCTCGGTGAGGCCACTCATTTCCATGAATTGATCGGGTTCGATCACGGAGAGATCGTCATAAGACAAATAACCCTGTTCGACGAGCGACTGTGAAATCTCCGCCGTCATCCCATCGAGCTGACTAAACGCTGCAACGGCTCGCTCGATTTGCTCTTCAAGCTCACCGGCAGTCATGATTTCGATGTCCCAGCCGCACAGCTTACTGGCCAAGCGAACATTTTGGCCGCGACGACCGATCGCCAAAGACAGTTGATCTTCTTGGACCAAAACGATTGCCCGGCCGATCATATCGCACAACAAAACCTGCTCGACTTCGGCCGGTTGCAATGCGTTCGGAATCAAGACTTCAGGGTCGGTGCTGTAGCGAACCACATCGATGTGTTCACCGGCAAGTTCTTCACGCACCGCTTTAATGCGGCTTCCGCGGTAGCCGACGCAGACAGCGATCGGGTCAACTTGGGAATCTTCGCTGCTGACGGCGACCTTGCTTCGATAGCCCGGCTCACGACTGATTGAATTGACCGCGATCACGCCTTCACTTAGCTCTGGAATTTCTTGTTCAAAGAGACGCTGAACGAGCTGCGGCCGAGTCCGGCTTAATACGACACGGACACGGTTTCCGGCCGACTTGACTTCGAAGACAACCGCGCGAACACGCTCACCAGCATGCAATGTTTCATGAGGGATCTGTTCACTACGAGGCAAAATCGCTTCGACATTGCCCAAGTTAACGGTAGCGACTCCACCGTCGGCACGACCGATGATCCCAGCAACCATTTCGCCGATCTGTTCGCGATATTCCGACATCAGCGAATCGCGCTCGGCTTCACGAACCTTTTGAATGATGACCTGCTTAGCGGTCTGAGCCCCGATTCGACCGATCTGGTCGTCGCCAAGCGCTTCGCCGTCCAAGCTTGCGTTGATGCGACCATTTTCTCGGTCGAGACGAACAACGATATCGGCATCCTCGCCGTACTGCCGCTTAGCAGCCGTTTGCAGCGCCGCTTCGATCGCTGCGAAGACATGTTCGGTGTCAATATTCTTCTCGCGGTGCAGCGAGTCGACGTAACGCAGGATGTCTTGTGGGTTCATAGTTCTATTGACGTTCCTGACCAACGAATGACGAGATGAGCGAAAATTGGAATCAGATCACGGCAACGCTCGTCCGCCCTCCGTGGGCTCGCGCATCAGCTGCACCTCATGTGCAACCGACCGGCGACTTGGGAAATCTGATCCTTTGTGACAAAAAAGAAACCCGGACCTTTTGGCAGGACCGGGCATCTGCGTGTACCAGTGCTGTGAAAGTTCAACTTACTGATATGGCCATGAAGTGTCAACCAAGAACGGAGTCCTCAAGTCCACCTGTGCGACCGAATCGAAGGCACCCTGCGAAGGGACAATGACTCGCATGGTAAGCCGCCCAACAGCAGGTAATGTACTGCCGCCCAGGATAGCGCCGCCCCGTATTTTCCCGCCCCTAGCGACCAATCGCCGTTCCACCGTTGACCCGGCAAGCTCCTGCAGTTCTACGGCTTCCAAAGGTAGCCGAACTCGCGCGATCCCTGGTGAGCTGAACCGTAGAGTTCGAGTCCACACGAAGGGTTGATCGGCCGCATCAACATAGCCGTCAAAGTCGAGCGCGGGCCGTACCGGCATCAGCGAAAACCGCGCAGTAATATCGCCAGGCATTTCAACGGGATGTTGCTTCCCCATAAGCACTGTGTCGCCTTGCTCATCTAGCAAGGCAACTTCAACGATCCATCCATCAGTCTCCGCATCAGCATCCCAATTGACCAAGTTTGCATGAAACGAAGCTGCGCGAACCTTTACGCTTTTCCGTGGAGCTGTTCTTGCGGAAGGTGCTCTGGGAAGTTCGTAAACACGGTCGCCAATCTGTAGTCGGCCGGCAACTTGGTGCCTCCGCATATCAGCAGGCTTTGACATTTGCTCTGCTAGCGCAGCCGTGTCTGGTGCAGGCAAGATGCTTGGTCCCTCGGCTGACGATTCAACCTGGTCAATCCGTTGGGCAACAACATTGCGACCATCAACTTCGCTGCCAATGACCTCGCTGCCTTTGACACGAATGGCGACGCAGGCCATCAAAATGGCAAACACGATGATCCAAATTGGGCGGGTCTGCTGGTTCAAGGTGGAAGGTCTCGGCGTAGTTGGAAACGATCAGTGAACGCTTCTCAGTTACGCAAAAGTGATACCGCTTCTCTCCTGGTCTGCCTCAACGACCCGCACTTCGATGGAACGGTTGGTCGGTTTCGAACCAGCTTCGCCTCGCAATTAACGGACTCAAACGCGACTCCCATCGGTTCGAAAACTCGCGTCTACAAAAACTGAAGCAGGTTAACGCCCCCATCATGGCTGTTGAAAAGACGCAACAGCGACTGTTTCGATTCTCCAACGGCTGTCGACCAGTCGCCATTCTGAACCGGTCGCAACGGTTCTCATGATCGCAAACCGTCATGACCCACTACAGAGTGGGCGAAAAAACTTGATTTCCGCAAAGGACAACTTGCGAAGAAATTTTCCGTCCTAGCTTTTGGTGCATCACAAAACGCCGCTCGATCGGCAACTGGCTTTTCAACGTGCAACAAGCCTTCCCCACAGCAGTCAATCATTCAGGGCATCAGATTGATGAATCGACTTAAACGAAACGCGTTCACATTGATCGAAATGGTGATCGTCATTTTGATCTTGGGAATCATCGCAGCGGTCGCCGCTCCGCGTATGTTCACAACGGCCGAACAAGCCGAAATCAACACCACCCGCCAACAGCTTGCCGTTCTGCGTAACGCGATCGAAATGTATCGCGCTCAAAACGGTGCTTATCCAGCCAACGGTGAACTCGACACTGAGTTGGCGACGATGTTGAACGGTCCTTTTCCGTCCCCATCCGTTGGCCCGGTGAATGGACTCAGTGGTGTGTACTACGACACAACAACGACAGCCGTACCGGTCGCTCCGTCACCCGATGCGACGAACGGTTGGGCATACAAGCCACACAACGGAAGCTTGAAATTGAATCTTGATCCGGGCGGCAGCGACATCGGACGCGACTGGTAATCGCGATCGCCCCTGCGGCGATACCTGTCGCCGCAGGATTCGCGTCATGGCAATGTTGCTTTCGGGTTCATGTTGCTGACGAGGTTCAACACCATCGTGCAATTGACTCCAAAGGCAAAGCTCTTGTCCCACTGCTTCGACTTTGCACCGGCTGATCTATGACCACATCAACGCAACCACCGATAGTTTTAATCATCGAAGACGATCCTGTTTTTCGACGAGTGCTCAGCTTTACCGTTTCAAAAACGGGGCTTGCGGTTGAAGCGGTTGCCGATGGTCAAACGGGACTTGATCGATTGATCCAAGGCGATATCAGTTTTCTGGTCACCGACTATCAGGTCCCTCGACTCGAGGGCATCGAACTGCTTCGTGCGATCCGCAAGATGCCCGAGCTATGCGATTTGCCGGCGGTCCTTTGTACGGCCAAAGGCTTTGAAATCGATAGCGA
This sequence comes from Stieleria sp. JC731, assembly GCF_020966635.1. Classification (NCBI taxonomy): domain Bacteria; kingdom Pseudomonadati; phylum Planctomycetota; class Planctomycetia; order Pirellulales; family Pirellulaceae; genus Stieleria; species Stieleria sp. JC731. Next base: position 570,911 of record NZ_JAJKFQ010000005.1, on the reverse strand, counting down.
ACAGCTACGCAAAGAGTTTGATTTGGTTGCCGTTTTGCACAAGCCATTCAGTCCAAGGCAGCTGAGCGAATTGATCGTCCGAAGTCTCGAATCGCGTGGCGTGACCATCCAACCCTCGTCATCGAACTCCCCTACGTCGATGACTTTTCCAAGCAGCTATTTCGGCTCGACTCCTCCACCCTCCGGTAGCATCCATGGGTGAAGTCCACCAAGACGTCAGCACCATTCGCACATCAACCGGATTCGAAGCTTCATCGGATCCGAATGCGGTTTCGGCAGCGGTATCAGCAGCAACGTCGTTCCGTACCCAGCCGCTGATCACGACACGGATTGGCATCCTGTTTTTTGTCGCCGCGTGCTGCGCGCTTGCTTGTGGCGCCGCTTCGGGAACATTCCCCGACGACCGCTCGTTTTCATCGGTCATGTGGATCGCCACCGTTGCCGTATGCTCACTGTGTGGATTGTTTTCGATTCGGTCGGTGCGAACACTTCGAACCATCGAATCAGAATTGCGCCGTAGTGGCGGACGTCCTCAAACATGGCGACAGGTGCGTCCGTTGATTGGCGAAGACCCGATCACCGAAGCTTGGAACGAGCTACTGCGTGAAGCAACAGTCTCGCACGAACCCTCGGAAACTCGCACACTCGCGACGCTTGATCAGGAAGCGATCACGTTGGCAAGGGCGATGCGAGGCTTGCCGACCGCTTGGGTTATCACCGACTTGGATGGCCGGATGCTCTTTATCAGTGCACCGGCTTGTGGCCTTTTCGGCTTGTCCGATCAAGCCAACCACGGCGGCCGAGACTTGCTCGATCTTTTGAATCTTCGTGCGGGCGATGATTCGGTCCATACCAAACGGAATCGACTGCTTAGCAACATCCGCATGATTCACGAACGACATCAAGTCATCCTTGGTGGCGAACGCGTTCACTTGCGTATCTCACGCAGCCGGCTCGACGGACGTGTCGGCGACGGCGAAGGCTTGGCGTGGATTCTATCCGACGTGACTCAGCAAGAACTGGCGACGAAATCTCGCGACCAGTTCCTGATGACAGCGACACATGAGCTGCGCACCCCACTGAACAACCTGCAAGCCTACGCCGAAGCACTCGCGGCCGAAGAGCAACTGGAAATCGAGCGACAAAAAGAGTTCTGCAACGTCATCGTGTCGGAGTCTCATCGACTGGGCAGACTCGTTGATCAACTGCTGACCGTTGGCCAGATGGAAGCCGGGTCGATGGTTTCCAATCGACATGAGCTTGAAATACTACCGATGGTGGAATACGCGACGGATCAAATGCGTGCCCAGGCGGAACAAAAACGGCAACGCCTACTTTGCGAACTTTCACCCAAGCTGCCAACCGTCCTCGGCGACCGTGACAAACTGCAAGCCGCACTGGTGAATTTGATCGGAAACGCCGTCAAATACACACCCGAGAACGGCGAGATCCACGTCCGCGCCGAAGTCCAAGACGGATGTATCCGCATCGATGTCCAAGACAACGGACTGGGAATCGAACCGGACGAGCAGGAAAAGGTCTTCGAAAAGTTCTATCGAGGAACCAACGCAGAAAATAGCCACATGCGAGGCAACGGGCTGGGTTTGGCATTCACCCGTGAAGTGGTCCGAATGCATGGTGGCGATATCGAGCTGCAAAGCACTATCGGTGAAGGGTCGATGTTCACGATGCGTTTGCCCATCGGCGGACAATCTCGCAGCGGAATCTAGCCATGGGAACCGAACCGATGTCCAAAATCGAGAAACATGGAACGGTCTATGTCGTTCGCAGCGAAGGCCCCCTTCGCGGCGAAACAACCATTTCGCTGGATGAACTGTTCAGCGGAACGATGGTGGGCCACACACCGGCGGTCGTTGTTGACCTTAGCGAAGCCGCGTTGATCGACGGATCTGGCTTGGAATGGCTGGTCGAACTGAGCGAACGGTGCTGCCATCGTGGCGGATGCTTGCGACTTAGTGGCGTCAGCGAGTTGTGTGCCGACGTGTTACGCATCACCGGTGTCGGCTCACGAATCGAATCGTTCCCCGACCTGACAAGCGCCTTGGGAAGCTTCGCCTAACCGACGATGTCACGATGATCAGTTCACAACAATACGATCCCGTCGCTGAACCTCTGAAATCAACAGATCCCGTCGGCGTGCGCATCGCCCAGCCGCGACAAGGTTGGACGAGCATCAAAGACAATAAGCCACTTGGGCAACGCCTGATCGAAGCCGGCTTGCTGCGCGAAGATCAACTTGAAACCGCACTTGCGCACCAAGCGAGTGAAGAAGAACGCCTCAAAGCGATCGCGGCACAGGATCATTCTGCCTCACCTGGCCGAGTCAAACGCACTCGGTTTAAACGACTTGGTGAAGTCGTCGCCGAACTTGGCTTGGTCGACGAAGCCGACTTGATCCCGGTGATGGGAAATCAGCTTGGTGTCGAAGGCGTCAAGCTACGAGAAGGCCTGATCGATCCCGCTGCAATTCAGCTGATCCCGCGTGACTATGCCGATCGATTTCATGTCCTGCCACTGATGCGGGTCCATGACGAATTGACTGTCGCGATGGCGGATCCACAAGACCTATCCGCGATCGATGCGTTGACCGACGTTAGCGGATGTCGCATCCGCCCAGTGCTGACGCTTGCAAGCGGTATCGAACGTCTGCTTCCGCGATGCTACGAAGAAGACTTCGCGGTCGATTCGGTAACGGCCGACTTGGATGTCGAGCAGTTGGAGCTGGAATCCGAAGCGATCGACTTGGATTTGCTCGGCACGCAGCAGCTCGCCGAAGGAAGTCCGGTGATCAATCTGGTCAACTACGCGATCATCCAAGCGGTTCGCCAAGGTGCGAGCGACATCCACGTCGAAGCCGGTCAAAAGTTCACCAGCATTCGCTTCCGAATTGATGGTGCATTGCGTGAGGTCATGAAGCCTCGCAAAGAGATGCACGCGGCAATCGTTTCGCGCATCAAAGTCATGGCGCGGTTGGATATCGCGGAACACCGTCAGCCCCAAGACGGTCGGTTGCATGTCCGCATCAGTCGCCGCGATGTCGACCTTCGCGTCAGTACGCTACCCACAGTTCTTGGCGAAAAAGTCGTCATGCGGGTGCTCGATCGAGGGCGTGTTACGTTTGATCTGAACCGATTGGGAATCCCACACGATTCACTCGTCTGCCTTCGCCGTATGCTTGCCCGTCCACACGGGCTGGTGCTCGTCACCGGTCCCACCGGCAGCGGCAAAACCACCACGTTGTACTCGGCAATTGAGCTAATCAAAGGGATCGAACGCAACGTCGTTACAGTCGAGGACCCTGTCGAATACCAACTTGAATTGATCAACCAGGTTCAGGTCGCCAAAGATTCCGGAATGACCTTTGCCAAGGCATTGCGAAGCATCCTGCGACAAGACCCCGACATCATCATGGTCGGGGAAATCCGGGATAGGGAAACTGCCGAAACCGCGATCCAAGCGGCCCTGACCGGGCACCTTGTGCTGAGCACTTTGCATACCAACGATAGCGCCAGCGCGATCACTCGGCTTATCGATATGGGCGTTGAGGAATTCAAGATCGCGGCCAGCTTGGTTGGTGTTGTCGCGCAGCGATTGATGCGAAACCTCTGCCCCAACTGCCGCGAGAACTATTACCCATCAAGCGCGCTACTGAACCAATTGCATTACGAAGGCGACACGCGTCATGGATTCGCCCGCAGCCGCGGCTGTGCAGAATGTTTTGAATCCGGTTACCGAGGCCGAACCGGTGTCTACGAAATGTTTGAGATCACTCCCACTATCCGATCGATCATCAACAACGGTGCCGACTTGGAATCGTTGCGAAGTACACGGACCGGTTCAAGTCTGCTATCGGAAGGATTGAGACTGGCAGAACAGCATACCACTAGCCTGGAAGAGGTCGGACGAGTCGCCCTTGTGGACTAGTCACGTTTTGGTGACATCCCTGCCAACTATCACGACATCAAGACCATGAAAGTTTTTGCCCATCCTAGCGACCACTCGCCTGCGGACGGTTCGAACCTTGTTCGGACCGGCGATGTGGAGCCATACGATGACAAGTCAGCTTTCGGTCAAACCTCGCGGCGACTACCGACACCAATCGAAAAATCGAATGCGGCCCCATTTGGTCACCGTTCCGGCGTTCACTCGCGCGGTACTACTCGTGCGGGCCTCAACCGTGCAGGGCACAATCGTGCTGGGGCTCATGTCGCTGCGGCATTACAACAAGGCGAACGTGGTCATGCACAAATCCACCTGACCAAAGTTTCCTCATCCAGCGTCTTGATGTCACTGAACCAACTCGCTGTGATGACGCAAAACGGTATCGAAATCGCCGAAGCGGTGCAGCACGTTTCGCGAAACTGCAAAGATGATCGGCTGGGTACATCGCTGAACGCGATTTATGAGTCGGTCCATAGCGGCAGTACCTTTTCAGCCGCAGTGGCGACCCACGGAATATATTTTCCCAAAGCACTTCCAGCGGTCTTGGCAGCTGCCGAATCGACCGGCGAAGTACCGCAGGCACTTTCGGGCATTTGTGAACGGATGCGTGGCGAACTTGAAATTCGAGCCAGCATCCTAGGCGCATTGATTTATCCGCTGATCCTCATCGCCGCCGCCATGGTCGTGATGGCGGCGCTAGTTTTAGGTGTCTTACCGCAATTCGGTAAAGTCTTCGACTCGCTTGGCAAACCGGTCCCTCCGTCAACTCAAGTTTTGTTGGATCTCGGCAAGCTGGGACGCCAACACTGGATGCTCGGCTTTGGAGGCTTTGCCGGTGCGACTGTTGCGATTACCGCTATGCGCCGTCATCTGCTCGTTCGCAAAGCTTTCGGATATCTGTTGCTCTACGCCCCATTTATTCGCGACGCCTATCGGCCACTGTCGGCCGGTCGCGTCTTTCGAACGATCGCGGCGATGGTCGGCGGTGGCGTGCCTCTTTTGCAAGCGGTTCGTCTGACACGAAACACGGTCGTACTTCCGGCCTGGAAAGATCTGCTTTCTCAGATGGAGTCTAACCTTATCGATGGACTCAGCGCAAGCGAAGCTCTCTTCCGTGCTGACTTCTTGCCTCCAGAAGCCGCACAGATGATGGCCACTGGTGAACGCACCGGTCGTGTTGCCGAGGTACTCGAAGACATTGGCCAGTTTTACGAAACCGAAGGCGGCCGAAAAACGAAACGTTTGGTAATCGCCCTAGAGCCGACCATTATTTTGGCCATGGGGATTGTTGTTGCGGGTGTCGTGATGAGCGTCATGCTTCCGCTGTTGGAAGTTTCGACGGTACAAAGCTATTAGGGCCAACAGATGACGACCACAGCAACCATTGACTCCTTCGCCGTCGACCCAACAAGCAATGCTCCAGGCAAACAGCGCTGGTTTCGATCTTCGAAACAACGCACAACCTCGTTTGTCGGTATCGAAATCTCGGAGTCCGAAGTCCGCGTGGCCTGTTTGAAGCGCAACCGCGAACAAAGCTTCGATTGGTCACACCTATATCGTTTCGAATTGCCCGTGATGCCCGGCGGTGAACCGACGCTGCAATGGCTTCACGAAGTGATGCACACCATCCATCTTCGCCTGCCACGTCCGATCGAAGGTGACCGATGCGAATGCGCCATCGCATTGCCGCTTTCCTGGACGCAGTATCAAACGGTGCTGGGCCATGAATTGGAAAACGTCCGCAGGCGAAGCACTCAACTGTTCAGCGAATCGGTATTCGAAAGCCAAGCACACATTTGCCATTGGCCCATCGCCGGTATCCATTGCGGCCATCCAGGTGCAGACGATCAATACGTCATCGCAGCGACGGCTCGTCGAGCGACTTGCCACCTTGTCGACATCGCCAGTTCACTCGGCTACCAAGTTCACTCGGTATTGCCACATGCGGTGGCATTGACGCACGCGTCGCTTCGCTTGACCAGCGTCGATGCCCAGTGTGTGTTGTGGCTCGATCACCAAGCCTCCTTGATTTCCGTCCGTCATTCGACCGGCGTCGGACTTTCCAGATCACTTTCCACGCTCCCAGCACGTCTCGCAGACCTAGCCGTCAGCAAAGGCCGCCAAGGACAACGTCCACTGGATGCCTACACACTGCGTCCGTATCTATCAGATATTGCTGCCGAGTTCGAACGGACAGCGAAATACGCCGCGCGGGCCGAAAATGTCGGTTCACACAATGCGGCATCGCGTCACAAAGATTCCGCTGACAAACCGATCCTATTAGCCGGTCCCCTAGCGGCGATCGAAGGAGTCGACGAGATCCTAGCCACAATCTGCAATGTGCCAGTGGCGACATGGACATTCGCGGGACGGCGTCGCCCCGTTCCAACCACTCGAGCGACTGGGCCAACCAATAAAGTGTCTTCCAATGACAGCCGATGCGATGACGTCAGATTTGCCACCGCGCTGTCGCTAGCCTGTTTAGCAAGCGATGCCACGAAACAGGGGTACGGAAAATGAAACGCAGCCGATCGCAAAATGTCGTCTCAGATCATTCGCTTGACCACAGCACCGTCGCTCCGGTCGAGATCGAATCGATCTGTGTTGATTCGCTCGATGGCTGGCAAGATTTCGAACTGTTGCCGAGCGAATACCGCTTGATGCGAGATGCAAAGGTGCTTCGATTGAAATGGAGCATCGCGCTCGTTGTCGCGGCACTACTGACGACCGGATCGTTACTGTCGATGTGGGTCCGGCGTCAACGCACCACACTCCGAAATGAAAGGATCCTTGCTGTCGCCAAGCCAATCGGTTTGATGAAACAAGATACCGAGTTGCTTGTCGAAAAAAACAAGCGATTGAAAGAGCAAATCAATCTGGTCAATTCGGCAAAGCCTGACGACAGCCTTTCGCAGGTGATCGCCTCGATCGCATTGGCCACCGACAACTCCATACCGCAAAACTCGCCACATTCAATCGAAGCACTTTCATTGGCGATCAAGCTGCCTCTGGAAAAGCAACTTCGCGCGAGCGGCGGAGCCAAGCGTCTTGACCAGGCGGAGAAATCGGAGCTCACATTTGTTGCCAACATTCACTCCAGGGACAAACTTTCGAACTGGAAAGAAGAGTTGCTTCAGAGCCCTCGGATTTCAAATGTCCGAATGACCACACCGTCAATCGGACTTTCAAAGTCGGTCATTCAGATCGATGCGTCTCCCCTAGCCGCAAGGGTGATTCCATGAGCCCATCGATGAAACACACCCTGGGTTACGGCGAAGAAACACTTGACGCCTCGTTACTACAACGAACCCTGAGAACCCCGACGCGATGTCATTTGGCTGGCTCGCTTGCCATGTTTTCGATGTTCACGGTTTGTGTTTTATGCTGGGCGAAACCTGATTGGGTCCTGCGCCCCTTGGAACACAACGAGACAGAAATTGATCAAGCCATCCAGTTGATCTCCAGCGGAACGCTTATTCGAACGCAATATGAACAATCCAAGGCAGATCATCAGGAGACGGTAAAGCAAATCAAAGAAATCGATCGCTGGCTTCCTAGACGCATCGATTGGCAAGAAGTTGAAAGCCAAATCCGACGGGTCGCACGAGAACACGACGTCGAACTGTTCCGTTTTGAACGGGGGCGTTTGGAACAAACCAGTCGTGTCGGTGTTTGGAATGCCAAACTCGAATTGCATGGCAGCTTCCCCGACCTGACAAAATTCATCCGAAGCACGCTCAACTTCGAACGACCATTCTGGTGCTGCGAAGTCAGTTTTGTCCGCTCTGGCAAATCGAATCGATTGCCCAATGCGATCGATTCCGACTGTGTTGCCACGCTGTCCATTCGGTTGCCGATGGCTTCATCCGAAACTGCCGCACAGCAACTTTTTGTAGAGTTGGAGCAATTGACGGAGCTAGACCATGAGCAATAACAGGCCCCGAACCATCAAGAATCAAGTTATCGCGATCGCGATCCTCAGTTGCATTCTGGTTGCAGTCTTGGCGACATCATCGACACCAACGCCTGAATCTGAGACGCCGACATTGAAGTTGGTCTCGTACCAATCAACTGCACAGCGTGCAGGAGGCTCCGCAGATACAGACGCATCCAATGAAGAGTTCGACTATCAATTGCCACCGCTGAGCGGCATCGATCTCGACGTTCTGGATAAGACAGATCTGTTCGCATTCGCTCCACCGAAGCCTCAGGCTGCAGAAGCCTCCCCAGTCGAACCGAAATCAGAAGCGCTTCAAGATCCATCACCGAAGATTAAGATTCACGCGGTGTATGGGTCATTTGGTGGAGTCAAACAGAGTGCCTTGATCGGTGATCGCATTGTGGCTTCGGGTGACGAAATCGTTCCAGGAATCAAAGTCAAACAGGTAACAGCCGAGAAGGTCCATTTGGACCATCAGTAGTCCACAAACCTGGACACCCGCCTGCCCCCATCAGCCGCTGGGCGTCAGCCCGCGGTTTCCAGTTTGGGGTCCTGCACACTTAACCGCACGCTGGCGCGTAGCGGCTGATTATAGCGTGATGATCCCCCCTGCCCCCATGAGCCGCATCGCGCTAGCGACGGTTAACAGTTCAGGACTCAAACACATAACCGCACTCTGGTGCCAACCCGCGGTTTCCGGTGGGAACCGATCGTGCACACAGAACCGCACGCTCGCGCGTAGCGGCTGATTATAGCGAGATTATCCCCCCTGCCCCCATCAGCCGCATCGCGTTAGCGACGGTTAACAACACCCAACCGCGGCTAGCGCCATCGCGGCTCAGGAAACCGACACCATATCAACTCGCTTTAAACGTCCGTCGGCTATTACCTGACGGTCAACTCTTTCGCCGCGTATGGTGGCAACGCCTGTTGCAAATCTAAACACTCGCGTTCACGAATCGGCCGTGGTCCGTCCATGATGTGCGTCACCAACGCCACGACCAGCTCATTGCGACGCGATTGACTGGTGCTGCGATTGAACAACCGCTTGATCACCGGCAGTTTCCCGAGTCCAGGCACGACCGCTTCGTTGCTCTGATCAACTTCACGAATCAGTCCGCCGATCACCAAACCACTTCCGTCGGGCATCAACACCGTCGTCGAAACCTGCGTCGTGTCTTCTTCAGGAAACCCGGATTCCGTAATTCGTCCGCCAGAGATCTTTGGCAAGACCGTCATCAGGATATAGCGATCTTCGGTGATCACCGGCGTCACTTCCAACACGATCCCGACGTCCAAAAACTGCACATTTTGAATCGTTGCGGTTTGTGTCGTTGTTGCAACCGCATAGGGTAGACGCTGCCCAATCTGGACTTTCGCCATTTGGCGATTCACAACGCTGACCTTGGGCGATGCCAACGTCCGAGATGAAGTGTTCGAATGGATGGCCTCAATCAAACCGTCAACGTCGTTACCATCAATTCGGAATGCCAGTGACGGCCCATCGGGTTCGCTATCGGCAAACCCGTTGCCTTCGAGAGTCAGTCGTGCTCCGGCGACTCGAGCCAGCCCTGTCAGGTCGACTCCTTGACGCTGCTCATCATCCAGATCGATCTGCAAAACATGCGCTTCGACCAATACTTGTGCCGGTGGGACATCGACTTGAGCAATGTATTGTGAAATGCGTGAATGCCCGGTCTCGCCGTCTTCGACGATCAGCAACTCTTGCGTTTGCAACTTTTCGGTATCACTCGACTGAGTCACAAACGACTTTCCGATCGGCGAAAGCAGCCCCGCAACGATCGGTTCGACATCCTTTGCGGCGACGTAGTTCAGCGGGTACACCTGCAATCGGCGTCCTTGAATCATCGGGTCCATGACATCGACTTGTGGCGCGGTAACGTACAGCAAATGGTCTTTCATATGCCAATGAAATCCCGCGACGCCAACAATGGCGTTTAGCACTTCATCAAGTCGAGCTCCACGAATATTCACCGTGACCGCGCCGATGACTTCCGGCCCAACGACGAGGTTCAGTTCGTGATGTTCGGCAATCATCTGCAGCACTGATAGCAAGTCCGCATCGGTCGCTACCAGCGTCACCAAATCGTCAACCTTGTTCAAGCTCGCGCGAGGAGCGTTGGTCGGCTCTCGTACCGGGATCGTCAACGGCTGCAGTTCAGTCACCACGCCAGAGGCTTTCCCGGAAAGCTCTTCCCCAGCAGTTTGAATCACCGAACGGGCGGGACGAGTGATGCGTCTGGACGACGGTTTCCGATGCAAAAGCGGAGCCGGAAGTTCGGCCACGACAACGTTGGTAGCCGCTTGAGAACTGGTTTCCGTTGCTGGCTTCATTTGATCGGAAACGGTATTGAATCCAACTTGGCGAACGACACTTTGAATGTTCGAGCCTATGCCAGATTGTGTCGTGGTCTTTGGTGAGAGCCACACCGCCGTTGGAATGGCTGACCGTTCAATTGCGATGTCGTTTGCCAACGCTTGGCGAACCAACGTGTCGTCGACCACGAATGGCGAAAGGTCCTGCGGAATCGTCGGGTCGGTTGATGACGTGGCGATCGGATCCACCGAGTGAATGTGGTGCGAGGGCTTCACCAAAAGAATCTGTTCAACCGAATCGGCATGCCGGACCTCGGTTTCCTTTGCGTCTGCGCCCGGCAAAACCAGACGTTCTTCGGCGACCGCATGAGGCTCCGTGATTGGCGTTGCCGGTAGCATTGCCAGAAACGAACTCGCGGTCGTGATAAGCCAAAACGTTCGCATTCGCCTTGAGGGATTGATCCGCGGGAGCGATTTCGATTGCTAGAACATCAACCGCGGTTTTGCAGGTACAGCCCGCATAACCGTTAAAAGCTGACATCCTTTTCCGATATCGGCGAATGTTTCCCCTCAACGAAGCAAAAACAGTCAACTGGCGAACTTTTCCTCGATTTCGAGGGTGGTTTTGATCTGAAGCGTGCGGCTTCAACGGTTCACCGCACCTCGGTCAGGGGGATTCGACCAAGAGGTATCAGCCGCCGGGCATGAGCCCGCGGTTTATACCCCAGACCGATCCCGAACACATAACCGCACGCTGGCGCGTAGCGGCTGATTGTGCCTCCACAATCTGGTCTGCTCGCTCATCAGCCGCAGGGCGCCAGCCCGCGGTTCCTGCCGGTTTGGGATCCCGACCGGGTAACCGCACGCTGGCACGTAGCGGCTGATAAAAATCCCCCCATGAGCCGAATCGCGCTAGCGACGGTTAAATACGTTGCTGTGCAATATCAGACGCCGGGCGTTAGCCCGCGGTTACTGCAGCAGTCCATTCCACACCACTCAGCCAATCCCATCGGCCAGAACGCCTGCTGAATGGACTCATCGCTTCGTCCACTACCGCCATGCAAAAAGCCACTCCCGACACGAGAGTGGCTTTCTGATTTCAGCTTGGCTTCAGCAGTCGCGACAGCCGACCTAAAACCCGTTAATCCGTTCGCCACCAGCAAACGTCAACAACGAACGAAACAGATCCAGATCGACATTTCGCACAATTCTATTGACGGCGCCATCGCCCATCAAAACTTGAAAACTACCCGGAGGCGAATCTCCCATCATTGCCAAGGGATCGGCCATGTTGATGACCGGGTCGTTCGGATTGGTCCATTCAATTGCGGACGTCTCAGCCGATTCGTAGGCCATGATCGTATTTGACAAACCGTCGATGACATCTCTAAAACGCCGTGGCTTGTCCTTCTCCATGATTAGACCTTCACCAAAAGGAACTTGGTAAATGGTCTCACCAACGGCAAGCGTTAGGTTCGGATGCTCATACACCTTCGGCATCTCATAAATCAGTTGCTTGTTGTGATCACTGTCCCACGGTTCATCCAAGTGAAACCTTGAATACAACTCTTGTTCTTCGATAAACGGAAGAATCGCAACACGCCAGCTAAGTAGCGGCTTTCCTGCGTCATCCGTGATCGCGTTGATCGGAAGCGTGTTGTATGCGGAATGATAGTTGTGCATGGCCAAACCGATATGCTTCAAGTTATTCGATGACGACATGGTCCGCGCCGCGGTGCGTGCAGCTTGGACTGCGGGCAATAGAAGACCAATCGCAACGCCAACCGAAAAGAAACCGCCGTCATCTGAAATCTGAACCAACTTGCCGTTTACAACAGGCCGGAATCGATTGCCTAGCAATTCGGAAATACGAATGAAGTACTTCACAGTCGCTTGTTCGACCGGATCATTCCCTTGCATACTGGACGCCATCTGAGCGACAATCATTTGCCGTGCGAAATCGATGCTGTCATTGAGCGTCTTGCCGACCGTTTGAGCCGACGACTCGTCCTTCCCGATCAAGGTGATTTGCATCTTGGTCTGCATGACGTTCGGATTGACGTTCACCAACAAAGCGTCGCATTGCTCGAACAAGTCTGTCAGACCATGCAGCTGAGGCGGCAAGTTTCCCTGCTGCTGCTTCAGCATCGGTGTGACCATATTTCGGATTTGGCCAAAGACGGTAGCGATTAAGACTCCGGGACGTTTAGACATTCGTCCGGTCAACGCAGCCAATTGCCCTGACGAACCCGACGCCGATGCATTGAGCATGTTCGATAGGTAGCCGCCGACACCCACCAACACGGTTGTCGAATCCGGCTGGAAAATCTGAATGGTTGGCCCTCGTCCCATCGACTCTAGAATCTGCTTGCCATCTAACGTCGACTCTTCAAAACGCTCGCGGATCTTGGGAACCAATTGATCCAGACTGAACGATTCGGTGAACTCGATCACCGCGCCAGCAACAGGCCCTGCGGGTGATGGCATGCCGGAAACAATCTTGACGGACCGGACTTTGAAGGGATCGATTCCGACTTCGGTCAGCAGAAATGCTTGCGCGACTTCTACCGGCATCATTTCCATTGATTTGTCGGTCAACGTTTCGGCGGGAAACGCAAACGCGGCCGCAATCGCATCCTGCGGAATGTAGCTGGGCGAAAGTTTTTCCTGTGCGGCAGCGGGAGACATCCCGACTGACAAGACTGCAAATACCAAACCGAGACATGCCCCGGCGATTTGTCTCTTCAATTTCATGTATAGCTCCACGATGGGGTGACAAGACCTCATCATGGTACACGATTGGTCCGTTTTGCGTGATCAGAGGAACGCTACCATGACGTAAATATCGGATTGGCTCGCACGCCACTTCTTACCCCAACGTGCCCAGCCAAAAGAGGCAGAGCTCATTTCTTAGAAACGTTTTTCTGGAACCACTCCTCCATCGAATCCGCTTTCAAGCCGCTATGAGAGTTGGATGACAAGGCAGACGCAAGACGCTTTTGTGCATTGCGGATCGCACGAGTCACCATGCTGCTCTCGATCTTCTCATCCGGCTGCATGCCCAACATCTCCAACATTCGCGAGAGGTTGTCGCCAGCAAATTGCCGCATCAATGGCTCTTCCAGCGAATGGTGATATGTCACCCTGCAGCGGCAAGGCAACACGGCGGCAAAGTCATTAAGAACTTTACCGTCAACACGAGGCAAGGGATGACGCTCGGCAATGATCAGTTCGATGATATCTGAATGGGTGACATCCAACCCCGATGCGATACTGGCAGAAAGTTGATCTGCAAGCACCGCCATGACCGGTGTTTGACACGAGATCGATTCCGTAACTTCCTGTACCCAGCGCAAGGAGTCTGCAAAATGCGCGATAACCAGAATCGCGACGGCGTCACTTTGGTCAGCCCGTTGGATCTCTTTGCCAATACCTTGCCGCTTCGCTTGGTCGGTTTGCCAAACTGAGTCGATTTCGATGGTCACGTTCTTGGGACCCGAAGAACCAAAGAGCTTTTTTAGAAACTGCATCCCATCGTCCCTGTTTCGTTAATAAATGTCTTAAAGAGAAAGGGTTTGACGGACTTGGCCAAGGCAAAAGACTCCCTTCCACATACAACTATACTGCTTTCCCATCCCTCCTCAATTCGATTCGCGATGCCCACCTCCATGCGACAAATGAACCTTCTTCACTTCACCATTGCGATCGGAAGCGTGGCGCTGTCCTGTATTCAATCACGGGGCCAGCCTCCACACGATCAGCGTCAGAGAGAAAAAATCGATCGTGGGCTGGTCGCCGTCGCCGATGGCGAGCGTGTGTTCTTAAGTTGGCGATTGCTCAGCGATGATCCGCCGAATGTTCAGTTCAATGTGTACGAGACCTCTCCGGAATCCCAGGGCAAACGCCTGAACGATAGCCCTCTTTCCGGAGGGACAAACTTTGTCGCCGATTCGCTTGCAAATAATGATGCCGAATTTTTTATTCGACCAGTGATCGACGGTATCGAAGGCGGCAATTCGAAAACGGTGAAACTGTGGAAGAACGGGTACCACGAAATCCCTATCCAATCGATCGATGGCTACCGTCCTGGCGACACCTCCATCGCAGATCTGGATGGTGACGGCGACTACGAAATCGTGCTCCATCAGATTTCCAAAGCACGTGACAATTCACATTCTGGAATCACCGGTGAACCCATTTTAGATGCCTATGAGTTCGACGGGACGCTGTTGTGGCGAATCAACCTAGGCAAAAACATTCGCGAAGGAGAACACTACACACAGTTCATGGTTTACGACCTCGACGGTGACGGATGCGCCGAAGTCGCTTGCAAAACGGCAGACGGAACCACAGACGGAAAAGGCAATGTGATCGGAGATGCGACAGCCGATTGGCGAGTTCTGGAAGAACGTTCGAAGTCTTTCGGACGAGTCTTATCGGGACCGGAATTCTTCACCGTCTTTTCAGGCACCGACGGTAAAGCCCTCTGCACGGTTGACTACATTCCAGGACGTGACCCCATCAATGGCTGGGGAGGAATCGGCGGCAATGGTGGAAACGATGACTACGGAAATCGCTGTGATCGTTTCCTTGCCTGCATCGCGTACCTTGATGGAAAACGGCCCAGCGTTGTCATGTGCCGTGGCGTGTATGGACGCATCGCAATGGCCGCATGGGACTGGCGCGAGGGGGAACTGACGCAGCGTTGGAGTTTTGATTCCGGTATCGGTCGTCGCCCCTACCGAGACGCCTCCGCGTTTTCCGGCATGGGCGGCCATTCGTTATCCGTTGCCGATGTTGACGAGGATGGGAAAGACGAAATCGTTTATCAAGCCATGGTGGTCGACGATGACGGCACGGGGTTGTACTCATCAGGTTTACGTCACGGAGACGCGATGCACCTAAGTGACCTGGATCCCGAACGTCCGGGCTTAGAGATCTTTTCGGTCCAAGAAAACGAAGAAGCCACGCGTCGATTCGGAACTCCCGGTGCAGCCATGCGTGATGCCCGCACCGGTGAGATTCTCTGGAGTCATAGTCCGGGTGTGGATATCGGCAGCGGACTTGCCGCAGACATCGACCCGCGACATCCGGGCTGCGAGGCTTGGGGAGGTCCCGGCGGATTGCGCACAGCAAAAGGCCAAGTGGTCGGTCGCGCACCACGAACCAGCAGTTGGGCGATTTGGTGGGATGGCGATTTGCTTCGCGAGTTGGTCGGGTACTCACGCGTCCAGAAATGGAACTGGGAAAATGAACGCGAAGAGACGCTGTTCAATACCCAAAGCCGTGGTGCCCCCCGAGGCCCAAACTTAGTCGGAGACATCCTCGGCGACTGGCGTGAAGAGTTGATCATGACATCGCCGGATCGAAAGAGTTTGCGAGTTTTCACAACAACGATTCCAAGTGACCATCGAATCGTCACCCTGATGCAAGATCATCAGTATCGGCTTGCAATCGCATGGCAAAACGTTGTTTACAACAAGCCTCCCCACACAAGTTTCTTTTTGGGTGAAGGAATGCAAGAACACCAACCCTGAGCCGAATCGCGCTAGCGACGGTTGAAAATACCCATGAGCCGAATCGCGCTAGCGACGGTTAGATGAATCACCGAACCGTGCACAGCACACAGAACCGCACGCTCGCGCGTAGCGGCTGATACAAATCGCCCATCAGCCGCAGGGCGCCAGCCCGCGGTTCCTGCCCCAGACCAATCCCGAACACAGAACCGCACGCTCGCGCGTGGCGGCTGATGAAAACGTAAACATCACGCGTTAACCGCATCCCGTTACCAACGGTTTCTCGACGTCACGCACCTATACTGTCGATCACGACTACTGCGACTTACCGCCGACATACCAACCATCGGGCCTTAAAACCCGGTCGGCTTCCCCATCTTGCTCGGCATCACATTCGACATATGCACCTCGTGAAACGACCATGGTTTCGGGGCGCTGCGACGCTTCGGCGTAACCAACATCCGCTGGCGATAAACACCGATCATCACTCGGGACGGCTCCCATCTCCGATCGGTCGTCGATCTCACCGTCCAGGTCATCATCCTCAAACGCGCGTCCGGGAAACCCATCTTCACCTGATGTCAACAACACCGCTGCTTTCGAATCGAAACAATACGGCCTCGCTTGCTTCGACGCGAACACATCTTCGATGGGATCAGGTGCGAATCGTCGCGGAGTAAAAGACGCGACGGAATTTTGAATCTGGCGGGCACGGACGAATGAACCGGCGGCAATCGACACCAGTAACAATCCGACAGCGAGGCTCCATCCCAGTTTCATCGACCTTCAGTCCTACAAAAACCTAACCCTAGAATTCCTGAATCACCGTCTGCTGCCGAATCGTTTCGGCCGACAGATCGTTCAACCGAATCGAAACCTTCAAAGCACGCAGAGGTTGCGGAACCGGTGCAGTGATTCCGATCGGATCCGCCGAACGCTGGTTGATCGTCTGATTCTTTCCGGCGTCTTGCGCGAAGAACTGACCTGGGTTGGCGTAGGCTCCGTCCAACGAAGACCAACGACGCTGGACAACATAGCGAGGTGTAACGTTGTCAGCTGGAGATCCATTGGACGGATTAGCCTGTGTTCTTCTGCGCTCGGTATAAGCGGTTGCGTTGAACCCGCCGACTTCGACGGCATAGTTGAACCCCGTCACGGTTGTTCCAATCGCAACACCTTCTTGATCGAAAGGGTCAGACGCATAGGAGTCCGTCCATGTGTCGTAGACTGGCTGATAAAAGGACGAGACGTGTGTTGTCGCGGCAGCTGTCCGGACGACCATTCGGCCACTGTTTTCCCAAGAAACTGGAAACGTGGATTGTTGTGATCCGAAAGGAGTGGGCGCATCAATCGTGATTCGATCCGCACTGAACCCGCTGAATGGGCTGACAAATTCTTCAACGTGATTCGTTGTAGAAGCCGCAGGTGTTGTCGGCAAAATCACCGGCGAAATATCACTGCCGGTCTGATCAAACTGGAACAACCCACGCATCGGGCCACCAGCGAGACGCATGTAACCCAAATCGACGAAGTCTCCACCGTCGACTCGGCTAAACAACCGGTTGGGCGTCGCGTTCCAGTTCGTCGGAGTTCGGTTTCCGTTACCAACAAAGACTTCATCAATGCGAGGATCGTTAACGGTAACGACCTCGTCATCGCTGCCGGGCCAGCCGAGTTCGTCAGCCTCGTCAGTAACGCTGCCGTCAACGTCATCGTCGACGCCGGCGACACCGGGCTGCCCATCAGGTCCCATCCAAACGAATCGCGGTGCGGAGGGATCATAGATCTGGATGTTAAAGCCTACGACGTCCGTGGCAATGATATCGCTGCCACCTCGACGAACACGAGCCAGCGAGGTTCCACCAGCGCCAACGTCGCTGACTTGATCAGCCAAGTTGAACTCGGGGCGTAGGAATGTTTTTAGTGTGAATCGACCATAGCGATCCAAGTACTTGGCGTTTCCGGGTGCGGTTCCAACCGTGGCATCAGCTTGATGGGGAAACGTCGTTGGTGCACCGTTAACCGTTGTCAAAGGATCGGTCGTATCGAGCAAATCAGCTGGCGAAAATTCCCTGGCAACCAAGTACGGATGCGGAGGACAAAGTGCCAATTGCGGCATCGACGAACCTGGGGAAGCACTGATCACCTGATGAGGAATCCGCACGTGGGCGAAACGGTTTTCCGGACGTGTCAATTCTGCAAGCGAGTTTGCCTTCAGGATTGCGGTAGGCATTCCGTAGGTCGCGTAGGTTCCAGCGGCCGTCGCTGGGGTGCTCCAGTAGTCAGTGACGCGACTGATCGACAAATCCATCACCTGTTGAATGCGTGCCAAGCCAGTCAACCAATGTGGCGAGGCCAACAACTGTGCCGCAGGCGTTCCGGTGTTCTGCCAAAGCCCAGGCGCGTTGATCGACACCGCGTTCGGAAAGATCGCTTGATTGGTCGCACTCACATCGGAAATTGGCAAGACTCGCAACCCGGAAGCGGTTCGAACCAAGAATGGAATTGTCGGTACGCTCCAGGTGGCGGGGATGGTTGCCGGAACACCGGTTCCGTTGACGATACTCATTTCCGCAGGCGTGAAGTTCAGATCGGGCCGCACCAAGAGGACTCGGCGGTGCAGATTCAACCGATCCGGTAGCAGGTCCCCGTTACGGTCTAGGTAAACCGGGTGATAGGTGTAATCACCGTTGGTATCGGCAACTTGGTTTTCGTAATACAGCGATCCGTCTGCGTTACGAACCCATTCGGGAGATACCCAATAGGCGATCTCGGCGACTTCGGAATAAAACGGTGTCAGCTGGGTTCCCGACACGTTGGTATAGGCACTTTGCTCGGCGGCTGTCATCTGACCTTTGATGAACCGAACGGCATCTAACACACCTTGCGGGATGAAGCCCATGAACGGTGCGCCTTCTTTGGCGCGAGAGGTGAACGCCAGGAAATCGTCCATATCGCCGACACGGCTGTCCGGAAAGTACGTCGTATTCGCCGGTGTCGGATGAGGCACACTTCCCAGGATCGTCGTCGAATCGGTAAACGGCCCTTCGTGATAAACCAAGTACCCTTCACCGGCCGAAACCTTGGCCGGAGGAGTCATCTCGCAAGTCGCACGTCGAAGTTCGTCACGCAGTCGGATCGAAACGTCACGCAGCCGAACGCTAAGATCCATTTCGGATTGCCGTTCGGTGATCTTATCACCAAGCAGCTTGTATGCACGCGCCAGTCCCAACATCAGCAATAGTGATGCGGTCAAAGCGATCAAGACTTCCAAGATCGTAAAACCGTCCTTGGCTATCCGACGGTGACTGGGAAACGAATTCATATTTAATCGATTCTGGTTCATGGTCACTCCTACTCTTCGATTTCCGAGTAGAGGATCGTCTTTTCAACGTTCATGTTCTTGCCACGCAAGAAGCCGATCGGAACGGTCCGGTCGATGACGAACGTTGCTTTGGAACGTTTGGGTTCGCCGGTGTCGGTTACATACTCTTGTGTGACCGATCCGGTTTGAGGATCGACGACGAAGTAACCAACAGTCATCCGCACCAGGAAGACGTTACTATGATGCGTCGTCATGCCCGCCATCCGAGCCGCCTGTTGATAGCGGAAGTAAACGTCACGATCTTTTGCACGGCGGTTCATGTGAAGTTCCGCCTGCGGACGCTCGAACAGCCCGGTGTTCACCAATGGCATTCGCAATCGCACCACCGGATCAAGTTCCGGCGGATAGTTGGATACACCCGCCGGTCGAGTTTCAGTTTCGGTCCCATTGGTGATGACCGGCAACAAGCTATTCCCAGCGGAACTGTTTAGCGTATTCACTGTCGAGTCTTGTTCTACCAACAGAGAGAAGCGAGTATCCGTCACGGTCTGCAGATCGGTAAGCTGATCGGCGGTCAGTGTCCGCAAGTCAAAGTCAGGGTGTGGACGCAGCAGTCCCATGTCATGTGTCCGACGTGGGAAGCCAGCGGTGTTGGTCGTATCATGACTCATCTGTCGCATGAAACGTTGAACCGAGGGAGTCACACTTGCTTGGGCAGGTGCAAACAGCCCAGCAAATCGAGTTGGATAGGCATAGTCCAATTCCGGGTTTGGAATCGCCATCGTCGGTCTCGGCACACCCGCTGGGTAAGCTCGCGTGGTGCTATAGCCCCGACGTGATTCGACGAAGCCTTTAAAACCGCGGCCGAATGATGTGTCTGCACCTTCGAAATAACGATTGTTTTGCCCCAATACCGATGGGGACCCGCGAGTACCGTCCAACTCATAAAACGTCGAATGTCCCCACGCCAAGGAACGATAAACCGAACCGTTCCCGTACAGATCGGAACCGACGTACTGCGATGACAGTCCATCACCCCGAACCGCATTGTTGGCAGGGTTCCAGTTCATGTCTTGCTGTTGACTGGCCAATACCTGAGGATTGGTCGGGTCTTCAAGTATTTGCTGTGGATTAGCAGTCATGTCAGCCGGATCATCCACACCATCCAGGAATTGCCCTGACCGCACCGCTGCGGGTGCTGCTGTCGCAAAGTTAGGTCCTTTGCGGACATAGTCTGGCATCGTATTGAGGTTGATCTTGCCTGGCGTGCGATGCAGACCGATGAAGTTGTTCGGCGGTTGCAACGTTTCCACAGTGCGGTTGAACATCCGCTCGAATTGCCCCTGCACCGTCGACGCTGCCGCCATGTTTCGGTCCGCTCGGAACGACACCGAAGCTGGATCCAACCAACGCTGGCTGTCGAACCAAACCGGCCCGACATCGACATAATCAAAGATCTGTTCGAAGCCTGCACGGCCACCGGTCAGATCGCTGAAGTCCGCATCGTCGTCAATGGCTAGACCAACTTCGGGACGGGCTTGTGCCGCACCGAAAGCTGTCGTTTGGCCATCGTCCGTACGAATCGAGGCATTTCCTGTGGCGAAACCCAACAGGTGCGAAGTACGAATTGTTGGCGATCCGCTGATCGCTTCGATCGCTTCAACCGAATCAATGGTCAATTCTCGTTTAGCACTGTCTTGCAGCACCGTCATTGGATTGAACGTCGCCATCAGCCGACTGTGTGAAACCGCCGGCACGTTCAACAAGTCCATCGACGAGCGGTACTCGCGATTCATCCAAGGAATGGTGTTGAAGTACACAAAGTCGGCTTCGAAGACACCCGCACGGTTGTAATCCGATTGAACGGGAGATCCGTATTCGCGATTGATAAACCCGAGCGACTGGCTGAACGTCAGCGCGTCGGTGTCAAATGCAAGCGGCGTTGCCGTGCGATCGCGATACCTCGTATCTGGCAGGCCCGCATTCTCGCTGCCAGTCGTCCACATCGAACCCAAGTTAAACGCCATGTAGTCTTCCGCAGTCCCAGCCGGAGGAATGTTCCGGGTCGGAGTGGTCGGACGCAAATCGCTCGTCGTCATCGACAGCTTCGTGCGATGCGCGATGACTTCGCGACTGTTCGTGGTGTTTCCAACGGTGTCAACATTGACGATCTGTGACATGCCGCGATCCATTTCCAAGTTTGGAATCTTGCGGCGTGTATCCAACTGAAGCTCCGGCACAAAACCGTTGCTCTTATTGGGACTTCCGATGTAAGTGGTACGGTCCCAAACCGAGCGATTGTCGATCAACTCAATGCGGGTATCTGGGTTACCCATTCCATCGAGACCAATCTTGCGATCGACATTTTCACGGACATCTTGCTCACCATTGAAGGTGGTCAAATCCATCGGCATGAAGTCGACGGTGATGTACGGGTTGTTGACCGGGTGCCAAGGAGTCGTCGGATCAGCCAAGCGCTGCAAGAAGATCGTTGCCGCTTCTTGGTGAGTTCCGATCGCGTTCCACTGGACGTTGACTTCACCAGTTGGCAAATCCAATGTGTACGAATTGTCTTCCAGAGGACGACCGGTGACGTGGTCAAAGGGAGTGTCGGGGAAGAAGCTCGCTGGCGGAGCCGGTGGAGGATTGTGATAGGCGTCGCTGTAGGAGTCGTATGGATAAACTTCACCGCTGGGTGCCGCGTCGGTACTGACCTGATGCGTCGGTGCACGGTAGAAATTCCCACCCGGCAAGGGAGCACTAATATTGAATCCCATATCGACCCGCAGGTCGGGATCGGTGCTGCGGATGTTCGTTTGGTAGTCAGTCCAGCCGGTACGCACCGGTGTTGTTGCCGCGGTGAAGTAACTGGCTGGAAGCTCGTCGGGATACAACGATTCACAGATGATCGGCAAGACATTGCCAACGTCAAAGGTATTCGACCCGTCGGAGTAGGTCGGCGTTAGCAAAGTCGTGTTATCGGTACTGTTGTAGTATTCGACACCAAAGTTGGCCGAAGCGCCGACCTGTCCCAATTCGATTTTTTGGTACGACGGATCATAAGCAAAGTCTGTCGAAGCAGGCTGCGGGTCGGCGTCGTTGTTCGCAGGCTTCTTCCGTTGGCCAAAGTAAGTTCTGGCACGTGGCGCGACTAAGGCATATTGGCCAGGGGCCAGTAACAAACCTGAATTTTCCGGATCACCGGTCGCACTTCCGACCGGGTTGTGAATCGGTTGGCGACGCTGGAAAAAGACGTTGTTGTGACGCATACCGCTGCGAGCATCATTCAGAAGTCGCAGGTTCGGGTTTGATCCGGGAGATAGCGGAGCAAACCAAACGAATCGTGTCAGCTGCAGTCGCGTCGGATTCGTACCGTCATTTGTCGGATTGAAATCCGTATCGCCGAGCGTCACGTATTCCGTTCGCAACGAGTCCGAGGTGACTCGTCGGCTATTGCGAACGTCGGCTGAATACCAGGTTGGCACGGTCGGAGGAGTCCCCCAGACGGAACCTTGCCATTCATCACGCGCGGCGGTGACATCGGCTCCATTGTTCCAGTCCAGCCCAGTACCCAGGTATGCCGCATTACCTTCACCTGAGGTTTGCAAAGCTTCCAAACGATCGGCATCAAACATCCAACGCGAGCTTTTGAATCGTTCGCCGCCGTGGTTTTCACCAACCGCGATCCGCCAAACGGGACTTTGGTTGACACCGGTTCCGACGACACGACCAAGATCAAGTCGATTGCTGGAATAAAGTTCACCGGGCAAACTGGGCTGAGCTCCGCCGGTTCCTGAGACGGGAGGTGCCAAGGCTTGGATTTCGACAAACGCACTACCTTGAGGCATGCGGAATTGGTCCATGTCCTTGTCGGCTGCGTACTGCGAACTGTCGGTCGATTCATCGTCACTTGGCAATTCGTTGTTCGCCGGATTGCCGTCGCCGTCTTCGCTGGTCGGCGGCGCGGTAGTCGTGTCAAGCAACTCAGGAAGGTTTCGCTTCAGCCGTTTGTCGTGCATCGCGAATGCTTCGGACAAGTGAGCTTCGGGACGCTCGACACCCCAAACTTCGTTGTTCGCGGCGATCGCCAAGTTGAACCCATTTTGATCGAAAGGATTCCAGTCATAGCGAAGGCGGGTGAACTTGGTGTCGATGTCGCGATAGTCAACCGCATTAACCGCCCACTGTGCTAGCTGACGAGCAACATATCGGTTCTTGACGTCGACCGGAGCTCCCGACAATTGCCCTGGGTAGGGATAGTTGGGAACCAATTCACCACTAGCCTGAATGTCGGCGGCCAACAAGGCGTACATCAAACAGTACAAGTGACGGGCAAGTAGCTCGGATCCGTTGGCGATCGCGTCGGCTTCACCGTCACCATTAACATCGGTGCCTTCGGCGGTATTTGGCGAAAGTCCTGGATCGGGCGCAGGGTTGCCGGTCGGAGCCGCCGTCGGATCCCAAGGTGAGTTTCTGGGGTTCCATGGTGTCATGAAACCATCGCCGTTCAAATCGACGCCGTCGAAGTCCGCGATGTTGTCGTAAGTTCGTAGGCCCGTGTTGGTGTAGGGAGCCTGGTTTAAAAGCGGAACGGCGGCGTTCGTGTTGTTCGTAACCGGATTCAGATTCGTTGGGCCGTAGTGAGCCGAAACCGATGCCTGCGTTCCAAGGTTGCCTTGGCTACCAACCGAAATAGTCGATCCAGTTAGGTTCAAGTTGGAGTCGACGCCAAGCTGGGGAAATGCCGCTTCTGGTGCATTGCGGTTGTTGGCCGTCTTGTTTTCCCAGCCACCGGCACCATTCGTTTGCAACTGCGAGGCCGTTTCCGCAGACTCGTCGTACAAGCCCGCGACAACAATATTCGGGACATGGTTCGTTGTGACCGTATCGGTCCGGTTGTTGCCGAGTTGTCGATTCAGATTCAGCTTGCTTCCTTTGCGAAGCTCGACCGCCAACATGCGGTTCAGCAACACAGACTGCACACGATCATCAGGCTCGGTTCCGCCGGTCGCTGTTGAATGTCGCTCGAACCTTTCGGCGATCAAGTGCAACAAGCTAGGCATCCCGGGAACTTCCGGCGAATCGACACTGCGACTTTCGGTCGTCAACAAGCGAGGAAGTGCCTCGTTGCGTTCGGCAGCATCCGACAACAGCTGCGATAGGCGTCCTCCCAAGGGACCGCCTTTCAAAAAGTCCACATACTCTGCCGGCGAGAACGGCACGTCATCACCACGAACCTCGGTCGCACCAAACTCATAGGGATGGTTCGCGACATCAGCGCCGCTATAAGGCCGATTGAATCGGTGCGATCCGTTGGGTTCTTTGTAAACGATCTCGGTTCCCGAAAGGTCAACCGGTCGTCCAGCGACTGCAGTCGCGGCATGATCGTAAAGCCGCGATGGGAAAGGGATCCTCGCAAGCTTGTCCGCTTCCTCAGACGGATAGTACCGATTGCCAGCACCGGGGTACTTCAAGAATCGAGCTTGTTCGGCTCGCGCCGGTTGGGCGGGCGTCGGCGAATAGCGACGATCCGATTCGCTGATGATCGTGTAGGGGTAAATCGATTGTGGGTAACCAGCGGGACTGCCCGATGGCAACGGATACAACACCCCTGGATACGGGTACGACCGTGCGTAGTCGAAAATCGATCCGCCATAACGGGTGTTAAGCAGGTTTCCGTAACGCGTGAATAAAAGGTTGTCCAAGGTCAGCGTCGCTGACGGTCCGCTCGATGGGTAAACAATGTTAGTTGTTTGCGTTGTCGCTAGCGGCCCTAAAAATAACGTGTTCTGTTCGGCATCATTGGCGAATAGGTGGGTAAAGTCGATTTCCGCTGGTCCAACGCCACCACCGTGGCCAAATTCGTCGAGGGCAAGTTTGACGTCGCCATACTCCGTCGCATCGGCGTAGATCCCGTAGGTCGCAGTCGATGGAGTGTAGAAGCGATCTTGGTAAAGTTGGTTGTAACTGCCCGCGTAGTTAACGTTGATCTTTCCGTCGAGGTCTTCCACCAGCATCGCAGTCATAGGTTTCAGAAGTCGACCATCGGGACCTGTGATCGCAGGTAAATTAAAGTCAACCCAAACACTGTCTGGCAAACCGTCACCGTCGTTGTCAATGTCCCACGGGCCGTTGACCAACCATGTAGCCAGCGCTTCGACATCATTGACAACTTGCAACGTGTTCGATGAGACTTGGCTGACATCGATCGTTTGGTTCAAGATCGGAACGGAGCTCGATCCGCTGAATCCTGGAGTACCATCAAATGGCACTCCGTCACCGTTCAAGTCAACGCCTTGGACAGGACCGAGAGAGCTACCCGCGTACTCGTGGGAGAAATTCAACGGGCGAATGGTTGCCCGACGAATCCGGTTGATTAGATAAACCAGACGCACCGCATCCGAAGGCTGCAACGTCCCTGAAATCGCACGGTCTTTGATATCTGCAAACCGTACGTTGACGTAAGCCGCATCCATCGGATCACGCGTGTCGCTTGGCAAGCGAATCGGCGCATTCATCAGATAATTGATGACCGCCGGACGGTGAAACGATGGAATGATATGTTGTCCCAGCTGGCGATTCAGGCGATCACCATCAAGGCTGCTGTAGATATTGTTTCCGGCATTGCGAATCGGGCGTCGGTGATCGCTAGGCTGCCATGCCAAAAACAAGTTCTCCCAGTCAGGTGCGTCCCAGGCCTCGTCCATCTCGGGAGCATTGGTTCCCGCTTGGTATGAAAAACCGGTCAATCGACTGTTGAGCGTGAATTCGATTTCGGCATTCGCATCCAGAGGTGCACCGTTGCGCTGCACACCGGTCACGCCTTCAGGATTCAATCCACGCCCATTGAACACCCCGCCGTTTAAAACGAAGGGATACCCAACATCATCTGAAAATGGATATCCAAGTTCACCGTCGTCATCGACACCGTTGACACCATCATCGTCGACACCGGCAACACCGGGTTCGTCATCATCACCGGGTGAATACAGCAAGGTGTTCGGGCGAGTTGCAGCGACATCATAAAGCCGTTCGGTGACTCCGTAGACATCGACCTCTTCACCACCAAACTCGGCCAGATCGATCACCACGTTTCCGGCGAGCGAAAACTCAGCCGAGTTCGTCACGTTGGCGTAGGAGCTTCCACTATCGTTGGAACCATTTTCACGACCAAACGAACGAATGACGCGGAAGGAGCGATTCTTTAGCGGTCCTTCGTCAAAGGTCAGAACACGCCCGGAAAGCGAATCATCGAGGTGTGGAAATAAGTTTGCGTGTTCTTGGAAAGCTGTTCCCGTCCAGGGTGCTGGCAAATTCGTTGGCGGGGTTGCCCCATCGTAGTGCCAGTAAGCCAAGTTCGTTGGGAACTTGAACAGTGTCGTTTGTGGTTCAGAAGCCGCATCGAGCGGCAACAACAATTGACCGCGAGCAACCTTGTATTGCCCGGCAGCCTCGCGGGGCATCACTTTAGCTCCATAAGGCGCGGGAATACCGCTGCCATTAGCACGACGGTGGGCAACACGCATCAAGCGTCCGTCGCTACCGTAGAAATCTTCCATCAGGCTGGCGCCGAACGCCGCACTCTTGGAATCATTCGTGCCAAGGATTAGCTGATTGACTGCGTTTTCAATCGGCGGGTCGGGCAAAATCTCCGTCAAGCGGCGTTCCTGGCTCGCAGCCGAAGACTCCGCGACTTGACTACTGAAGACCACGAAACTGACCACCAGTACCGTGAACAGCGAAAGCATTCCCAAAACGATCAGCAACACGACACCGCGACAACGTCGGCAAGGTTGCTGATGGCCAACCATCGAGAATCGCGACGCAGTGTTGCGACGGTTCTGACTTGGGGAGTTAGTTGTAAATCTTCGCATGGTAGATGAGTTGGGTAGGCGCGAGACTTAAACAAGAATCACACTGTTCAGCATCGATGCTGTGGTTTGAGGTCCGCGTTACCTGCGTCCCCGCTATCCGGCCATAGGACCGAAACTTTTATAGACGAACCTGGAATTGCCTAACGCTGACGACGTCGGGTGCAATCACGATCGTGGTTCCATAATCGAAGTGATTGTATCCAGGGGGATCGGTTCCATTGGCAGGCATATCATCGAGCACAAACGCAGGTGGCGTTCCCCATGAAGGGCGAGGATCACTCGATGAAACTGGAAAATAAGGCTGCGCGTAATAAGGCGGAGTAGACGTGGCGAATAAGGCCGTTTGAATCGGATGAAAGACCCAGTCAGCACCATCAACGGTGATCTGGGTTTCGTACATGTCGACGCCACCACGTGTAACTACCGCGGGTTCTTTGACGACGTCGCTCACCCGGTACCAAGCAAATTTCAATGGTCCGGGAACAATCGAAATACCTGGGAAGACCGAGGGGTCACGAACATACTCGCGACGCATCAGCATCACCCAGCTGCCATTTCGGACCGGCGGCTTGACGTATCGACTGGTACGGAAAATGAATTCGGCTCCGCCCCCACCACTGATTGGTCGTTGTGCTGCGGAGACATAACCAACCATCTCGCCCGGAAAGATCATGCTTTCTTCGCGAGCGAACGACGCGGGCGCCGCTGGATCGTCGGGAAGCCATGCGGTGTAAGGACGTAAATCGTGTGCAGGCAAATTCCCCGATGCCGGACGGACAATCGATCCGTCAAAGTATCCACCGGGAACGGTGACAACCTTGCGATCTTGCATCGTGATCACGGCCGCATTGAAAACGTTGCTGCCGATGTCGCTACGGGACATCGCGACGATCGACGAAAACCGTGAACTGACGGTGTTCTTCTTTAGCGAAGCGGACGAGTTGGCAGAACGCTGGACGAACAACCCTGGCGGCTTTGTCCGATCATCGGGAACCAAAATTGAAAAGTCGTCGCTACGTCGAGCGTTGACTTCGGCGTTCATCGCCGACAACAACGATGTTCCGTTGAACGAAAGTCCGACACGAACGAAGCGTGGCAAATCAACCAGCTTGGGATAGGTCGGTCCGGCTCCCAACGATGATCCGATCGGATCCGTTGGCGAAACGTTGTATGGGTGCATCCG
This sequence comes from Stieleria sp. JC731, assembly GCF_020966635.1. Lineage (NCBI taxonomy): Bacteria > Pseudomonadati > Planctomycetota > Planctomycetia > Pirellulales > Pirellulaceae > Stieleria > Stieleria sp. JC731. The sequence continues at coordinate 542,773 of NZ_JAJKFQ010000005.1, read as the reverse complement.
CGGGTCATAACACGGATACATGGTGCGGTCGTAGCCGTTTCGAATGGTCCCCGGCGTTGTACTGTCCGCACGCGGTGTTCCGGCGGCAGTTAAAAACCAAGGATCGATTACAAAGGCATCGGGAAGATTGGGCTGCGTGACTGTCGAAGCCCCGGTGTACTTGTCATAGACCGAGATCGTCGCGCCAAAGCTGTCCGTGGAAACTTCGTTGAATCGTAAGCCTGTTGCGGCTAGCGATGATGCGGAATTATTCGCGATGACGACTTCGTCAAACTTACCGGCGATCTCCGCAATTTCGGTCGCGACGCGGTTATTGATTTCTTCGACAGCTCGGTCCGTTTTCAATGCCATCGACGCGTTGTTGGTCGCGACCGGCAGGATCGATGCGACACCAAGCAAACCGATCGTCAGAACACCAATCGCGAACAACACTTCCATGATGGAAAGGCCGCGACGTGACGCTTGTCGAACGTTTATGCAAAAGCTGTTCATCTGAATCATTGCACAGCACCTCCAGTTGCCAACCGACGAGATTGCCGAATGCGGTCCGAAGCAACCGCTCGAGCAAATTGGCTGCCGGGAGCCGGGTTGTAGCCGTAGTAAGCCGACAGATCTGAAAGAATCGGTTGCGAGGCGACCGTTTGAAGCGAGATGTTGCCACTGAGCGGCTGGATATGAATCCAAGCACAATCGGTGTTTGCAAAGTTCGGCTTCTTCTTCATCTCCAAAGGCGCTGTCGGCCCAGGGTTATCCAACGGTGGATCGTTGGCGTTGATTTGATAGTCCGTCCCAGGAACTGAATCGGGAAAGCGTGCAACGTCATCGACATTGTTGACCACGCCGTCGACAAACCCGACGTTGAACGAAATGGTGGTCGCCGGATCGAACCGTTGATATTGGAATCCGACAATTTGAGACGGCGTTCCGGCGACAACACGTTGGTCGTAGTAAATCCCATCCAATTGACCGTCGGCGGCAAACATGACAATCACATCATTCAAACGCTGATCGGCGGCCAGTGATGGGATCGCTGCAGCAGGTGCGGGATCAACGACGACTTGTGAATTGAACGCTGCAGGCGCCAGAACCGAACCGGAGATCGACAGGTCGATGACCGTTTTGCCGATCATCGTGACTGGTGCCAAAGGCGCTTTGATCGGATTGCTGCGGAACTTGAACGGCATCGGCTGAAACGATGCGAGCCCCGCTGGAAAAACCGATGCAGATGCGGCTACGACTGCTCCCGGCGCGCCAATGGTCTGGTACCGCCCGGCAACCTGTGCGTTGCGTGGTGAGAAGTCGATGTAGTTGAAACTGATTAGAATCCCGTCGATGTACCGGTTCGCAGGTGTTGCGGGAACAACTTGTTCAACCTGTGGATGAACGGCAACTCGACCAGTTCCGATAGTCGTTGTCGGATTCGATCGGTCAAGCGTCACTTTTTCTAGCGACGTGATTTCAAAGACATAGTCGGTATTGCCGACTTCGAACTTTGTCCGTGTCCCGACCAAATTCGTTGCGGCCGTAGCGTTACCGAAGGTGTAGGGCGTCGCGGCCGCATACAACAACCCGGCAGCTTCACGCGGAATGAAAAATCGAGGTGCTAGCGAGCTACCACCGACCGCTTCGAAGATCGGATACGCCACCGCATCGGGATAGTCGCCGCGGTATTCCAGCGGTGACTGAACGTAATACATGCGAGTGGAGTAGTTCGCATTAAAGAAGTTCAAGGTATCGGCGGTCCCGTCGCCGATCGCATGGCGTCGACGCTCGATCACGATCCCAAATGGTCGACCGGTACGAATGGCCTGTGCACGTGCATTGATAAAGGCGCCCTTGACCAACGACGCTGCTCGGCCAAGCGAGTTCTGCCGCATGCTTTCTTTCAGCGTCGGCAAAGCGATCGCTGTCAGTACCGATGCGATTGTGATCGCCACCAACAGTTCCACCAATGTAAAACCGAATGCATTTCGCTTTTCCGATTCGGACTGCCGAGCAGTCAATCGATTTGATTTGACTGTGTTGGCCATTAGATTCCCGCATCAAGTGAAGTGATATTGTCGGCGGCGACTTCGCTATCCAAGATCGCGCCCAATCCGCCACCCTGCTTTGCCGTCACGATGGAACCGGTCGCCGAAATCGTGAAGAAGTAATCCGCAGGTGCGTTTGCCGTGACCGCGGAAACATCATTAAACGGATCTGGGTATCGCACGATTCCCATCGAGGGATAGGTCGGGCCATACGTCCCCGCCGGGTATCGAACCGACGATGCGCTGTAACCTTGATTCACACCAATTTCCGGCTCGACCGTGCTGGTGTCCGTATTGACGTAAGACAAACGCATTCCGAATTCACCATCCAATCCCGCGCTGACAACCATCGGTGGCAAGAAGACAGGAAAGAATGCGGTCGCCGGAAGCGTGGTCGGCGAGGGGTGCGCTGACTCGTTGAATCGCATATCCGCCGCAAGGAAGTCAAACGAATCAGGATCAAAGGGGTATTGGTCCGCCGCTGTACTGCCGGTGGGATCAAAGTTCTTAATCGTGGGCGAGCGAAAACCGATCGGGTTGCGGATGAACTCGTAAGGCTGTCCCCAGGCATCAAGGATTTCGGGAATGCCATCGCCATCGGTGTCAGCGATCTGCGTGTCGGGAATCTTGTCGATTGCCGTTTGGCCGAACAGTTCGGTCGTTGCCAAAATCAGATACAGACACTCAGCGGACTCGTGTTGGCGAGTCCAACCGATCGGCGTTGGTGTCGACGAATCAAATGGCAACACTCTCGCGTCATGTTTGAGAATCGCTTCGTAAAGCGCGTTGGACGACTCCGTAATGGCATCGACCTCTGGGTCTGTCGCCGCGCTGCTGCCACCGTTGGCTGTGTAGATCGCATCGATGTCCGCAGCGGACAACAAGTTGGCCAACGTTCGCATCCGGCTCCATTGTTCGGGAGGTTTAATCTGTGCGACGTTGGGCAACCAACCGGCACCCACGCCCGTAACGTGGTAAGTACGGAACTGCAAACTCGTCGGCGGATAGATCAAGTCCGCTTGGCACTCCGGAAGTACCATCCGAATCATGTCGCGGCGAGCCAAAAGTGTTAGCCGTGCCCGTTCCTGTGCCATGAACGAGATACGCTGAGCGTTCGTTGACATGCCGCCCGTTCCAGGGCCACTAATCGTATTAAGCGAAGTCTGACCGAGTTGCAATTGCTGCAATCCGCTTCGCCCATAAACCAAGTTCACCGGGGCTAACGAAACCTCGTTGACACGTGATTGAAGCAACTGGCCAAGACTAAGCACATCGGCTTGCGTTCGCTTGACACGAGCCTGCGTCGTCGCCGAAGCCAACGCGTACGTCAACATTCCGCCGAGCACGACCATGACGGAGATGACAACCAACAGTTCCACCAATGTGAAACCACGATGGTTCATCGCGTCATGAGTTCGGTTTGTCTTTTTAGCTAAGACCATGGGTTCTGCGTGAATGTGCAACGTTGCTTTGAAATGGATACAAATCAGTCGAGGATGTCTTCAAAAGTCCCATCAACCACATTGCCCATGTTGTCCCGGAATGGGTTCAGTGAGCGCGAGACCAATCCGGTGACGTCAAAACGTTGGATGTCTGGACGGATCAATCCCGATGGCGCGGTTGCCGTGCCGACGGGCCAAACTGCGGTACCATCCAACTTGAAGTAGATCGGCGGATCGCCAGCGGTTGGCGGATCGTTCGGGGTCGTGTCAAAGACTTCGCCGTACAAACCATCCAGGCCAGGGCCCATCAACTGGTAGGTGTTCGGATTGACGAACTGCCAACCGGCCAACGGGTTGATTCCAGATGCGGCGTAGGTAGCGCCGCCGGTCGGCGTCGCACCAGGGTTATTGCTGTAGACGGGACGGATGCCGTCATAACCGGTCGCACTGTCCGTCGACGCTCGTGCGTACCCGTTGTAAACACTCGGGTTTCCGGAACCGGCAACGACATCGATCGCGTAGGTCCGCGAATCGAAGTAGACCACGGGGCTGGCACCGGGCTTCAAACGATAGACCGGGAAGACGTCGTTCGGGTTAAGTGCCGAATCGTCATCCGCACTTGCGAAACGATCGGTGTAGGTTCGCGACCCGGTGCCGGTGGGTGTCTTAACCGACAGATTCCCTGGCTCCAAAGAGATCTCGGCAGCGGTACGGCTTGTGTTGTATTCGACGTTGGCGGGATCCTGACGTGATCCACTCGCATTCAAAATCTTTAGCGGTCCGCCATCACCGGTAAACGGAAACTGAGGATCGCTACTGAAACCTCCCAACGACCAAACAACCGCTTCGGCACGGTCCAGTGCGGTAGGATCGAAGTTGGCGTCAATGATCGCGACCGACATCTGGCTAGCATCATTGTCCGCGGTCTGGTCACAGAGGCGGAACAATAAATTCAGTTCGCTTTGCGCGATGTCCGGAAAGATCTTCAAGTAATGTCGCTTGACGATTCCCCAGTTCGAAAAGTCTGGTGGGTAATCACCGTACTTGGTGTAGTAGGACTCGATCCCCGATTCCAAGCTTGCCAATTCAGATTGTTGTGCAGCTTTTCCCGCAGCCCGGATGACACGGCCGATCGCAGGGATCGCGATCGCGGCGATGGCCCCGATGATGGCGATCACAACTAGCAACTCCACCAGCGTAAAGCCGCTTCGATCATTGCCGCTGCCGGCAACGATTGCGCGTCGACCACGCGTTGTCGTTAAGCTCGTCTTTGTCACTCTCATCATTCCGTTCCGCTTGTCGAATAGTTTCTTACCCACGAAGGCTTCACACAAATGCGAGGGCCTTCCCATCCAGTTCCAATCTGATTCTTTCACCGCCGCAATCATCGCATTAACGATTCGCGACTTTTCGATCCAAGCAGCCACCGGACGATTCCTCCACAGGAAAGGACGCGTCAGCGATGGCTTTGCACCGAACGTTTTTTAGGACGACAGACTCGTAATCAACTCAATCAGTGGCATAAACAAACTGATCACGATAAATCCGACCGTCACCCCAAGGAACACGATCATGATCGGCTCGATCAGAGCGGTCAGACCGTCGGTCATCGTCCGTACTTCTTCGTCGTAGGTGTCGGCAACCTTGTAAAGCATGGTGTCTAACTCACCAGTCTCTTCACCGACGTCGACCATGTTGACGACCAAGTCATTGACAACTCGGCCTTTGATCTTCATGGCATACCAAAGCCCGGCACCGACAGCACCAAGACCGATCCCATACGCCGCAATGAATAGCAGCGTCTCGACCATGCCGTCTTCATCCAACTTGGTACCGCGGCTGGTAATCGCGATCGACAACAGGACCAATCCGGGGAACGCGCCGAAGATGGCGAAGAAGAACACCGCCATCGGGTGAAAGCCCAACTGACTGTGATCTTTCAGAGGTTTACTAATCACCTCACCTTCGCGTACCGCTTCGCTGACTTTGATAAACAGCTTTTCGAATACCGCGTTCCCGGCCGTCTCACGCGTGATGTTTAGCGATTCCAAAATCGGCACACCGCTGCTAACCAAGGTTCCCAAGGTTCGCGTTGTCCGGGCTAAAATGTTCTTTTCAAGCAAGCCGCCGAATACAGGCACCTTGATGATGAACATGTCAAATCCGATTCGCCCATGCCGGAATTTGCGCATCAATTTGACGAACAGCAAAAACATGATCGGCATCACGATCAACAACCACCAATAGCTTTTCAGGTAGTTACTCATCGCGATCAACAACAAGGTTGGCGCGGGCAGCTTCAGTTCAAACTCGTCGAACATCTGCTCGAAGGTCGGAACGATAAAGATCATGATCCCGGTCACGATCAGGATCGCGACCATCGCGACGACGATCGGATAGATCAACGCACCTTTAACCTTTCGCTTCAACGATTCGGCACGCTCGAGGAACTCCGCCAAACGCTGCAGAATGGTTTCCAACGCACCGCCCGCTTCACCCGCCTTGATCATGTTGACGTAAAGGCGGCTAAAGATCTTTGGCGACTTACTCATCGCCTCGCTCAACGTCGAACCACTCTCGATCTCCTCGCATACATCCATCAGGGCAAACTTCAGCTTGCCTGGCTTTTGGTTGTTTTCGAGAATCTTCAGCGATCGCAAAATCGGCAGACCGGCGTCTTGAAGAATCGAAAGCTGGCGAGTGAAGGCACAAATGTGTTTGGTCTTTGCACCGCCGATCGCAAAGCCACGCTTGCCTTTCTTGGAACCAGCTTTGGCGGCAGCCTGTTTCTTGACGGAGATCTTCGTAACGAAGTACCCCATCTGCCGAATAGTGGTTTGCGCCTCTTCTTCGCTGGCGGCGTCGATCTCGTCACGGATCTCCTGACCGGCCGCGTCCATCGCTTCGAACTGAAAGGTAGGCATTTTGCTAAGCCCTCGGCGGTACCCCACGCGACACGATCAGCTGGACTCGATTAACAGCCGATCCGACCTGCGTAGGTTTCTTCAAAAAGTGATTTGTTAAATGTGCTGATAAGGTTGCTGGTTAATTCGCATCTGACACTCAGCGAACGCGTCCGACATGGTTCTTCCCAAGTCGGTCGCGTTTGCCCACCAAACACGATATTGAACCAAACACACTGCTGATGTTATTCGGCCGAATTATTCAGCCACGGTTTCTCGGACGACTTCGTCCAGCGTCGTGACGCCATCAAACGCCATCGACAATCCGGCTTCACGCAAGGTCGTCATCCCGTTTCGCTCGGCCTCGTCACGAAGCTCATCGGTCGAGGCATTCGCCATGACCATTTCACGAATTTTGTCGTTCATTACCATCAGTTCGAACAATGCGATCCGGCCTTTGTAACCAGTGTTGTTGCACTGATCGCAACCGATTCCTTTAAAGAACTTGCGGCCAGCAACGTCCTCAGGCTTCATCCCGAGTTCGAACAGCAATTCTTTGTTGACTTTGGTTTCTTCGCGGCACTTGGTGCAGATCCGACGTACCAAACGCTGCGCCAGAATTGCCTCCACCGTCGCACAAGTCATAAAGGCTGGGATGCCCATGTCCTTTAGACGCGTGACCGTCGCCGGCGCGCTGTTGGTGTGGAGCGTGCTAAATACAAGGTGACCGGTTAATGCCGCCTGGATGGCGATTTCGGCCGTTTCCAAGTCACGGATCTCGCCGACCAAAATGATATCCGGATCCTGCCGCAAGATCGCACGCAGGCAGCTTGCGAATGTCACACCGACATCATGATCAATCGGAATTTGGATAATGCCATCGATGTCGTACTCGACCGGATCCTCGGTCGTGATCAGCTTGTCTTTGATATCGTTCATTTCCGACAACGACGAATACAAGGTCGTCGTCTTTCCGGACCCGGTCGGACCGGTCACCAACACAATGCCGTTGGGCCGATCGATCGCTTCACGGAATGTCGCCATGGTCTTTTCATCCATACCGACGTTTTCCAGCGACAGGTTCACAACCGAACGGTCAAGCACCCGCATGACGACGCTTTCACCGAAGATCGTTGGCAGAACGCTGACGCGAAGGTCAACCGGGTGACCACCGACCATCAATTCGATTCGACCGTCTTGCGGCATACGACGCTCGGCAATATCCAGGTTCGCCATTACCTTGATTCGCGTCGTAATCGCAAACGCCAAGTGACGTGGCGGGGGAACCATTTCGTACAGGACGCCTTCCGCCTTGATTCGGATTCGGAATTCGTCTTCGAATGGTTCTAGGTGAATGTCGCTGGCGTGGTCTTTAATCGCCAACAGCAAAACCATGTTCAATAGTTTTCGCACCGGCGCCGAATCGGCCAAAGCTTCCGCATCGGTGATGTTGAACTTCTCGCTATCCAAAGCCGAAACGGCTGCTTTCAGCTCTTCGTCTTCGGCCAGTTCCGCGACCAGCTTTTCAACACTTTCGGATTCGCTGTCATAGTAGCGCCCGATGGTTGTATTGATATCTCGTTCGGTCGCGACGACGACGTCGATGTCATAGCCAAGGAACGTCCGAAGTTCGTCTTGGACGCTCAAGTTTTGCGGGTCGCAAGTCGCCACGGTAAGGCGATTGCCTTCGAAGCGAATCGGCACGACACGATAGAGCTGCGCCATCGTTTCGGTTAGCTTCTCGACCAGTTCCGGCGCCAGCTGAATCTCTTCCAGCGACACGGTCTGCATCGACATCTGCTCGGCCAGCGCCTGGATCAGCTGCTCTTCGGTGATCAGCTGCATGTCTTCGGCAACCTTTCCAAACAGCGCACCGGGCTGCTGTTCCTGTTCCTCGAGCACGATATCTCGCTGCTCGTCGGTCAAGAAACCAAGGTCGACGAGGATCTGTCCGATTCGACGTGGGGCCATGGAAGCGTTCTTGCTTTGATAACTAAGGGGCTACTAAATGCTCATTCAATCTGTCACGGGCGTGAGAAGCGATCACTGCTTCATCAACCCTTTCCGCTCTCGTCGTCCGAGATCGGCACCGGGGAATCGTCCAATCCGCGACGGGCTTGCACGATCCGCTTTGCCAAGTCATCCGGCCGGTGTGCTTTCGACAGGACGTCTTCGACGCTGACTCGTTCGGCCTTCCAGTGCTGGAACAACGCATCGTCCATCAATTGCATCCCGAACTTCGCACCGGTTTGCATCGAACTGCTGATCCGGAACGTTTTGTTCTCGCGAATCAGGTTTGACACACCTGGGGTGACAACCAGGACCTCATACGCAGCACAGCGTCCACCGCCGATCTTGGGCAGTAGGGTCTGCGCGACGACGCCGATCAAGGTACTGGCCAACTGCGTTCGAATCTGATCCTGCAGGTTACCCGGAAACGCGTCGATGATTCGGTTGACCGTGCCCTGTGCACTGTTGGTGTGCAGGGTGCCAAAGACGACGTGCCCGGTTTCCGCCGCACTGATCGCCGCTTCGATGGTTTCTAAGTCACGAAGCTCGCCGACCAGAATCACGTCGGGGTCTTGCCGCAACGCTCGGCGAATCGCTTCGGAGAAGCTCGGCACGTCGACACCAACTTCACGCTGGTTGATCGTGCTCATTTTGTGGTCGTGATAAAACTCGATCGGGTCTTCGATCGTGATGATGTGGTGGTCAACGGTTTCGTTCAGCAAGTTGATCAAGCTCGCCAAAGTCGTCGACTTACCAGACCCGGTTGGCCCCGTCACCAAGAACAAACCGCGGGGACGGTGCACCATTTTGACAACAGCTTCTGGCAATCCCAATTGCTCGGGCGTCAGCTTGTCATTAGGAATCTGACGCAGCACCATCGAGATAAACCCGCGCTGCTTAAACACCGACACCCGGAATCGCGCCAGTTCGCCAAACGCAAAACCAAAGTCAGTACTTCCGGTTTCCTGCAACTCTCGCTGGCAGCGTTCCGGCGTGATCGACTTCATCAACGCAACCGAATCTTCCGCCTCCAGCGTTTTTGTCTCCAGCTTTCGCATCCGGCCATGCAAACGAAAAACAGGAGGCTGACCAACGACAATGTGAATGTCGCTGACGCCCTGTTTCACGGCGGCCTGGAGAAGCTTGTCAATAAGTACGGTTGCCATCGATTGGATCCTTCGTGAGCGTGATCGATCAGGTGCTCGTCTCAGCCTGAGGTGCCACCAGTGGACAAACGGTCCGTTGGATGACGCCGATTTGGCGAGCGTTCAGGCGGTGTGTTGGATGGCGAGGAGTAGAACAGCTTTTGCCCGAACTGGCGGTATTATGTTCGCAATACCCTGAAACTTCAAAAATTGATGGCGTGAAACATCGAAACTTTGTGGGGCTCCCCCCAACAGAGCGTCATCACGCGATCACCTCGCCGCCGCACTCGGCCTGACGAGCGTCAATAAGAATTAGCGCTATCGGCAGCCTAGCACGCCGCTAGCAAACGGCTGCCTGAAAGCGGCCAAACCGAACCGTATATGGGGGCGCAAGACACTGCGGCCGGACGCTTCAGCAGCGGCGGCATAACCGCCAAAATCGACCTATAGCGAGTCGAGATCTTCCACCAAGTGGTGGAGCGCCAAGTGCTCCTGCTCGGTCTGCTTAGCAACCCGGTAAACCTCTTCGAAGGTCGTGATCCCGCGAGTCACCTTCAGCATCCCATCGGCGTAAAGTGTTGACATACCATTCTTTATGGCTTCGATCCGGATGCTTTTGGTGTCTGCACCTTTGAACATCATTTCACGCAACTTTCCGTTGATCACCATCAACTCATAGATACCAATCCGGCCTCGATATCCACTGCGACCGCAGTACGGACATCCCTTGCCTCGAGCGAACTCAGCCTGAGCAATCATTTCTGGTGGCAACATGCTATCCGCGATGACTGACTCGGTCGGTTGATAACGCACCTTACATCGCGGGCACAGTGTCCGCACCAGACGCTGAGCCATGACGGCGATGACCGAACTTGCCACCATGTAGGATGGAACACCGATGTCCACCATTCGACTAATAGCACTGGGCGCATCGTTCGTATGCAGGGTACTGAAAACCAGGTGTCCAGTTAATGAGGCCTGAATACCCATGGATGCTGTTTCGTGATCCCGCATCTCACCGACGAGAATGATATTAGGTGCCTGTCGCAACATCGAGCGAATGATGCGAGCGAAATCGAGCCCGATGCTGTGCCGGACCTCGACTTGGTTGATCCCCGGAAGGTAGTACTCAACAGGGTCTTCGGCAGTGATGATCTTGCGGTCAGGACGATTGAGCGCGTTCATTGCCGCGTACAGCGTCGTGGTCTTTCCAGAGCCCGTTGGCCCCGTGACCAGGATGATTCCATTGGGGCGCCGAATGAGCGAGTTGAACGTTCGGTAGTCACGTTGACTCAGACCCAACTGACGTACACCAACCTTGATGTTGTCTTTGTCGAGCAGTCGCATCACGCATGACTGACCGTGGTTGGTCGGGATGATACTGACCCGCAAATCGAGCTGCTTGTCACCCACCGTGATCTTGATCCGGCCGTCCGTTGGTCGTCGCTTTTCCGAAATATCGATCTTCGACAGAATCTTGATCCGGGCGATTAGCGCCGACAGCATCCGCCGTGGGGCCGATTCTCGCTCAACGCAAACGCCGTCAATTCGATAACGGATTCGGACCCGCTCCTCGAAGGGTTCAACGTGGATATCGCTGGCCCGAAGCTGGACGGCTTCTTGAATCATCAGGTTAACTAGGCGAATAACCGGAGCGCTACTCTCGTCGCCATCGTCGCTGGTTTCACTGACTTCCCCCGTATCGGTCTCGGTAAAGTCGATCGCCGTATCGGTGAATTCCTGCAACATCGAGTCAGCCGATTCACCTTCGACCTGCCCGTAATACTGGTTGATCGCCCCCTGGATCGACTCTTTTGGAGCCAGAGCGGTTTCGATCTTTCGGTTCAGAATGAAACGGAGCTTTTCGATCGTTTCCAAGTCGAAAGGATCTGCGATCAAGATTCGCAGGGCACCGTCTTCCTCGGCGTAGGGCAGTACCATGTTTTCCCGCGCTACCGACTCGGGAACCAATTCGATCACTTCGTCGGCCACTCGCGTTTCACGCAAATCGACGTAAGGAATCTTGTGGAACTTTGCCATCGCCTGTGCCACTTCTTCAGGCGTCGCGTATTCCATCTGAACAAGAATGGCCCCGACATCCGAAGATGTGTCCTTGGCAACCTGCTCGGCTTCGGAGAGCTGGTCCAAGCTGATGACGCCGTTTCGGAGCAGCAGATCGGTAAAGTCTTGGATAGCTTGGCCCATATCGAGATGCTTTGTTCGTGGGGTGACTAAAAAAGAGGATGAGGTGCGAAGGCGATTGTTGTCGCTTCTGCCTCACAGGATAACATCTGGAATCGTGATTCGGTCACGATGAAATAAACGAATCCGAATCCGACCGGTTTACGCAGACGCAGTTGCACCAAGCGAATCGCGTTCGCAGGACTCACGATCGCACTAGCGCATCATAACCGTCGCTATCGATTGACTCGACAGATCCATCCCAGACCGAACGCTTCGGCTGCATGGCGTCATCGCAGCAGCTCAGATCCGCTAGCGAAACAACATCGCGGACTTACGAGACGAAGCACGCCATGCAAACCTGACGAAACCATTGGTGGTTGACATCACACCACCCGCAAACGTTCATCATCGACCGCACCACATACTGTGCTGCTCATTCGGCGACAACAGGACTATTAGGCATCTCGCTTGCGACCAGCTTCAACTGGAACGGATAAACGGCGTGCTAACTTGAATCGATGCGAAGCCAACAAACTTGCTTACCTTAACTGGCGTGGTCGAGCCAACATGATCCACCCTGGGGGAGTACCCGTCGGATATCCCTACGATCGGTAAACTCGTCTCAAGTTCATTGCAATCCGGTATTTTCGCCTGACCCAATTAGGGAAACTGTGGCTTTAGGGGTTTTAGTTCCGATTTCGTTGACAGTTGAAAATTGCGGTAACTATACTTCCGGCAGTGCGAAACCGTGGGTTCCGATTCCGGGCGCCCGTTTTGCAACAGTTTGGCGTGGGCACCAAAGGCTTTTCGTCCCACTCAAAATCCGGCGCGCTGCCGCCAGATTCGTTCACTATCCGTTCGACCATTTGCCCGACCAAAGATTGGCCCGGAATGCATCTGCAACAGGAAAGCTTCTAAGATGACGTTACTTGGTAAAGCGTTTACCGTCGTTATTCTCCTACTCAGCATAACGTTTATGGGGTTGGCGCTGGCGGTCAATGCATCCCACAGAAACTGGCGCGATGTTGTCCTCGGACCCTCTGGTTACAAGGCACAAATCGAAGCCTACGCACAGCAGAACGAACAACTGCAAGATGCTCAGCAGCGAGCTCAAGCCGCCCTGTCACGCGAACAGGTTGCTCGGCGAACTTCACTTGCTGCACTTCAAACTCAACTCGATCAGCTCAACGATGACCTGGCTCAGCGAATCGCTCGAGTCCAGAACCTCGAAGAAAACCTCGACAAGCTGACCCAGACTGACAAGATCCAAGCGGAACAGCTGCAGGAGCTGACCGACGCCAACAAACGCCTGCGTGAGCAAGTCACCGAAGAGCAAAAGAACCGCGATGACTTGTTCGCTCAAACCTTGGTACTGCAAGACAAGTTGAGCGAATCGCAAGGCGTGCGACTCCAGCTTGACCAACGCAACAAGAACTTGGCTGCGGAGTTGACCCGCTTTCGTGAAGTTGCCGACCACATGGGAATCGACCCCAAAGCTCCACTGGACGGAGCCCCACCGGATCGCAACGGAAACGTGTTGGTTGTCACTCGCAACAAAGGCTTGGTTGAAGTTTCGATCGGACAAGATGACGGCATCCGCGCCGGCCACCAGTTGGACGTGACGCGAAACGACCGCTACATCGGACGACTGCGAGTTGTAAAAACGGAACCCGATCGGGCCGTTGCCGAAATCATGAGAGACTACAGCGAAGGTTTTATTCTGGAGGGTGACCGTGTCGACACTTCCATCGACTGATAACGCAAAGCAACCGCCAAGCGTCTATACCGTCATGCTTGTCATGAGCATGCTGTTTTTGCTGATCGCCGTGATCGCGATGTTTATCGAGTACCGTCGCTGGGCGCCGGACTACTGGCGAACCATGACCGCTCGCCCAACCGCTGCCGTGGTCGTAGACGCCGACCACTACGCCTAAAGCGGCAAACACAACAAGACCAACAATAAAGCCGGCTGTGAATCCACAGCCGGCTTTTTTCGTAAACGCGTTGTCGTGTCAGCGCGAGCAATCATCCCAATTTACCTCACCACTGAGCCGGTTCGCGCTAACGACGGTTGGCAGAGCCAGCGATCCCCTCACATCGCAATGCCCAACATCAGCCGCTGAGCGTTAGCTCACGGTTCCTACCACAAACCGTTCCCCCCACCGAACCGCACGCTCGCGCGACGCGGCTGATGACAACAACGACAACAACTCTCAATCAAGCTCATCGCTTGCCGCTTGCGCCAACACCGAATGCACCAGTGTCGTGGGGTGAATCACATCCCAGTAAAAATAACTCGCACCTTCAGCGGGACTTATCTCGCCAGCTGCAATATCATCGAGAGCCGCATCAGTCGTGTTCGTGAAACCGAACAACTGCGGAATCGCGAGCCCTAACATGGTCAGGTTAAACGTGTTCAAGCGATGAACTTCGATCGACAACTCTGACTCAAGCGAATCAAGTCGCTTGTTCAATAGATAATTGAACCGGAGTGAAAGGTAATTCATCACCAACCGCTCCAGCCAACCTTCGACCGCCGGCGCTTCGCCGAGAGCGGACATCGATGGGACCAAGAACTCGTCGGCCCCCATGGCCGCTAGATCACGGATGTGTTGCTCAATATTGCTGACCGCAGATGAAGGAGACTTCATCGTTAGCAGATCATTCGAGCCGGCCCACAACACCGTCAACTGATCCGGATCAGGAATAGCCAACAACTGATACGTCTGAATCTGAACGCCAACCGTTGGCACCAACAATCCTGGAGGCCCCTGAAAAATTCCATCCGGCGGTGCCTGATATCCAAAACCTGTGCTCGAACCTCCCACTGCGAAATTCAGGACCTGTGGATCAGCCAAACTTAGATCAACTTGAAGGTAGTCAATCCAGTTGGGCCCATTGCAAAACCGGCCCTGAAAATACGGAAAACCAGCCGCTCCTCCCGGAGGAATCCCGGTCGCTGCGTAGCTGTTGCCCGTATCACACAAGCTGTCCCCGAAGACGACCAACCTTGAATAGGTAGCCTGAGCCGAAACGGCTGACACCGAAACAAACACAGCAAGACTGAACAAAAAGCATCGAATCATTCGAACACTCCGTGAAAGGCAGATAGGAAACAACCCTTAAACACACGGAGGCTACCAAACTCCCCAAAAGAGCTAACCCCAAATCGAAAGATTGCTAAACCTTTTTGGCTGCACAGAATTCGCGCCCTTCACCGAGAACCAGCAGAACGTAAGACGACTTCGCGAACGACCATGCCCGAGAATCGACAGATCTCTAGAGCTGCCGGTAGATTTTAGCAATGGATTCCATTCGGCTTTGGAAACTGAAACGCTCTTCGACGGTGCGCCGGCTTGCATTGGCAAGCGAATCACGCTGATTCGGTGACTGCGCCAACTGCCGCAACGCTTGACCAATCGCATCGGCACTACCGGTTTCGATCAGCATACCGTTGTTGCCATCACTGATCAGATCCGGCATCCCGGCAATGCGAGTCGAAATGACCGGGACTTTCATCGCCATCGCTTCCAAAACCACATTCGGCAATCCTTCGCGATAGCTGCTGAGAACATAGACATCGCCTGCGCGGTAAACCACACGCGGGTCAGCGACGAACCCAAGCAACTTAATCACTTCGGACAAGCCTAACTCATCGATTTGGTTTTGGAGCGCATTTCGAAAGGCACCATCGCCGGCAATCGCCAAGGCAACATTTTCGCCATCCTTGATCAATTGAGCGACCGCATCGATCAAAAGGTCAAAGCCTTTCTCATCAGAGAGGCGGCCGACTGCGATCACCAGTTTTGTCTCGGGTGCAAAACCCAATCGCGTCTTCGCTTCCGACTGCGCCATTTCAAACTCATAGTCATCCAAAGCGATCGCATTATCGATTAGCGTCAGTCGCGAACTCTCGACGCCAAGCTTTTGGCAGTCCTCAAACAAGTCCCTCGAAACGCAGATGACCTGTTCGTAGCGAGCCAGACACCACTTATCGATGGCATAATACAGCGGCGTTTTCCACGTCTTCTGAACCCAACCGTGCACCGTGGTGACGAGCCGCATACCGGGGAAGTGCTTCTTCAGCAGAAGTCCCAATAGATTTGACTTGTAGTCATGCCCATGCCAGATCAAGGGCGACGATTGAAAAGAACCTTGCTGAACGATCTGCTCAACAGCCACTCGCATGCGTTTGACAACGCCAATGTCCTTGATCCCAAAGTCATCGACCTCAACAAGCTTCGCCCGTTTCTCTACGGCCCGCTTCCGGATGATGTCAAACTTTTGATCCCCTGGATCGCGCAAGTAAACACAAACCCCGTGGTACCCCAACGGCTCAAGAAACCGAGGGGAATTCAAGATCGTCTTCTCCGGACCACCTCCCTGACCGCTGATCACGCGGGTATGAAGAACCAACGGCACCATCTGAGAATTCACATTCGACTCCAACTGCCATCACCAAGCATCGTAGCTACCAAATCTGCTGAAATAGCGTCCCGACCTATCAAAAACCAATCCGATCGGGAGTGATTGTATTCGGACACACTTCACCCATTGCTTCAAATCGTTCCGAAAGGCCATTCGGCAATACAAATCGCGCCAATCCTGCATTTCCTGAAGGCGTTGACGGTTCCCATCCAAGCTGGTGCCAATTCCACCGATTGTGAGAAGTCGCACTTGAACTGATTCGCGAACGAGCTTGAAACAGCCTCTCCTCGCTTGTTTTTGACCTAAAACCTAGTAGTGGCTGCAGTTGGGCGCGACGCTTGCAACTTTTGCATCACTACCGCCCCGCGGTGCCGAAACGCCACCACGCCCCAATTGGGACGATGTCAGCGTTGTGCCCCCGGCCGTCATTTTGGTAATGGCAGATGCCTTCACCACCGACCTTGAAGCGATGACAAGCATTTCCGAATCGTTAAATCCGACAGCGGGGCAGCCTGACCTAGGAGTCTACATGTCCGCCCCTGCACCCACCTCTGATCGACTTCGCCCGATGCTGCGATCGGCACTGCAATCGATCGTCGGCGACGAGAACTTTCTAGACGATTCAGGAACTCGCAACGAGTACAGCAAGTCGACGCTTCCCAAGTCAACCTACTCTGCAGCCATTGTCCGCCCCAAGTCTGCCGAGCAAGTCCAACAGATCGTACGGAAACTGGGCGAGTTTGGAGTCCAGTGGCACTGTTTCAGCCGCGGGAAAAACTGGGGCTACGGCGACCGTTGTGCCGCCACAGATGGACAGGTGTTGATCGACCTAGGGCGAATGAATCGCATTGTTGAGATCAACGAAGAACTTGCCTACGCGGTGATCGAACCCGGCGTTTCGCAAGGGGAACTAGCTGGCGAGCTCCTGAAGCGAGGCTCGCGCTTGATGCTCGATGTGACAGGCGCAGGCCCAGACGCCAGTATCGTTGGCAACATCCTACAGCGAGGGTTTGGTCACACGCCTTATGGTGATCGCTTCTCACAATCGTGCAATTACCAGGTCGTGCTACCCAATGGCGATGTAACGCACACCGGGTTTGGCGACATCGACGCCAGTCCTGTCGGACACGTCTATCCGTACGGGCTGGGGCCGAATGTTCAGGGGATGATGCCTCAGAGCAAAAACGGGATCGTCACGCGGATGACGATCTGGTTGATGCCTCGACCGGAAGCGATCGACGGCTTCGGATTCAAAACCGATGACGATGCAACGTTCAGCCAGATCGTGGATTGCATCGGTCGCCTGCGACAAGCCGGTGTGATCGACAGTGTTGTTCACCTTGCCAATGATCTACGGGTTGCATCATCGCAGCCGATCATGCAATCGATCCAATCCGGCGATGGACCATTAACTGCCGAGCAGCGTCAGCATATTCGCAAGGAGTTGAAGATCGAACGCTGGAATGGGCTTGGTGGCCTGTACGGTCCACGGTATCTGGTCGACGCCAAGCGTGACGAGATCAAACGAACGCTTGGGAAGTACTGCAAGGTACGCTTCTTTAAGCAATGGCAGGTCAACCTATTAAAGACAGCGGCCGAGAAAGCCCCTGACTGGAGAATCGCGAACCGTTTCAAGAACTTCGTGCACACGATCAGCGATGTGAACGATTTGCTGTGCGGTGTCCCCAATTCCAATCACCTAGAAGGCGCGTTCTACCGGAACCGTCCCGAATCTGGGGAAGTCACCGACGCGGGACTGATCTGGACCGCACCAGTAATCCCTTGCCGAGGCGACGACGCTCTAACACTAGTAAAGACAATGGAACCGATCGCCAACCAATACGGTTTCGACCTTCCCATCACAATCTCCCCCGTAGTCCCCCGCGCCGCCGTCTGCATCACCAACATCTCCTTCGACAAACGAAGCAAAAGTCAAGCAGCGAACGCAACCGACTGCCACATGCAGCTTAAGCAAGCTATCGGCGAGAAAGGCTACCCAAGTTACCGAGCATCAATCGTTGCCAAACGGTGATCCATAGACCCGTTCCGCACTTTGTGCGATTAGCTCCTGACTGACAACCACAAATACGATCGAGAAACACACACAACCATCGACAAAAAAACGAGCCACCCACAAAATAGGCGGCTCGTCGTCGATTTTTCAGTCAGACTCGATGGACGAGTCAAGCTTCTTTAGCGTTTGCGTCGACGAACAACCGTCGTGATGAGACCGAGTACGCCGAAAGCAGCAAAGCTCGAAGGCTCGGGAACAGTACCAACGCTAACGCTGGCCGTTTGGTTGATTGTCAAGGTGTAGAAAGAACCAGCAGTCAGATCGAAGTCGAGCGACTGGTAGCTACCCGAGATAAATACCGTTGCTGGGCTTCCCGACGGCGGAATTGAAATGAATTGGTTCAGATCCGCTTCTGCTGAAGCCCCACCGAAACCAGGAACAGCCGCGCCAGATTCACTCAGTGTCACAGAAAAACTGGTCCGAGCACTTGAATAGAAGTTCAATGGAGCGAACGAGTCTTGGAGCAACATGTCGACTAGAGCGTCGAACTCCAAGCGGGCAGTGATGTCCGAAGTTGCGATGAAATTGAACGAAGATGTATTCGTCACGTTCGAAGACGCACCACCGATTGCACCGAGGTTATCGACGTTGAAATCAGCCTGCGTGGTCGCGCCAGCAGGGGTTGGAATCAATGCGTATGGACCAGGATCGATGATATCAACGAACGATCCGCCGTAGAGCGATTGCGAGCGTAGATAGTCGCCAGCCAAACTTCCAGCCACAGCATCTGCTGCCTGGATTGGAGGAATGATGATTCCGCCACCAGTGACGAATGCTGTTCCGTTCGTAGTAACGGTCGACGGGGCAGCGGTTGAAAGCGAAGCGCGGTTCGTGGCAGACGTCGTTGAGGTCGTCGCTTGGATGTCCGCAGACAAATCGCCATTAAAACTCGCGGTCAACACCGAATTGTCACTCGTATCGATAACACGAATGTTGCTGAGCGAGAGAATCGAGTGTCCCATAACACCCGCAGAAGCTGTGGAAGCAGACAGCGCCAACACAGCAAGGCACATAAATTTCTTTAGCATATTACTCTTAAAACCTTAAAACATAGACATGTGTAACTCAAAACGGAAAGCTGAGTTACCGCCTATGAAGGCTTTAAGACCGTGACTAACCAAGGATCTCTCGCGGCACCGCTGCTAAAAAGGCCGCGCGTTCCAGACATCTCAGGAGAGATCAGACCGGCCATTCGGCATGCGATGGTCGCGGCTAAACTTAGCGAGCTACCAGAGAGCAAATCGTGCTGCGCCATCTCGCAGTCACGGACGTTTTGCACTGCCGGCACGCTATCGTCGCCACTTGCACTGAGAAGAACAGCGACGGATTCCAAATCACACCCATCCACATGACCACTATGCATCACTCCAGCAGAAACAATTCCGGTGGTGAGATAGCTGGTGAGAATCAGTAGAACTAGGCGATAGAACATATTCTGGATTATAGACAAAACGCCGGGGGCATACAAGACCCTTCCTGGGACCAGCTTACACGTCGATCTTGCTCCCCGCTACACCTTGCAATGGACATTCGCCCACCGCAAATAGCAGATTGCCCCGAACCATCCTCCCGAAAGTCTAGCTAGGAAACCAACCGCATCCACAGAGTGTGATTTCGAGATGATTTGAATTCCCTCCCCGATGGCGGTAAATACCGTCAGCGCAATCAACGATATCAGAGTGACGACGAGAACTGGCCGAAATGTATTGCTTACGTAGACGAATAAAGCGCCTACGGGAGCTGTGAAGAAGAAAGTCCTGAAGGCATTCGTGAACATCGCGTAGTCATTGCCAGATAGAGTCCCGGCTTGCATTCTTTCACGCGCGGCGTGATACCGCCCAAACAACTCGGCTTTGCTATTAACCAAATCGAATGGAGCCAGCGATGCGGCCAAGTAGACCACGCAGCAAACACTTAAAAGGCCAAAACGAGTCGCCATACCTACGCCACCCGAGGGCGTCGCTTCGCCACCAGGTGATTTAGATCGAGTCATTGCGCCCCCCACGAACGTACCGACAACTGACCAAAAACAATCGTCAATCGCAGCCACTCTTGATTGAATGAACAGCTGTGATAA